>NZ_JBNPVS010000004.1:0-383809 GCF_050434225.1 Paraburkholderia sp. GAS32 | reverse complement strand
CGTCATCAATGATCGGCGCTTCCATCCCTTGGGTTCCGTTGTTCAGACATCCAAGGTTAACAGCTTGCCGAGAAAGTAAACAGCCCCCTCAGGGGGTTTTTGAACTGGCCTCTAAGCCGCAGCCTTCGTCGATTCAAGAAAGTCCTGCGCGAAGCGTTGCAACACGCCGCCGGCTTCGTAGATCGACACCTCTTCCGCCGTATCCAGGCGGCACGTCACCGGCACCTCGACGCGCTCACCACTCTTGCGATGAATCACGAGCGTGAGGTCGGCGCGCGGTTTGCGTTCGCCGATCACGTCGAAGGTTTCGGTGCCGTCGATTGCGAGCGTAAGACGATTCACGCCAGGCTTGAATTCCAGCGGCAACACGCCCATGCCCACCAGATTCGTGCGGTGAATCCGCTCGAACCCTTCCGCAACAATCGCTTCCGCGCCAGCAAGACGCACACCCTTCGCTGCCCAGTCGCGCGACGAACCCTGGCCGTAGTCAGCACCGGCAATCACGATCAGCGGCTGCTTGCGCTCCATGTAGGTTTCGATTGCTTCCCACATGCGCGTCACCTTGCCCTCAGGCTCGATGCGCGCCAACGAACCCGCCTTCACCTTGCCGTCTTCCAGCACCATCTCGTTCTTCAGCGTCGGATTCGCGAAGGTGGCGCGCTGCGCGGTCAGGTGATCGCCACGGTGCGTTGCGTACGAATTGAAGTCCTCTTCCGGCAAGCCCATCTTGGCGAGGTACTCGCCCGACGCACTGTCCGCCAGAATCGCGTTCGACGGCGACAGGTGGTCGGTCGTGATGTTGTCGCCCAGCACAGCCAGCGGACGCATGCCCGTAAGCGTGCGCTCACCGGCAAGCGCGCCTTCCCAATACGGCGGACGGCGGATATACGTGCTCATCGGACGCCAGTCGTACAGCGGATCAGCCTTCTCACCCGTATCGACGGAGACCGCGAACATCGGCTCATACACTTTGCGGAACTGCTCCGGCTTCACGCTCGAAGCGACGATCGCGTCGATCTCTTCATCCGACGGCCAGATGTCCTTCAGCTTGATCTCGTTGCCGTCGGCGTCGACGCCCAGCACATCCTTCTCGATGTCGAAGCGGATCGTCCCGGCAATCGCGTAAGCCACCACCAGCGGCGGCGAAGCGAGGAAGGCCTGCTTCGCGTACGGATGAATACGGCCGTCGAAGTTCCGGTTGCCGGACAGCACGGCCGTCGCATACAGATCGCGATCGACGATTTCCTTCTGGATCACCGGATCCAACGCACCCGACATGCCGTTGCACGACGTGCACGCATATGCGACCACGCCGAAGCCCAATTGCTCCAGTTCCGGCAAGAGGCCCGCCTCTTCCAGATACAGCGTGACCGCCTTCGAGCCCGGCGCGAGCGACGTCTTCGCCCACGGCTTGCGGGTCAGTCCGCGTTGATTGGCGTTACGCGCCAGCAAACCGGCGGCGATCATGTTGCGCGGGTTGTTGGTGTTCGTGCAGCTCGTGATCGCAGCGATGATCACCGCGCCGTCTGGCATGAGACCCGGCTCGTTCTCTACCTTGCCGCTGATCCCACGCGCGGCCAGTTCGGAAACCGGCAAACGGCGATGCGGGTTTGACGGACCCGCCAGCGTGCGCACCACGGTAGACAGATCGAACGTCAGCACGCGTTCATACTCGGCGTGCTTCAGCGTATCGCCCCACAGGCCGGTTTCCTTCGCGTAGGTCTCGACCAGCTTGACGAGTTCGTCGTCGCGGCCGGTGAGCTTGAGGTACTTGATGGTCTGCTCGTCGATGTAGAACATCGCCGCTGTCGCGCCGAATTCGGGCGCCATGTTGGCGATGGTCGCGCGATCGCCGAGCGTCAGGTTGGCCGTGCCTGCACCGTAGAACTCGAGGTACGCGCCGACCACTTTCTCTTTGCGCAAAAATTCGGTGAGCGAGAGCACGACGTCAGTCGCCGTGATGCCCTCAGCCGGCTTGCCCGTGAGTTCCACACCGACGATATCCGGCAGCCGCATATAAGACGCGCGGCCCAGCATCACGCTTTCCGCTTCAAGACCGCCCACGCCGATTGCGATCACACCGAGCGCATCCACCATCGGCGTATGCGAGTCGGTGCCGACCAGCGTATCGGGGAAGGCCACACCATCTTTCACCTGCACCACCGGGCTCATGCGCTCGAGGTTGATCTGGTGCAGGATGCCGTTGCCAGGCGGAATCACGTCGACGTTCTTGAACGCGCGCTTGGTCCAGTTGATGAAGTCGAAGCGGTCTTCATTACGGCGATCTTCAATGGCGCGGTTCTTCGCGAACGCATCCGGATCGAAACCACCGCACTCGACGGCGAGCGAGTGATCCACTACGAGCTGCGTCGGCACGACCGGGTTGACCATCGCGGGATCGCCGCCTTGTAATGCAATCGCATCGCGCAGACCAGCGAGGTCGACCAGCGCGGTCTGGCCGAGAATGTCATGACACACCACGCGCGCCGGGAACCACGGAAAATCCAGCTCGCGCTTGCGTTCGATAATCTGCTTGAGCGAAGCCGTCAGCGTCACCGGATCGCAGCGGCGCACGAGGTTTTCGGCCAGCACGCGCGAGGTGTACGGCAGCTTGTCATAGGCGCCGGGCTGGATTGCATCGACGGCGGCACGCGTGTCGAAGAAGTCCAGTTGGGTGCCGGGAAGGCGTTTGCGGTTGGCAGTATTCATGGCGTAGGGGACAAAACAATAATGATCCGGGGACGATGGCGGCAGCCGTGCTTCACAATCCGCTGCCCCTCTTTCAGACGGCGCAACGCTCGCGTATCAATCGGACAGTCTGTGTAGTTTAGCTCGCGGTGGCGCGCCGGCTTGCTGCGTGTTTCGTTGATGCGCCGCACAACGTACCGCACGCCGCCCCGCAAAAAAACAGCCTTGGCTCGGGGGTTCCAGCGAGCCAAGGCCAAACTTCATTACGCCGCTCTCGTGAGACGCAATGGAGGAGAAACGCTTGCGGTTTTGCGCTTACAGGCTTAGACGCGTTTGGCCAGCGGCACGAAGGGCAGATCGTCGGGACCGGTGTAATTTGCGCTTGGACGAATGATCTTGTTATCGATCCGCTGCTCGATGATGTGCGCGCTCCAGCCTGCGGTGCGGGAGATCACGAACAGCGGCGTGAACATCGCCGTGGGCACGCCCATCATGTGATACGAGACCGCGCTGAACCAGTCGAGATTCGGGAACATCTTCTTCACATCTGCCATCACTGTTTCAAGTCGCTCGGCGATATTGAACAGCTTCAGGTTGCCCGCTTCCTTCGAGAGCTTCTTCGCGACTTCCTTGATGACCTTGTTGCGGGGGTCGGAAATCGTGTACACCGGGTGACCGAAGCCGATCACCACTTCCTTGTTTTCGACGCGCTTGCGGATATCGGCTTCGGCCTCATCCGGCGTCTGATAGCGCGACTGGATCTCGAACGCGGCTTCGTTCGCGCCGCCGTGTTTCGGGCCGCGCAGCGCACCGATTGCGCCGGTAATCGCCGAGTAGATGTCCGAACCCGTACCGGCGATCACACGGCCGGTGAACGTCGACGCGTTGAATTCATGCTCGGCGTACAGGTTCAGCGACACATGCATCGCATCGACCCATGCCTTCGACGGTTCCACACCGTGCAGCAGGTGCAGGAAGTGACCGCCGATCGAATCGTCATCGGTTTCGACTTCGATGCGCTTGCCGTTGTGCGAGTAGTGGTACCAGTACAGCAGCATCGAACCGAGCGATGCCATCAGCTTGTCGGCGATGTCGCGTGCGCCCGACAGGTTGTGGTCGTCCTTCTCGGGCAGCACCGTGCCGAGCACCGACACGCCGGTGCGCATCACATCCATCGGGTGAGCAGCGGCCGGAATCCATTCCAGCGCGGCTTTGACGTTCGCGGGCAATCCGCGCAGCGCCTTGAGCTTGGTCTTGTACGCGGTCAGTTCAGCCTGCGTCGGCAGCTTTTCGTGGACCAGCAGATACGCGATTTCTTCGAATTCGCATGCACCGGCGATGTCGAGAATGTCGTAGCCGCGGTAGTGCAGATCGTTGCCGGTCTTGCCGACCGTGCAAAGGGCAGTGTTGCCAGCCGTCACGCCAGACAGGGCGACGGATTTCTTCGGTTTGAAGGCGCCTGCGTTCGGCGTGCTGTTATCGGCTTCACTCATCATTTCGTCTCCAACTGCGGGGTTGCGTTCGTGCGGCAATCAGCGCGCCGAGCTTGTCTTTCAGGGTTTCGATGCGGTAACCGGTGAAAACGGAGGCTATAACGCAAAGAATGGGCCATGCGGAACGCACGCCGCTAAGTGCCTGATTTAACAAAAATCATGTCCTGGCCACCTCGCCGCCTGATTTCATAAGTGAAATCGAAGATTTCAAATTCGAAAACGACAGGTGCATAATAGGCGAACCTCTCGTCCTTCCCGCCTCTCTCTCCAGACAACGAGCCCCCGCCGTGAGCACGCCCCCCTTCGACCCCGCGCAGCGCCCTCGCATCTGGGCCGTCAGCATCAGCCGTCTGCGTGATCTGTTCTTCGACATTGCCGGCGAGTACGTCGAACGCGCCGATCTGCGCATCGTCTCGCATGGCTTCGAAGACGCCGTGCATGAGATCGACGCGGTCGGTGCCGGGCGTCCGGATGTCGTGATTGCCGGCGGCTCCAACGGCGCGTATCTGAAAACGCGTGTCAGCGTACCGGTCGTGCTGATCGGCCCAACCGGCTTCGACGTGATGCACGCGCTTGCGCGAGCGCGGCGCGACGGCGCCAGGGTCGCACTCGTCACGCACGGCGACACGCCAGACGAAGTGCGGCGCTTCATCGCCGCGTACGGCATCGATGTGACATTTGCGTCGTATCAGTCGGCGCAGGATGCGGAGAGTGTCGTTCTCGATCTGCGCGATCGCGGCATCCAGGCCGTGGTCGGCCCGGGGCTCATTGCCGACCTCGCGGCGAACGCCGGCATGGGCGCGGTGTTTCTGTACTCACGCGCCTCGGTACGCGCTGCGTTCGATACCGCACTCGAAGTCGCACAGGCCACTCGCCGCGAAACAGTTCGGCGTCAACGGCTCGACAATCTGCTGCAGCATCTGCGCGACGGCGTCGTCGCGCTCGATGCGCAAGGGCGCGTCGAAGCGATGAACCAGCGCCTTGCCAGCGTGCTCGGCATCGATGCGGCACAGGCAGTGGGCCGGGCGCTGCTCGAGCTCGCGCCGGATCTCGCCGGCAGCTTGCCGGACTCAGACGGCGACACGTTCTGCACGGTACGTGGCGCGAGCTACGTCGTACATCGCGGGCCGCTCGCGAGCAGCAGCTCGGCGGCAGGCACCGTGCTGACGTTTCAGGAATCGCGCGCGGTCGAACGGCTCGACCGCACGTTGCGCTCGCGCCAGCGCGTGCAGCAGTTCAGCGCGCGTTATCAGCTTGGCGATATCGTCGGCGTATCCGATTCGATCGAACGGGTCCGCACGCTCGTGCAGCGCTACGCGAAATCGGACGCCACCGTGCTGATTCTCGGCGAAAGCGGCACCGGCAAGGAGATGGTCGCGCAGAGCATGCATCAGTTGAGCGCGCGGCGCGACTTCGCCTTCGTCGCCATCAATTGCGGCGCGTTTCCTGAGGCGTTGCTCGAGAGCGAGTTGTTCGGTTATGAGGAAGGCGCGTTCACCGGTGCACGCAAAGGCGGCAAGGCGGGGCTGATCGAGGTGGCGCACCGCGGGACGCTGTTTCTCGATGAAATCGCCGAGATGCCGCTGTCGTTGCAGAGTCGGTTATTGCGTGTGCTGCAGGAACGTGAAGTCGTGCGGCTGGGTTCGACTGAGCCGACGCGAGTGGACATCCGGGTCGTCGCGGCAACGCATCGCGCGTTGACTGAAGGGATCGAGGCGGGCAGTTTTCGCGCGGACCTTTACTACCGGCTCAACATTCTGAGCATCGCGCTGCCGCCGCTGCGCGAGCGGCCAACCGATCTGCTGCCGCTCGCGGTCGAATTGTTGCTGCAGGCGGCGTCGCGTGAGCCGAGACTGGCGGCTCGCCTGCCCCATGCGGATGCGGCGAGACGCGTCCTCGCTAGTCTCAGTGAGCCGTTAAAGCGCTACACCTGGCCGGGCAACGTGCGTGAACTACAGAACGTGATTGAACGGATTGCGGTTGAACTGGCAGATGCGGACGTGGGCACGGGCACTGACTCAAACGGCGCAGCAGAAACCCTCTTCACGCGCGAGGTACTGCGCACCGTCGCGCCTGAAATCTTCGAGCTGCCCCAAGCGCGCACGAAGAAAGCAGCGCTAACGTTACGCGAGCGCAGCCGTCACGTGGAAGCAGACGAAATCCGCGCCGCCCTCGCCGCCTGCGATGGCGATCGCGATGCGGTTTGCCAGGCACTCGGCATCAGCAAGACGACGTTATGGCGGAAGCTGAACGCGGCGCAGTAGTCTGAACGACGCCGCCGTGTTTTGCCGCGTTCGCACCGGCGCGCGCGATGAACATGCTGGGCGTCATCCCGCAGCATCGTTTGAAATGCCGGCCAAAGTGGCTTTGATCGAAGAATCCCACCTCCGTGGCAACGACCGATCCCGGCACACCTTCGAGCAACAGAGTCTGCGCCCGCTGAATCCGCAGCCCGCACAGATAGCGATACGGTGACGAACCATACTGCTGACGAAACACCGTCGCGAAGCGCGACACGCTGAGCGCGGACAGCGCGGCGAGTTGCGCGAGCGTCACCGGTTCGTCGAAATGGGCTTCGATAAACGCCCGGGCGGCATTGAGGCTGATGGACTGTTTCATGACGTCGCGATAGTCGAGCGGGGCGCGGCTTGCTTCGCGAACCGGGTGACGGAAAACACGTCGAGGGGAATGTCCGTACGACCTGTATCGACGAGCTCGGCCAGCGTCTCGCCAACACCCGGTCCGATCTGAAAACCCGAGCCGCAGAAACCGAACGCGTAGTAAAGACCGTCGACCTTGCTGCTCGTGCCGATCACCGGTTCGCCGTCGGGCAGATAACTTTCCACGCCGCTCCACACGCGAATCACATGCAGCGGCGCCATCGCGGGCACGAGCCGCCGCAACTGTGCGACTTGCCGAACGGTGTTGCGCGGCAGGACCGATGCGCGGCACGTCACGGCATCCGCCGGCCCAGCGGGACCGCCGCCGAGAATGATATTGCCGCGCGGAATCTGGCGGAAATAGATGCTCTCTTCCTTGATCGATGTGAACACCCCCATCGACGACTTGAACACATACGGCACCGGCTCGGTCACCGCCATCTGCGGTCCACTCGCGACGAGCGGAACGGGTTCGCCGAACTGTTCGGTGAGGCGGCTCGCCCAGGCGCCCGCGCAGATCACGAGTTGCGCGGCCCAATACACGTCACCGCCTGCGCTCTCCACGCGAAACCGCTCACCGTCTTTTTCGACGCGCACGATCTCAGTGTTCTCGATCACCTGGGCACCGAGCCGCGCGGCCGCACGACCAAACGCAGGCGCGGCGAGACGCGGATTGGCGTGGCCATCGAGTGGCGAAATCGATGCCGCCAGCACCTCGCGTCCGAGAAACGGAAAGCGTTGGAACATGGCGTCGCCGTGCAGCACGTTGAGGTCGAGACCATACGCGCGGGCGTCGATCGCATATTGATCGAAATTCTCCACGTCTTTCTGGTGGTAGCACACGCGTGTGTGGCCCGACGCCAGAAACTCGATGTCCTCGCCAAGCAGTTCCGTGGAGCGTTGCCATGTGCGCAGCGCACGATTCGCCATTGCCAGTTGCGGTAGCGCGCGCCCCTGCCGACGAATGCCGCCGAAGTTCACGCCGCTCGCCTGCTGTCCCGTGAGTCCACGTTCGAGCAGGATCACCGAACGCTTGCGCTGACGCAGGAAGAAGGCGGTTGTCGTCCCCATGATGCCGCCGCCGATCACGATCACATCGGCTTCGTTTGTAGTCGTCGCGCTCATTCGCTCACCTCTTCGGCAAGCGCCACAGGCAGCGGTTTGACCGGCGCCTGGCCGCGCAACCGTCCCACCGAAGACAACGGCACACAAGCCGCCGCCGCGATGATTTCCGCGCCTGCGTGGCCGCAATAGCGCCCCTGACAGCGGCCCATGCCGACGCGCGAAAACGCCTTCGCGCGATTGGCTTCCTGCGCGCCGGTCGCGTGCACCACACGGCGCAGTTCGCCGGCTGTAATTGCTTCACAGCGGCAGACGATCGTTTCATCCGGCAAGGACGCGGCGAATTTCGCCGGCCATGGGAAGGCTTCCCGCAGGCCCGTGGCAAAGCGCGTGAAACGTGCGAGTTCGGCGCGCAACTGCTCGACGCCTCCGACCTGCATGCCGTGATCGCGCAACGCCGCCAAAGCCGCGAGGCGCCCCGAACGTTCGGCTGCATCCGCACCGCGCACTCTTGCGCCATCGCCCGCCAGGTAGACGCCCTTGACGCTGCTACGGCCGTCGTCGTCGATTTGCGGAAGCCACTGCTGCGTGTTGTCGTCGAACAGGAAGCGGCACCCGGCGAGGTCAGCAAGCTGCGTCTCCGGACGCAGGTGATAACCGAGTGCGACGGCATCGCATGCCAGTTCCAGAAGCTCGCCGTCAGCCAAAGCAACCAGGACGCCGCTTACGCCGTCTTGCGGCGAGCCTTTGATCTCCAAAGGTTGCACGCCGCGATGAACCGGCACGCGAGCCTTTGCCAACACACGCGTCAACGCAATCCCCTTTTTGAGCGCGGCGGGAATCGCCAGCAAACGCGGCAGCGCAGCCACACGCTGCATGAATGTCGACGTATCGAGCACTGCGGCCACTTGTGCACCCGCCTTCACGTATTGCGCGGCCACGAGATACAGCAGCGGCCCGCTGCCCATCATCACGATGCGCGAGCCGATCGCGCAGCCCTGCGATTTCAGCGCGACCTGCGCGCCGCCGAGGCTATACGTGCCGGCCTGGTGCCAGCCCTTGACCGGCATCAGCCGATCCGTCGCGCCGCTGCAAACAATCAGGGAATCGAACCTTAGCGTCTGGTAATGCGTGCCGCTTGCCAGATGCACGGTGTTCGGCGAAATATTCCAGACCAGCGTCTCCGGCAGATAATCTATCTTGCCCTTCAGCGCATCGAAGCTTTGGTGCAACGAAGCAGCGCGCTCAGCCTCAGTGCCGTACAACGTCTCGTAGCTGCGCGAAAACCCTTCCGGTTGCCGCCGATAGATCTGGCCACCGTCGCGCCGCCCTTCATCGATGACTGTCGGCCGCAGCCCCGCTTCGACCAGCGCCTGTGCAGCGCGCACGCCCGCCGGCCCGGTGCCGATGATCACTACACGCGGGGCCATACACCCTCCGCAGCTTCGGCCAGCTTCGTCACGATCGACATGCCCGGCGCCGCAGGCGTACTGCACGCCCGCATGCGTTCGCCTTGCGCGGTCCAGACCCAGCAATCCTGGCACGCGCCCATCAAACAGAAACCGGCCCGGCGGCCATCGCCGAATTCGGAATCGCGCAACGTGCTCACGCCGGTCAGCAAGGCAACCATCAACGTGTCGCCCTCGGCGGCGTCGCGCTCGACGCCGTCTACGGTAATCGAAAACGTCTTGCGGCCCGTCTCCGCGAGCCGCACAAATCGTCCGTTCATACCGGGGCCACCTCTTCGGTCTGCAAGCGATTCAACTCGGCGGCCGGATGATGGCAAAGAATCTCCGCGCCCGAAGGTAGTTTCTTCAAGGACGGCGGCGTCATATTGCACATACCGTCGATACGCACCGGGCAGCGCGCGCGGAACGCGCACAACTCGGGAATATCTGCGCTCTCACCCATCGCCGGCAACGTGGCACAACCGATCTCGCGGCGCGCATCGAGCCAGCCCGGTTTCAAAGCAGGCACCGAATCCACCAGCAATTCCGTGTACGGGTGATACGGCGGCGCTGCGAGCACATCGCGTTGCCCGGCTTCCACGCGATGCCCCGCATACAGAACGATCACTTCGTCGCAAATCGCTCGCACGGTCGAGATGTCGTGGCTGATGAACATGTACGACACGCCGAGTTCACGGCGCAATTCGGCCAGCAGATCGAGGATCGCCGCACCGACCACCGTATCGAGCGCGGAGGTCACTTCGTCGCAGAGGATCAACGCGGGATCTGCCGCAAGCGCGCGCGCCAGATTCACACGCTGCTTCTGGCCGCCGGACAGTCCGGCAGGCGTGCGCGTGGCAATCGAAGCCGGCAGCTTCACCAGATCGAGCAGTTCCAGCATGCGTTTCTTCGCAGCCGAGCCACTCAGATGGTGATAGAACGCGAGCGGACGGCCCAGGATATCGGCGATGGAATGACTCGGGTTCAGCGCCGTATCGGCGTTCTGAAACACGATCTGGATCTGGCGATACTGCTCCGGCGTGCGGCGCGACAGTTGTGCGGGCAACGGCTTGCCGTCGAACAACACTTCGCCGCCCGCACGGTCGACAAGACCGGCCACCACGCGCGCGAGCGTCGTCTTGCCGGAGCCGGATTCGCCGATCACGCCGAGCGTGCTGCCGCGCGGAATCGACAAACTGACGTCGTCGAGCACGCGCACGGCGGGATTACCGAAGCGATCGATACGTCCGTAACCCGCCGAGAGCCCACGAATTTCGAGCAGCGGCGGGATGTGCTTGCCGAGATTCTTCGGCGTCTCCAGTTCCGCTTCCGGCCGACGTGTAGCGGCAAGCAGTTGACGCGTATAAGCATCCACCGGCGCATCGAGCACTTGCGCGACCACGCCGTTCTCTTTCACCGCGCCGCCATTCAGCACGACGATGCGGTCCGCCATCTGCGCGACCACAGCCAGATCGTGCGACACGTACACGGCGGTCGTGCCCAGTTCGCGAATCACTTTCTTGAAGGCCGCAAGCACCTCGATCTGCGTGGTGACATCTAGCGCGGTGGTCGGCTCGTCGAACACCACCACCGCGGGATCGGTGATCAACGCCATCGCGGCCATCAAGCGCTGCAACTGGCCGCCGGACACCTGATGCGGATACCGCTCGCCGATCGTCTCCGGCGCGGGCAGCGCCAACGCGCGAAACAGGTCGATCGCTTTCGCGCGCGCGGCGTCTTTCGTCATCAAGTGATGCAGCAATGCGGGCTCGGTCACCTGATCCATGATCGTGCGCGCCGGATTGAACCCTGCCGACGCACTCTGCGCAACATACGCCACAGTCCGTGCCCGCAGTGCGCGACGGCCCTTGGCATCGAGCGACAGCACATCCACCTCGCCGACGCGCACCGAGCCACTGCTGATCGAACATCCTGCCCGCGCATAACCGAGCAACGACAACGCGATGGTCGTCTTACCCGAGCCCGACTCGCCGATCAGCGCCAGCACCTCGCCCTTCTTCACCGAAAAATCGACGCCCTTGACGATCTCCGTCACCGGCCCCGGCGCCGCACCGGCGACGACCCGCAGGCCCTTCACTTCAATCATGTCCCGATCAGCCATCATGCACCTCCATGGCTACGGCCACGGCGCCGCAAGTTGTCGATCAGCAGATTCATGCCGATGGTCAGCGTCGCAATCGCAACGGCCGGCATCAGAACGGCAGGCGCGCCCTCGGACAAACCACCGATGTTCTCGCGCACGAGCGACCCCCAATCAGCATTCGGCGGCTGCACGCCAAGGCCGAGGAAACTCAGCCCGCTCAGCAGCAGCACGATGAACACGAAGCGCAAACCAAAATCGGCGAGCATCGGATGAATCATGTTCGGCAGCACTTCGACGCGTGCAATATAGAAGATGCCCTCGCCGCGCGCTCTCGCCACCTGCACGTACTCCAGACCCATCAGGTTCACCGCGAGCGAGCGCGAAATACGGAATGCGCCGGGGATGTAGGCCAAAGCGGCAACCGTCGTCAACATCGGGATCGACGAACCGAACGCCGCGATCACCACGAGCGCGAGCACCTTGCTCGGAATCGAAATCAACGCGTCGAACAGACGGCTCAGGATTTCATCGACCCAGCGCCCGGACACCGCGGCGAGCAAACCGAAGAACGTGCCGATCAAACTGGCGAGCACGGCTGCGGCCAGCGCGAGGCCCATCGTATAGCGCGCGCCGTAGAGAATCCGGCTCAACATATCGCGGCCGAGATAGTCGGTGCCGAGCGGATATGCCGCGCTATAGCGGCCGAAAATCTCCGTCGACGTCAGCGTGCCGCCTTTATACGGTGCAACCAGCGGCCCGATGAACGCGACGATCAGCCAGAAAGTCACCAGCACGAGGCCGATCAGGCCGAGCACGGAGAAGCGGTGCACCAGCCGTTTCAACACGCCCTGCTTCAGCGCGGCCGTCTCGACGACTGGCGTCTCGATGACGGGTTCATCGACGCCCAGGTCGTACAGCTCAGTAGTGGCATGGGGAATATGAGGAACGTGGGGATTGGTAGGTTGGCTCATCATCGACGCAGCCTCGGATTGGATACGATTTGACACAGGTCGGCGATCAACACCAACGCGAGATACGCTGCGCAGAACACCATCACGCAGCCCTGCACGAGCGGCATGTCACGATTGGTGACGGCATCCACCATCAAGCTCGCGAGGCCAGGATAGTTGAAGATCGATTCCACGATCACCACGCCGCCGAACAGATACGAGAGGCTCAACGCCACCGCATTGGCAATCGGGCCGATGGTGTTGGGCAACACATGCCGCAGCACCACGCGCGCAGGCGACGCGCCCTTCAACACCGCCATTTCCACATACGACGAATTGAGCTGATCAAGCACCGCGGCTCGCGTCATGCGCGCCATCTGCGCGACGATCACGCAGCACAGCGTCATCACCGGCATCGCGTAGATGCGCAGCAGCGCGCCGAACGAATGCACTTCCGAGAGATACGACAGCGCCGGCAGCCAGCGCAGCTTGACGGCGAAGATCAGCACGGCGATGGTGGCAATCAGAAACTCCGGCACGGCCACCGTCGACAGCGTGAGCACGTTGAGCGTGCGATCGAGCAGCGAACCACGGAACATCGCCGACGAAATACCGATCAGCAAGGCCACGGGCACCGAGACCAGTGCCGTCAGCCCGGCCAGCACCAGCGAATTCGGCAGGCGCGTGGCGATCAACTCGCTCACGGGCAGATTGTTCGACAGCGAGGTGCCGAAGTTGCCGCTCACAATATGAATGAGCCACTCGAAGTAGCGTTGCAGCGCCGGCTGGTCGAGCCCGAACTGATGCCGCAATGCCGCGACGGCTTCCGGCGTTGCCGCCTGGCCGAGCGCCTGTTGAGCGGCATCGCCGGGAAGCAGCCCGGTGATGGCGAACACGACCGCGGAGACCAGCAGTAGCGTAAGCAGCGCGAGGCCAAGGCGCGCGGCGATGAGTCGTTGCGCATGTGCTTTCATCGAAAGTCGGCTCCAAGGGTGAAGCCGCACGCCGCGAACAGGCGGCGTGCGTATTGCCGGGTTCGACTTCCCAGTTCGTCAGACTGGAAACCCTTTGTTACTGTCCGTCAGGCACGGCCGGCTCAAGCATCCAGCCAGACGTTTTCCGCGAACATGAAGCCCATCAGGCCGGCCAACGGAATCGAGCCGAGGCCCTTGAGCTTCGCCGTGTAGGCATCGAGCGAACTCTGGAACAGCGGAATGCCGACGCCGCCGTTTTCATGCACCAGCACCTGCATGTCGCCGTAAATCTTCTTGCGCTTCGCATCGTCCGGTTCGCCGCGTGCCGCAAGCAGCATCTGGTCGAACTTCGGGCTCTTCCAGTTCGCTTCGTTCCACGGTGCGTCCGACTTGAAGAACTGGGTGAAGATCACGTCGGCGCTCGGACGCGCGTTGACGTTGCCGAAACCCAGCGGATGCTTCATCCAGTGGTTCGACCAGTAGCCATCGGACGGCACGCGCGATACCTGCAGATTCAGGCCGGCTTGCGGCGCCACCTGTTGAAGGAACATCGCCATTTCAACCGAGCCTTCCGCCGCCGGCGACGCGAAAATCTGGATCGGCGCGCTGCCGACCTTCGCCTTCTGGAAATAGAACTTCGCTTTGTCCGGATCGAAGGTACGCTGCGGCAAACCGGCCAGGTAGTACTTGTTGGTCGGATCGATAGGTTGGTCGTTGCCGATCGCGCCGTAACCCTGGAAGATCGCGCGGCGCATCTGCTCGCGGTCCTGCAGGTACATCATGCCTCGCCGAAAATCGTCGTTGCCGGTAATGCCGCCTTCGTCGCGAACAACCAGGTCGGTGTACAGACCCGTCTTCGTCTCCAGCACGGAGAATCCGCCGGCGCCCTTGATCTGCGTGGTCGAACGCGGGCTCACCGCGTTGATCAGTTGCACGTCGCCCGAGAGCAGCGCGTTCACGCGCGCCGATTCGTCGCCGATACCGATCAGTTCGACTTCGTCCAGATGCGGCAGGCCCGGCTTCCAGTACTTCTCGTTCTTCACGCCAACCGTACGCACGCCCGGCGAGAATTCCTTGACCTTGAACGGGCCGGTGCCGACCGCCGTTTTGAAGTCCTTGGTGCCATCCTTGATGATCTGGAAATGCGAGGTGGCGAGAATTACCGGCAGATCGGCGTTCGGACCTTCGAGCGTGATCGTCACTTCGTTCGGACCCGTCGCCTTCACTTCCTTGATCTGATCGGCGAGCGTCTTTGCTTTCGACGCCGTCGCCGGATCCTTATGGCGCATGATCGAGTACACCACGTCTGCCGGTGCGAGCGACTTGCCGTCGTGGAACTGCACGCCGGGGCGCAGCTTGACGACCCACACCGTCGCATCCGTCGTCTCCAGCGAGGTAGCAAGCGCCATCTTCGCGCCGAGATGCGAATCGAGTTCAGTCAGGCAGTTGTAGAACATGAAGCCGCGGACATAGTCCGTGCCGAGCGCACCCTTTGCGGGATCAAGCGTGTCGGCGGCCGATGCGGACTGCGTCGCCACCCGGATTTTGCCGCCCTGCTTCGGCTTCGCTTGCGCAAATGCCTCGCCGCTCGCGGTCAACAGGCCGGCGCCCGTTACCGACATCATCCCGGCCGCGGCCATCGCGCGCAGCACGCCGCGCCGCGACGTGCCTTTTGACGTCAATCGCTCCAACTCGGTGCCGAGTTGAAGAGCGCCATGTTGTGAGGTTTCCTTATTCATCGAACTTCTCCGCGAGGGTGACAGGGATAGCAGCGTGGTTTCTAGTGGCAAATACAACAGTGAAGAATCAATAGAAAATGTCTTTGATGCGGTAGTACGTCCCCACCAGCGGCAGGAACCAGGGTTTGCCGGTGTGGCCTGGAATCGCGGGCCACTCGGACTCACGCCACGGATTGCGCTCTTCGTGGCCATCCATCACGTCGGCCATCACCTGGCCCATGTGCGTCGACATCTGCGTGCCGTGGCCGCTGTAACCCAGCGAAAAATAGATGCCGTCGTGCTGCCCGGCATGCGGCAGGCGGTCCGCGGTCATGTCCACAAGGCCGCCCCAGCAATAGTCGATGCGAGCGTTGGCCAGCATCGGAAACATCGCGGCGAGACCTTGCTGCAGAATCCTGCCGCTCTTTGCATCGGAAGGCCGCTCGGACGCCGTGAAGCGGGCACGGCCACCAAACAGCAAACGTGAATCGGGCGTCACGCGGAAGTAGTTGTGCATCAGCCGCGTGGTGGTGTACGCGCGCCGGTTCGGAAACACCTGTGCCAGCAATTCCGGCGACAGCGGTTCCGTCACGACGATGAACGAACCGACCGGCGCAAGCCGCCGCCGATACCAGCCGAACGGCCCATGCCGCGACGGGCCGGTGGCAATCAGCACCTGTTTCGCGCGCACTTCACCGCGTGCGGTGGTGACCTTGAAGCCGACACCGTCCTTCGCGATCGCGGTGACCGCCGCGTTTTCATACAGCTTCGAGCCGCGACGAACCGCGGCATCGGCGAGTCCGACCGTGAACTTGCCCATATGCATCTGGCCGCCGTGCCGTTGCAGCAGTCCGCCGTAAAAACTGTCCGACTGGATCTCGCTGCGAATCCGCTCACGTCCGATTAATTCGATATCCGTATCGACTTCGCGCCGGATCAACTCCGCCGTCTTCTCCAGATGCGCCAGGTGATGCGGTTTCGACGCCAGTTTCAGCTTGCCGGTCGCGCTGTAATTGCAATCGATGTCTTCCTCGCGAATCAGACGCTCGACCGTATCGACCGCATCCGAAAACGCGCGGTAGCAGGCGCTCGCCCGCTCCACACCGAGTTGCGCGACCAGCGCGACGAAGTCCTGTGCGACGCCGGTATTGACCTGCCCGCCGTTGCGCCCGGACGCGCCGCCGCCGATTCGCCCCGCGTCGAGCACCGTCACCGAAGCGCCGCGCTTGCCCAAGGCCTGCGCCGCCGACAGCCCGGTGAAGCCGCCACCGATCACGACGACATCGGCCTGGCCCTCGACCGGACCTTCACACGCCGAAACGAGCGGCGGTGCGGTGTCGAGCCAATAGGAATCGAGCTTCATCCGGTCTGTCCTTGAGATGGGCAATGAGCGAGGCGGTAAATGTGCAAACGTCGCTTACAGGCCGAGTTCCGCGGCCAGATGCGGAATGTCGTTGACTTCGTAGTACTGGTAGTACGGCGTCGACGGTTCGTGGCCGCGCTTGACGAAGGCCTTGTGTTTGACTCCCATGTCATGCACTGTCATCAGGTCGTAGCGCAGGCTCGACGACACGTGCAGCACGTCTTCCGGATTGCAGTTCAACTGGTCGAACATGTATTCGAAGCCTTGCATGCGCGGCTTGTACGACTGCGCCTGCTCGGCAGTGAAGACTGCGTGGAACGGCGCGCCGAGCTTGTCGACGTTGCTCTGGATCTGGTTGTTCGACGCGTTCGACAGAATCACCAGCTTGTACTTCTTCGCCAGACGCGAAAGGCCTTCCGGTACGTCCGGATGCGGACCCCAGGTCGGCACCGCCGTGTAGATCTTCTCGGCTTCGACTTCATTGAACTCGACATTCATGCGCTTGCAGGCGCGGCGCAACGCATTGACGACCACGTCGCGATACGGCTTCCATGCACCGAGCACTTCGTCACGACGATAGCCGGAGTAGAACGTAACGAGCTTCTCCAGGTCGTCGCCTTGCAGCACGTGGCCGAACATTTCGCGGGTCATGTCCGCCATGCGAAATTTGGTCAGCGTGCCGTAGCAGTCGAAGGTGATGTACTTCGGTTCGAATTCGATCATGGTGCAGTCCTATCGTGGTGGTGAACCCACATTGAGTTCAGTGACGAAAACAGATAAAGCTCATTCCTGTTAAAGATTTAATCAGCGCAAAAACATAGATGTCCCTGATTAGGGCGCTGCTGATGACACAAACCATGCGTTTTGAGGCCGTTGCGCAGCACAGTCTGCGGTGGACGGGCTGAAAGCCCCGTCCGTATTGGTTTTGCGGGATTCGGTGCTGGCCGGTTCGTTGTACCGGCCGATGAAACCCGAACCCGTGGAACCGCGTACGGGTTTCCGCTTACGAGTCCTTGCTGACATCAAGCACGCAAGTCGATCAACACGCTCTTGAAGCGCAGGTTTGCCTCGTAAGCCTGGCGGCCAAGGTCCTTGCCGATGCCTGAACGCTTGTAGCCGCCGGTGGGGATCATGAAGTCGGAGGTGCGGCCGTAGCGGTTGACCCAGACCGTCCCCGCTTCGAGGCCGCGTACGAAGCGCAGCGCCCGGCCGAGGTTGGCGGTGTGCACGCCTGCTGCGAGGCCGTACTCAGGATGCTGGGCGAGCGCGAGCGCTTCTTCTTCGGTGTCGAAGGTTTGCAGTGTCAGCACGGGGCCGAACACTTCTTCGCGCACGGCTTCGGAGTGGGCCGTGACGTTCGTGAGCAAGGTGGGTGTATAGAATGCGCCGCTCGATGCACCCGCCGCCCCGCCGTCGGCCCGCACGCCGCCAAAGCGTAGCGTCGCCCCCGCATCCAGCGTGCGTCCGACGATCCCTTCGATGCGCGCCGCCTGTGGCGCGGAGATGATCGGCGACAACGTGGTGCCCGCTGCCCACGTCGCACCAGGCTTCAACTCGGCGAAGACCCTGCCGATACGCTCGGCGAGCGGCTCCGCCAGGCTTCGCTCGACCAGCAGCCGCGAACCCGCCACACACACCTGGCCGGCATTGCCGGTAATAGCGCCGGCGATCCGGCGCGCTACGTCGTCGAGACGCGGGGCGTCGGCGAACACGATTTGCGGACTCTTGCCGCCCAGTTCGAGCGTGACCGGCTTGGTGCCGCTATTGGCGCAGGCCGCCATGATCGCGGCGCCGGTACGCGTGGAACCGGTGAAGGTGACCTTGCTGATCTTCGGATGGCGCACCAGTTCATCGCCGGTGACACGGCCATCGCCCTGGATCACGTTGAAGATGCCGGCCGGCACACCCGCCTGCACGGCCAGCTCGGCAAGCCGCAACACCGAAAACGGCGTCATCTCCGAGGGCTTCAACACGACGGCGTTGCCCGCCGCCAGTGCGGGCGCGATCTTCCACGACGCCATCACCAGCGGGAAATTCCATGGCGCGATTGCCCCGATCACGCCGTACGGCTCGGCGATGGTCATGCCGAGGTGGTCATGATCGGTTGCTGCCACATCGCCACCCACCTTGTCGGCGAACTCGGCGTAGAAGCGGATGCCCTCGGCAGTGAACGGCACGTCCCAGCCGATTGCCTGAGCAATCGGACGCGTCGAACCGAGCGCCTCCAGACGGCCCAGGAACGGCGCATCGGCCTCGACCAGCTCGGCGAAACGGCGCAGGATCTTCGCGCGCTCACGCGGCGCCATGCGCGCCCAGCCGCTCGTTCTGAAAGCCTGCCACGCGTTCTCCACCGCGCGGTCCACCATCCCGGCGCCGGCGAGCGGCACAGAGGCATAGATCACCCCGTCCGAGGGGCGCGCCACCTCGATGCGGCGCTCACCGCCGCGCTCGTTCTCGTCGACATACTCACCGCCGATGAAATGCCCGCTGCGAATCGCGACGTCATCCGGATTGAAGCTGTCCATGAGAAAGGTTTCCTGTGTGACTGCTGTGGGTCCCGGGCGGTGCGTCTCGACCGCGCCGCCGCCATGGCAAAATCGTAGAGCCACAGGCGCGGCATATATCGCCGACAAAAATCCCCATGCAGCAGAACACGCTTGTAATGCGCGATGAAACGTGGCGTTTTGCATCGATTTACGATGCGGCCCTTGCAAGCGGCCCGGATAAAAAGATCGTCCTAGTCACACCGCGCACCGAATGACAAAGTGACGGCGTAAGCCTTCAGCCATCCAGGGAGTACGGCGTGTCCGATTCGATTACCTACAGACGCTTTACCCACGAGGACATCGCCGCCGCGCATGCGCTGACGGTCGAGCTCAAATGGCCGCATCGCCCGGACGACTGGAGATTCGTGGCGCAACTCGGCGTGGGTTTCGTCGCGGAAGATGCGAGTGGCGTGATCGGCACGGCGTTGTGCTGGAAATACGGCGCCGACCGGGCCTCACTCGGGATGGTGATCGTCTCCCCCGAGCAGCAAGGGCGCGGCATCGGCAGGAAGCTGATGGATCTGGTGCTGGAAGAACTCGGCGGCCGGGTCACGTTGCTGCACGCCACCACGGCGGGGCAGCCTTTGTATGAAAAGCTCGGCTTTCGCGCGATCGGCACGCTCGACCAGCATCAGGGCGCCGCATTTCAGCCGCCCCTCGTTTCATTGCCGCCGGGGGAACGTCTGCGCCCGCTCGGTTCAAGCGATACGGCACGACTGGTCGAACTGGCCTCGCAGGCAAGCGGTCTGGATCGCGGAGAAGTCTTGCCCGCACTGTTGAGCGCCGCCGACGGCATTGCCCTCGATCGCGACGGTGAACTGGTCGGCTTCGCCCTGTTTCGCCGCTTTGGACGGGGCTTTGCGATCGGACCGGTGGTCGCACCCGAGTCGGAAGATTCGAGCCGCGCCAAAGCGTTGATCAGCCACTGGCTCGCGCTTAACGAAGGTGTGTTCGTGCGCATCGATACGCCGGGTGAAAGCGGGCTAACCGAATGGCTGGAACAGTTGGGGCTGCCGCGGGTAGATACGGTCGTCAAAATGGTTCGACACGCCACGCCGGCTGATCTTGCGAGCGCGGGCAACACCAGCACCAGCGCCGGCAAGGACGCGCCCTATCTGCAATACGGCATCATCAACCAGGCAATCTGCTGATCCACCATGGCATTCCTTTACAAAGCCGACCCGGCGCGTGGCGCGCAATGGGCCAAACTCTTCGCGCAGAAAGCACCGGACCTGCCGTTCCACGTCTGGCCCGATCTCGGCGACCCGGCTGCGGTCCGCTACCTCGCCGCCTGGCAACCGCCGGAAGATCCCACCCGCACCTTCCCCAACCTCGAAATCGTGTTCTCGGTCGGCGCGGGCATCGACCAGTTCGACCTGTCAGGCGTGCCGGCACATATACCGGTGGTGCGGATGATCGAGCCGGGCATTATTGAAGGGATGGTCGAGTACGTCACGCAAGCCGTGCTGACGATCCATCGCGATCTGATCGACTATGGCCTTCAGCAACACCAGCAGGTCTGGCGTGAACTGCCCGCCCAGCCGGCCAGCGCTCGCCGCATTGGCGTGCTGGGGCTCGGCGTGCTGGGCACGGCGGTGCTGGAAAAGCTGCGGCTGTTCGGCTTCGCCTGTGCGGGTTGGAGCCGTTCGCCGCGTGAGATCGAGGGCGTCGATTGCTATGCAGGCGAAGGCGCCTTGGACAAGTTTCTCGCCCGCACCGATATTCTGATCTGCCTGTTGCCGCTCACCCCCGCCACACGCGGCCTGCTCAATGCCGAATTGTTCGCTAAGCTTCCGCGCGGCGCGTCGCTGATTCAAACGGGGCGCGGTCCGCATCTGAATCAACCCGATCTGCTGGCAGCGTTGGACAGCGGCCAGTTGCACAACGCCATTCTCGACGTCACCGATCCCGAGCCGCTGCCCGCCGGTCATCCGTTGTGGACGCATCCACGTGTGCGTATCACGCCCCATATCGCCAGCTCGACGCGGCCCGAGAGCGCCGTCGACGTGGTGCTCGAGAATCTGCGCCGTCATCGCGAAGGCCTGCCGATGCTCGGTCAGGTTGACCGGACTCAGGGATACTGACTCTGGGACACTGAGCGCAGCGCTGAATGGAACCCCCACCCGGCGCGGCTTTTCAGCGTCCGCAGCAGAAAATGCTGAGGCCGCACATCAAAACGCGTCGGATGCGCTTTTCAGACAATTGTTTAGGTGAGCGGGCGATCGTCGTGGGTCAGTAGTATGGGACGGTCAACAGCCCTTCCCCGCGACGAGAAACCATCATGCCGATTCATTCGCTCATCGAAGCCGACCGCAAGCATCTGATTCACCCGGTCATCAACTACCGCGCGCACGAAGCCCGCGGCGTCACCGTCCTCGAGTCGGCCAGCGGCGCGTTCCTGCGCGACGCGGCCGGCAACGAACTACTCGACGCCTTCTCCGGCCTGTGGTGCGTGAATGTGGGCTATGGCCAGCAAAGCATTGTCGACGTCGCCACCGAGCAGATGAAGAAACTGCCCTACGCGACCAGCTATTTCCATTTCGGCTCGGCTCCGGCGATCGAATTGGCGCAAAAGCTGGTGGAGGTGTCGCCCGCTTCGCTGCAACACGTGTACTTCACGCTCGGCGGTTCCGATGCAGTGGATTCGGCCATCCGTTTCATCACGCACTACTTCAACGCAACCGGGCGGCCGTCGAAGAAACACATCATCGCGCTGCAACGCGGCTACCACGGCTCGTCGACGATGGGCGCGGGGCTGACCGCCTTGCCTGCGTTCCATCGCAATTTCGATCTGCCGCTGCCGAACCAGCATCATCTGCCGTCGCCGTACGCGTACCGCAACGATTTCGCCGACGACGCCGCGTTGATCGCCGCCTCGGTGGCCGCGCTCGAAGCCAAGGTAGCCGAACTCGGCGCGGACAACGTCGCAGCCTTCTTCTGCGAACCGATCCAGGGCTCGGGCGGCGTAATCGTGCCGCCGGTCGGCTGGTTGAAAGCGATGCGCGAAAGCTGCCGTAAGCTCGGCATCCTGTTCGTCGCCGATGAAGTCATCACCGGTTTTGGCCGCACGGGTCCGCTGTTCGCATGCCAGGGCGAAAACGTCGAACCGGACCTGATGACGGTGGCAAAGGGTTTGACCTCCGGCTATGCGCCAATGGGCGCCGTGCTGATGTCTGACGAAATCTATCAAGGTATCGCCGATGGCGACGCCGAAGCGATCGTCGGCCACGGCCATACGTATTCGGCGCATCCGGTCAGCGCGGCGATCGGTCTCGAAGTGCTGCGCCTCTATCACGATGGCGGCCTGCTTGCGAACGGCGTGGCACGTGGCCCGCGTTTCGCCCGCGGCCTCGACGCGCTGCTCGCGCATCCGCTGGTGGGCGACTCGCGCCATCGTGGCCTGCTCGGCGCACTCGAACTGGTATCGGACAAGGACAGCAAGGCAGGTTTCGATCCTGCGCTGAAACTGTCCGAACGGATCGCCGCGGCGGCGTATGAAAACCGCCTGATTTTCCGCGCGTTCGGCGACAATATTCTCGGCTTCGCGCCGGCGCTGTCGTACACCGAGGCCGAGTTCGATCTGATGTTCGAGCGCCTTGAAAAAACCCTCGATGACGTTCTCGGAGAAGCCGATGTCCGGGCCGCGCTGAAGGTCAAAATTCATGCCACTGCATGCTAGAGTAGAGGGTCCTTCGAGACCCTTTCACCCATCGCCGGAGCGATAACGTTACGATGAGCAGCGACAGCAAGCTAGACCGGATTGACCTGCGCATACTTTCCCAGTTGCAGAAGAAAGGCCGCATAACCAACGTCGAGCTTGCCGACGCGGTCGGCCTTTCGCCCAGTCCTTGCCTGATCCGCGTCAAGCGTCTGGAGAAGGCCGGCTACATCATCGGGTACGGCGCGCAGATCCAGCTCGAAAAGCTCGGCGACGTGCAGATCGTGTTTACCGAAGTCACGCTCGCCGATCATCGGCGGGAAGACTTCATCAAGTTCGTGAATGCGATCAAAGACGTCGACGAAATCGTGGAGTGCCATCTGGCGAGCGGCGGCTACGATTACCTGCTGAAGTTCGTCACGCGCAGCGTGAGCCATTATCAGAGCATCGTCGAGGGTCTGCTGGAACGCGATATCGGCATCGAGAAGTACTTCAGCTACGTGATCATCAAGTCGCCGTTCGTGAAGAGTCACTATCCGCTCGAAACGCTGTTCTCGCAGAATCACAACTAGTCCAGCAGCCCGCTACGGATAATCGCTAAACCGGGATGTCGGTTCGCTTTCCGTTGTCGCCGGTGTATAGCCCGGCACATTCGCGCGAAACTGATTGAGCAGACCGTTATCGACCTGCGAAAAGCCTTTGAGCTGAAGTTGCATCAACACGCGCGTGCCGGTGCTCGGCGACGTGGTCGAGCTGGTGGCGTTGGTGTATTTCTCGAACGCCACGCCGAGCGACCAGCAATCCGCGTCGTATTGAAGTCCCAGCAAGCCCGCGATCAGCCGATGGGTGCTCATGTCGTAATTGACACGCGCCACGCTCACAACGTTGTGCAATAACGGCCATTGCTCGGACACGATGAACTGATTCACCGGTTGATAATCGAGCGTGCTGTTGGCGCGTGTATAGCGATACGCGACATTCAACACCTGCCGTGAAGCCGGTGACCAGCCAAAGCCGGCTTCCGCATTCGTCAGATAGTGGTTGGCCTGGCTGTACTCCACGGCCTGTTCCGCTGAAAAACCCGCCCCCAGCTTGTACGACGCGCCGACAATCACACTCGTGCGCGCAACGGTGCCAATTGCATCGTCTGTGTTGAGCGTCACGCGTGGCGTACGAAAGTCGTATTGCTCTGCAAGGACGAAACGGGATCGTTCGTCACCGCTCGAAGCATCGATGAAACGCGTCGTCAGCGCCGCCGTGAGGCGGTTAGCATCGGACACCCGGTCATTGCCGACGAAGCTGTTGGGCATGAACAGTTCCGCCAGCCCGAAATCGGCCGTCGCCGTATCGAACAGCGGCGCGAATGCCTGGTTGCGGTAAGGCGTGTACACATAGAACAGCCGCGGTTCGAGCGTCTGGATGTACGACTGCCCGAAGAGCCGCACGCTTCGCTCGAAGCGCATGCCCGAATCGAGGGTGAAGGTCGGCACGTTGACGTCGAACGTCTTGGGCTGCCCGGCAGGCGCATCCGATCCGATCGTCGTCAGGTCATACGCGGCGAAATGCCATGCGAGCTTCGGCGTGATGAACCAGCCAGGACGCTCGATCGGATAGCTGACGTACGGGTTGAAAACGAAGCGGCTGCCTTGCGTCGCATCGGCCGACGAAATCGTGAAGCGCGTCGCATCCGCTTCGGCGCCGAAGTCGAATCCCCCCACGTTATAGCGTGCGTAATGAACGTTGACCTGCGGTTCGCGGTTATAGGTCGAGTCGCTTGTAAAAGCCTGCCAACGTTGCTCGCGAACCAGCACACTCCACGGCCCGTTTGAGTAAGTCAAACCCGCTTCCTGCTGATACAGCGTGGTGGAACCCGTCGGAAACGCGACACCCGACGCAAGATCGGTCACCACCGTCGAGTCCGACACCCGGCTGTAGTTGACGTAGGCGCCAAAGCCCGAGCCGAGGTTCGAGTTCTGATTCAGCGCGATCGAGTAACGATCGGTGTTGGTGATCGCGTCGTGTGGCAGCCACGCGACCGAGATCGTCCCCGAATCGTTCGGCTGCAGATAGCGGTAGTCCGCCGTCAACATCTCGCCTCGCTTCGACATGATGCGAGGCGTGAGGGTTAGATCGTAGTTCGGTGCGAGGTTGAAGTAGTACGGCAACGCGACGTCGACGCCGTTGGTCGAACTGATCGAGAACGTCGGCGGCAGGAAGCCGCTGCGCCGCGCGCCGGACAACGGAAACGATAGCCATGGGCTTGCCAGCAGCGGCACGCCCTGAAAAAACAGCACACCGTTGTGCGCGATCCCCTCGTCGTTGCCGCTGTCGATGTCGAATTCGGAGGCCTTCAGATACCACGCGGGGTCCGACTCGCATTGGCAGGTGCTGTACGTACCGTGATGAACGACCGTGCGCTCGTTATCGACCAGATCCACGCGTTGAGCGCTACCCCACCCTCCCGTCAGATGAAACCGGTACTTCGGCACGCTGATGTAGCCTTCATTCGCTTCGACGTAGAAATGCGCCTCCGGGCCATCGAACACATTGCCGTTGTCGACCAGTCGCACCTGTCCATAAGCGTCGGCCTTGTCGGTATCGACGTCGTAGTGCAGTGCATCGCCTTTAACGATCGACGCGTAACGCCGCAGTTGCGCGTGACCCTTCAGCGAAACGTCCGTGGCGGTGGTGGCGGTTACCGAATCGGCGATGGCCGAAGTAACGGACTTGTCGCCCGGCCGCAGGGGTTGCTCGGTCAGTTGCGGATCGAGCCGCAGACCCCAGACACCGTCGAGCGGTTCCGGAATCGCAGACGCACCGACTAATTGAGCATATCCGGCGAGGGGCACGCATCCAGCCGTACCCAGTATGAAAGAAACGAGAGGCCTTAAGCGTAGGCGTCGAAATACACCGCGTAGTATCAAAACAGATAAGGATCGGAAAGGATGACAGACGCATCAAGGCGAACGGAAGCCCTGACTTGCGTCAGGATGAACAGCGGCGAATGCACACGGTGCTATTGGAGTGTGACGTCGTTAGAGCGGGGGTCCGCTGCTGCGCCTGCCCCGCTCGCAACGCCGCCGAGCGCCTGAAGCAGATACGGAATCTGCTCCGCAGGCAACGAAAACGACAGCCCCGCGCTGCCGGATAGACGGAACCGGATCACGACCATTTCCATGCCGTTCAGTCGGCCGACTTCCCAACCCTGGCAGTGCAGCGCGAAGCCCATCTCCTGATTGTTATGAATCACGCGGTCGGCGTGCTCTATTGCGTTAGGCAGCGCCACCAGCAGATCGTTGAGCACCGAACGGTGCAGCGCCGCCGTGGGTTGATTGCCGTGAATCAGCAGATATTGACCGTCCGCTGTCAACTGCATATCGGTGATCGAATTCAGCATGAACGTCGACGGATCAGACATGACGTGTGCCCTCCTGCACAAGCTCGGAGCGGCCTTCTGCACCGCTCACCGAGTTGCCGGGCGCAGCGCGAAGCGTGCGCATCGACGCCATTGCCAGACGGACTGAAAAGATCGGTGAGGAACTGACGCGCAAGACAGCCGCAAGAACCGCCGGTGAAAGAAATTCAATCATGACCACTTCTCCAGATCGCGTTACGCAGGTAGCGGAATCGACAATTTGACGATAGCGGTGCAAAGTCGCCGCCAGGTTACGCGCGGACTACGCTTCTTTTGAGTCTGTAACGCATTATTTCGACACTCGCGCTCCAATCGGCGTCCGCCTGCGCGGGCGCTCGATGCGCACCTTGGCGGCCTGAATGGTTGGAAAGTTTTCAGTAACGATCGGCAGAAAACGCGTCCCTATACTTCGCGCTTTCCAGAGTCATGGAACGTCGTTTCGAATGCGTCGCTTGCTTTCGAGCGCTCCCGTCTGCGCTCCGCGCGCTGCATCAGGACTGAAAACCCAAGATGAAACTTCAAGTTTTAACGAACCGTATAGCCGGTGCACTCTCGCTCGTCGGCGTCGCGCTGACAAGCGGGTCTGCCCACGCAGCGCAGCCGTTCGTAGTACAGGACATCCGGATCGAGGGACTGAAGCGCGTCGAACCCGGTACCGTGTTTGCCTACCTGCCCATCAAGCAGGGCGCCACGTTTAACGACGATAAGGCTTCGGAATCGATTCGCGCGCTGTACGCCACGGGCTTCTTCAACGACGTCAATATCTCGACGGACGGCAATGTCGTCATCGTTCACGTTCAGGAGCGCCCCGCGGTCGGCACGATCGACTTCGCCGGCATTCACGAGTTCGACAAGGAAAACCTGACCAAGGCACTCAATGCGGTTGGGCTTTCGCACGGCCGCTACTACGACAAGGCGCTAGTCGACAAAGCCGAGCAGGAGTTGAAACGCCAGTACCTGACGCGTGGCTACTATGCCGCCGAAGTCACCACCACGATCACGCCGATCGATCGCAACCGGGTCGCGATACTGTTCTCAGTCGCAGAAGGTCCGAGCGCGAAGATCCGCCAGATCAACTTCATCGGCAACAGCGTTTTCAGCACGGACACGTTACGCGACGAAATGCAGATGTCCACGCCGAACTGGTTCTCGTGGTACACGAAGAACGACCTGTACGCGAAAGACAAGCTGACCGGGGACCTGGAGCGCATCCGCTCGTACTACCTGAACCGCGGCTATCTGGAGTTCAGCTTCGAGTCGACCCAGGTATCGCTTACGCCGGACAAGAAGGAGATGTACCTCACGGTCACGCTGCACGAAGGCGAGCCGTACACGATTTCGTCGATCAAGCTCGCGGGCAATCTGCTCGATCGCGAACCCGAGTTGGCGAAACTGGTCAATATCAAACCTGGCGAGCGTTTCAACGCTGAAAAATTGCAGGCAACCACCAAGGCGATCGTCGACAAACTCGGCGAATACGGCTACGCGTTTGCCACCGTCAACGCGCAGCCGCAGATCGATCAGGAACACCACAAGGTCGACCTGACGCTGCAAGTGGACCCAAGCCGCCGTGTGTACGTGCGTCACATCAACGTGGTCGGCAACTCACGCACGCGTGATGAAGTGGTGCGCCGTGAAATGCGTCAGCTTGAAAGCTCGTGGTTCGATTCGAACCGCCTCGCGCTGTCGAAAGACCGGGTCAACCGTCTCGGCTATTTCACCGATGTCGACGTGACCACAGTGCCGGTGGAAGGCTCGCCGGACCAGGTCGATGTGGACGTCAAGGTGAGCGAAAAGCCCACCGGCGCGATTACCTTGGGCGCGGGCTACTCGTCCACGGACAAGGTGGTGTTGTCGGCCGGGATTTCGCAGGACAACGTGTTCGGTTCCGGCACCAGCCTCGCCCTCAACGTGAACACCGCGAAGACCTACCGCACCCTGACCCTGACGCAAACCGATCCGTACTTCACGGTGGACGGCATCAAGCGGATCACCGACGTCTACTACCGAACCTCCTATCCCCTTTACAACTATACCGACACGAGTTTCCGGATCATCACCGTGGGCGCGGACCTGAAATTCGGCATTCCGTTCTCCGAAGCCGACACCGTTTACTTCGGCGCCGGTCTCGAACAGAACCGGCTGTCCATTGATTCGTCGACACCTCAGAGCTACAAGGACTACGTAGCCGAATTCGGCAGCGTGGTGAACAACGTGCCGCTCACGGTGGGTTGGGCCCGGGACAATCGCGACAGTGCATTGGTGCCTAGCCGGGGCTATTTCTTTCAAGCCAATGGCGAAGTGGGCACCCCACTTGGCAACACCGAGTACTACAAGGCGGACGTTCAGGCGCAGTATTACTATTCGTTCGCACGCGGTTTCATTCTCGGCTTGAATCTTCAAGGCGGCTACGGCAACGGCTTTGCCGGAAAAGCCTATCCGATCTTCAAGAATTACTACGCGGGTGGTATCGGCTCGGTACGCGGCTACGACGCGGGCTCACTCGGCCCGACCGACAAGACGACCGGCGACCCGATCGGCGGCTCGCGCATGGTCGTGGCCAACGTCGAGATGACCTTCCCGCTGCCGGGCACCGGCTGGGACCGCACGCTGCGCGTCTTCACCTTCATGGATGCGGGCAACGTCTGGGGCGACGAAGGCAACAGCACCGGCGCCAACGGCTTGCGGTACAGCTACGGCGCGGGTCTTGAGTGGATTTCACCGATCGGCCCACTCAAGCTGTCCGTCGGTTTCCCGCTAATCAAACACTCCACCGACAAGTACCAGGTATTCCAGTTTCAGATCGGCACATCGTTCTGATCACGTCGTTCTGCTTTTCAACGCCCGCGGTCATGGCATGAGGACCGCGAGCGTCACCTGCATCATTCCCTCACGCTTTCAGCCGCGCCCATGCGCCCAACCGGTATGAATCAGTTCGGGGCCCGTTCAAAGCACATCATCTGCGTCCTCCTGCTCCAATTTCACAAAGTCTCCTCAATTTCACCATTGTTGCTGCGACATTGATATCTATCATTCGCTCATCATCAGCGCGACCCTGTCCGGTCCGCTTTCTGAGTTCGATAGGTCGCTCCAAAGCAGCAGATGGTTGAATTGGCTGAATGTGAACATCGCACGGGCTGCAACCGTCGATTCCGGTTGGGAGGTAACGCAGATTTATGACGATCAGCCTTCTTGTAGTCGAACCCGATCAATCCGTCCGGGATCAGTTGCGCTTTCACCTTCACAAGAACCAGATCGCACTCTCCGTGCTGTATAGCGCGGCTCAGCTTGTCAGCCGGGTGGAACTGGAGTGTCCGTCAGCGATTCTGTTGCGCGCCGAGTCGCCGATGAGCGAGGCGCGTGAGGCGCTCCGGCAACTGCGGCTCGCGGGCTACGACATGCCCATCTTCGTACAAAGCACCTCTGATGAGATCGTCGACAAAATCGTCGCCTTCGAATTGGGTGCGGACGACTATATCGTCGACCCAATCGATCCATACGAATTGACCGCCAGAATCAAACGCGCCGTGCAACGCTGCAACCGATCGCTTTGCGACGCGCCGGAAATTCGTGAGAAGGTGTTGTTCGGCAGTTACCAGATAGACTTCGCTACGCGGCGCCTGCTCAAGGACGGCTCCGAAATCTCGCTGCGCTCAGGCCAGTTTGCGTTGCTCAAGCTGTTCGCAAGCAATCCGATGCGAATCTTGACGCGTTCGATGGTCAACAGCCAGCTAGGAAGAGCGGAGAGCCAGAAGGCCAGTCTGGATGTTGCGGTCTGCCGCTTGCGCGGCGTGATAGAGGCAGATCCGGCCAATCCCAGGTTCATTCAGACCCTGCGCGGACGAGGCTATATGTTCGTACCGTCGCTCGAATAGCTCGAATAACAACCCTTGCTTGAGGCGGGCAAAAGCGAACGGCATCGCACGACACGTTGCGTGCTTGCCGCCATACCGCGTTACTTTTGAACTTCTTCTAACGCTAGCTGCATGATGGGCAACGTCATCGCGGCGTCGATCACGTCAATGATGTCGATATAGCCGACATAGTCGGAATACAGGTCACTGGTCGCCGCCAGCAGGCCACCGAACCCGTAGTTGAAATCCGCCGAAACGATTGGCCTGAATCCCGAGGCATAGTGTGCCCGCGACGCGCACCCGTTCAGATCATCGACAACGCCGGCAGAAACGCTGTGATTTCCAAGTGCGAAAGCATTGATGCTCTCCCGGCGCAAACCATGGCGAATCGGAGGGCAGCAGATCGATGCCACGACCAGGACGACGATGAGGATGCGCATAAGGGAAGTGTTCAGAGTTGATCTTGAAAGTCAGACAGCCATAGGATAACGAAGTTTTTTTGGCTCAATTACAATCCCTTTCCGCTGGCCCGACCTACATGCAGCAACCAGGTTCAGCAGCGCTCAACCGCGCCGCAGACGCCCGCGGCCCGCAGGCGTAGCGGGGTCGTCTGCCAGAGTGTGGCGCTGACCGTTGCGATGCATCCGCACGCGCTCCCGAATCTCGGCCGCGGTCGCGGCGCCTCGCACGGCAACGCAAGAGTATTCACCGTTGCGGTTGATCCATTCCACGATCCGGCAGCACTCGCCCCACGGCTGCATGAGCGGTGCTGACACGCGGCAGCCGCGTATCTTCACGACGTCGGTGGCGAGTGGTGCGCTAACGCCGTTTTCAGCCGCGCCGCGAGTTGCGGCAGCAGTTGCTGTCTTTCGGCCGGGCCGGAAACCGCGCGACTCGGCGCGATTCACAGGTGAGGAGACTTGCATGAGATTGCTCCACTGACGGATCTGATCACCGGACATGGCCTCTTTGTCAGGCCATCGTAAAAGTGCCATACCATCATATCCAGACAACACGCAGACACAACGAAGAAAGGATGGAGAAGTTGTGGAGATTCGTCGGTAAGTGTGGATTGACGTAGCATTCATCTAGAATTCAGACATGCAAAGTGAAACTATCCGAATTCGTCCAAGCCGCCCTTTAGGGACCTTTCTCTCGCGCGCGCGGCAGCAGCGAACGAAGATGCGCTTTGGCATTACCTGGAAAATGTTCCTCGCCGTTTTAATCGCTTGTCTCGCGATTTCCCTGACGATGGGCTACGCCTTGCGCGTGAGCTTCGAAAACGGCTTCCTGCACTACGTTCGGGAACGCAACGCCGGGCGCATCAAAGCCGTCATGGCGAAGGTGACGAGCGAATACGCCGCTCACGGCAACTGGAATTTCCTGCGCGAGCATCCCGAAGCATGGCTCACGCTGCTGGACGGCGCCGCGCACGACGCCCTGCGCGAAGAACTCGCCACGGCGCAGATGGGCAAGTTGCCAGGCTGGAGAACCTTTCCCGGGAGTGGCAGCGTGCAGCAACTGCTTGGGCCGCTTTCCGGCCCGTCTGAGGGACCGCACTGGGGCATGCGCCTGCCACCGGCGCCACCTTCCGGTCCAGACATCGCAATGGAACGTGACCGTGTATCGGCAAGCGGTGTCGTGAGCGGCGACAGTCGCTATGACCGGCCGCCTCCTTCAGCCCCATTGGCGTCGTCTCCCGTCTCGCCCCCGTCGCATGACAGCATGACCCGTGACACGCCGCCCGAGGGGCCGCCCGTCACACTCTACGACGCCCGCCATGAACTCGTGGCGAGCACCGGCCAGCCACCCCCACCCGGCAGCACGATGCGACCCGTCGTCTACGCCGGCAAGGTGGTGGGCTGGCTTGCCGTGAATGGGCCCGACACCCTGTCGGACGCCGCCGACATCGCATTCCAGGCACAGCAGAAGCGCGCGACCTGGGAGATCGCAGGCGTGGCTATCGTGCTCGCGGCGCTAGTCGCGCTGGTCCTTGCGCGCATCGTGCTCGCACCGGTCAAGCGCTTGATGAATGCGACCCACCGCCTGGCCGGCGGGGACTACACGGCCCGGGTGCCGGCCGGCAGACGCGACGAACTCGGCCGGCTTGCGGGCGACTTCAACGTATTGGCCGACTCGCTGCAAAAAACCGAGCGCTCCCGGCGCGATTTCATTGCGGATATTTCACACGAACTGCGCACGCCGCTCGCCGTGCTCCGCGGCGAGCTGGAAGCCATCGAAGACGGCGTGCATGTGTTCAACCGCGATTCGCTCACTTCGCTGCAAACCGAAGTGAACATGCTCAACAAGCTCATCGAAGATCTGTACGAGCTTTCGCTGAGCGATGTCGGCGCACTCAGTTATCGCAAGACGCCGACCCATGTCGGGCAACTGGCGCGGGCGTCGATCGAGGCCATGCGGGAGTCGTTCAAGGCGAAACGGATCGAGCTCGACCTGACCTGCATGCCGGACGTTGCCGACACGGCTTTCGCGGTCGATCCCGCGCGCTTCGTACAACTGCTGAAAAACCTGTTGCAGAATTCGTTGCGTTATACCGATCCGGACGGCCACGTGCGCGTGTCGCTTTCGCAGAGCGCCAGCGGTTGGCAACTCGACGTGCAGGACTCCCTGCCCGGCGTGTCCGATGCCGCGCTCGCGCACCTGTTCGACCGTTTCTATCGCGTGGACGAATCGCGCAGCCGTCAGAACGGCGGTGCGGGCCTCGGCCTCTCGCTGTGCCACGCTATTGTGACGGCGCATGGCGGCACGATCGGCGCCAAGGCCTCGCCTCTGGGCGGCGTCTGGATCACTGCCCGCTTTCCATCGGAAGGAGACGTGACAACATGACCGAAGGGCGCCCTTCGCACATCCTGATCGTCGAGGATGAACCCAAGCTCGCCGCCGTGCTCGAAGCGTATTTGCAGCTCGAGGGCTTTGTCACCACGATCCTCGACGATGGTCATCAAGTGATGCCCTTCATTCGTTCAACGCCGCCGGCGCTGATGCTGCTCGACCTCATGCTGCCCGGGCGCAGCGGCATGGATATCTGCCGCGAGCTACGGCAATTTTCGGCATTGCCCGTCATTATCCTGACCGCGCGCATCGACGAAATCGACCGTCTGCTGGGTCTCGAGATCGGTGCCGACGACTACGTCTGCAAACCGTTCAGTCCGCGCGAAGTGGTGGCGCGCGTCAAGGCAATCCTGCGCCGCGCAACGCCTGCCGCGGCGGCTGCGGACGGATTGCCACAGGGGCAACCGGGTTCACAGGGTCTCCAGGTCGACGAGCAGTTTCATCACGCCTTACTCGACGGTAAGGAACTCAAGCTCACCCCGCTTGAATTGCGGCTCCTCGCGCTGCTGATGAAATCGCCGGGACGCATTTTCTCCCGCGACTACCTGCTGAGCCATCTCTACGCGGATCACCGGGTGGTCACCGACCGCACCATCGACAGCCATATCAAGAACCTGCGCCGCAAGCTGCAGGGCGCACGGCCGGACAGCGAACCTATCGCGTCCGTGTACGGCGTAGGTTACCGGCTGGAAATCTGATCGATATGATCGGATGCCTCTATGCCGTCTTCATCTGACGCTCGCCGTTTTCGAATTCAGTTCGCTTTTTCCGCCGCCGTTGCGTCAGGCGGCGGACTCCATTGCGCGAACTCCTCGCTCAGAAAGTCGACACACACCCGCACTTTCGCCGACTGAGCGAGCCGCGCCGGATACACCGCCCACAGGTTCGCAGGTTGCGTGACATCCGGTAACACCTGCTGCAACTGGCCGCTGTCGAGCAACGGCCGCACATCCCACATCGAACGCAGCACGATTCCGCGTCCGGCCAACGCCCATTGCACGGCCACCTCACCGTGATTGGTCGACAGCGGTCCCGTGACCTTGATCGATGCCGCTTCACCGCGCACCGTCAAACGCCAGAGACCGAATGGATGGTCGCGCTCCTTGATCGCAAGACATGCGTGCGACGACAGGTCCGCGAGTTGCCGCGGCGCACCGTGCCGCGCGAGGTATTCCGGCGACGCGCACAGTACCCGGTGATTCGACGCGAGCCGTTTGGCAATCAGATGCGGCGCGATTTCGTCGCCGATACGGATATCGAGGTCGAAGCCTTCGCCGCCCACGTCGACGAGACGGTCGAACAGATCGAGCCGCACGCTCAGTTGCGGATACCGGTCGGAGAAGCGGGCCAGCGCGGGCGCGACGAAACGGCGGCCAAAGCCGAAGCTGCTGGAAATGCGCAACTTGCCGCCGGGGATGCGGCGCGTGGTGGAGACGTCTTCCACCAGTTGGTCGACGTCGTCGAGAATCTTTTCGGCCCAGGTGTAGACCCGTTCACCGGCTTCCGTAATCGCGACGCGCCGCGTGGAACGGTGCAATAAGCGCGTACCGAGCGTAGTCTCGAGCACATTGATGCGTTTGCTGACGTACGCCGCGGACACCGACAGCGCCTCCGCCGCCGCGCTGAAACTCGATTTGCGCGCCACTTCGCAAAACACGCGCAAATCGCCTAGATCGGGTGATGGGACGGCGTTCATAGGTCGCTCGGTCGCAGAATGGTTTGTACACGATTCGTGCACAGTGGCTTAACTAAAGTGACTATTTTAAGCTCAAACAGCAGGAATAAAATAAGCGCTATCGAACCATCGAAATTCCCAACGGAGGAGCAGGAACATGTCGAAGACCTATCGGATTGCGGTCATACCGGGCGACGGCATCGGCGTCGAAGTGATGCCGGAAGCCATTCGCGTGCTGGAGACGGTGAAAAAGCGCTTCGGCATCGAACTGGAGTATCAGCACATCGAATGGGCGAGCTGCGATTACTACGCCAAGCACGGCAAGATGATGCCGGACGACTGGAAAGCCCAACTGCAATCCGCCGATGCGATTCTGTTCGGCGCGGTCGGCTGGCCCGACACGGTGCCTGACCATATCTCGCTGTGGGGGTCGCTGCTGAAGTTCCGGCGCGAATTCGACCAGTACATCAACCTGCGCCCTGCCCGGCTCTTCGCCGGTGTGCCTTCGCCGCTGGCGGGCCGCAAAGCGGGCGACATCGATTTCTGGATCGTGCGTGAGAACACCGAGGGCGAATATTCGTCGGTGGGCGGCGTGATGTTCGAAGGCACCGAACGTGAGTTCGTGCTGCAGGAATCCGTGTTCACGCGGCACGGCAGCGAACGCGTGCTGAAGTTCGCGTTCGACCTCGCACAACGGCGCGAACGCAAGAAGATCACCGTGGCGACGAAGAGCAACGGTATCGCGATCAGCATGCCGTGGTGGGACAAATGCGCGGCCGGCGTCGCGGCGCAATACCCGGATGTGACGTGGGACAAGCAGCACATCGACATTCTCTGCGCGCGCTTCGTGCTGAACCCGGATCGCTTCGACGTGGTGGTCGCCACCAATCTGTTCGGCGACATCCTCTCCGATCTCGGTCCTGCCTGCACGGGCACGATCGGCCTCGCGCCGTCGGGCAATCTGAACCCGGACCGGAAGTTTCCGTCGCTGTTCGAACCGGTGCACGGTTCGGCGCCCGACATCGCCGGCAAGAACATCGCCAATCCGATTGCGATGATCTGGTCCGCCGCGATGATGCTCGACTTCCTCGGCAATCACGAAGGCAAGGAACGCGAGGCGCATGACGCGATTCTCGCGGCGATCGAAGCAACGCTGATCGAAGGCCCGCATACTGGCGACCTCGGCGGCAAGGCGAACACCACCGAAGTCGGACAGGCAATCGCGGCTAAACTCGCCTGAGCCTAACGATCTGTCGATCTGTCGATTCCAACCCTCCGCGAGGACACGTTCGAATGAGCATGGAAGCCTACCCCATCGAAGTCGAATTCCCCGATATTTCGGTTTACGAGCAATCGTCGTCCGGCATCGCCTACGTTCATACGTTCGACTCCGGCGTGCCGGGACCGCACGTGATGATCAACGCGCTCACGCACGGCAATGAAGTGTGCGGGGCGATCGTCGTCGATGAACTGCTGCGGCGCGCGTTGAGGCCACGTCGTGGACGCCTCACGCTTGCCTTTGCGAATGTCGCTGCGTATCGGCGTTTTGACCCGGCTAAGCCCGACGCCGCCCGCTTCGTCGATCAGGACTTCAACCGCGTGTGGACCGCCGCGGTGCTCGACGATACGTCGCGCACGTCGAGCGAATTGACCCGCGCACGCGAGATGCGCCCGGTGATCGACACAGTCGACGCGCTCCTCGATCTGCATTCGATGCACGAGAAATGCAAACCGCTGATCGTGGCGGGACCGCTGCAGAAAGGCATCGACCTTGCGGTGCGTCTCGGCACACCCGCCACGGTGATCTGCGACGAGGGCCATCCCGAAGGCCGTCGCATGCGCGATTACGAAGGCTTCGGCACGGTGGATAGCGCGAAACACGCGTTGCTGATCGAATGCGGACAACACTGGGAACGAAGCGCGGTCGCCGTGGCCCGCGATACGACCGCCCGCTTCCTGCTGCTGGCAGGCGTGATCGATGAAGCCGATCTGCCGGACGGCTGGCTGGCGCCGCTGCCGCCCACCCAGCACATCGTCCGCGTCACACAGCCGGTGGTCGCGACCAGTATGGATTTTCGTTTCGCGGCGCCCTACACCGGACTGGAGATCTTTCCGGAGGCCGGCACGGTCATCGGCTGGTCGAATGGCGAAGCGGTGGTCACGCCTTACGACAACTGCATGCTCGTGATGCCGTCGCTGCGGCAATTGCGTCCCGGTGTCACCGTCGTGCGGCTGGGCAAGATCGAACAAACCGTGACGAACACGAGCGGCCGATGAATCGGCTCATGCACATTCAAAAGGTAAGGTGAAAATGAAGGTTCAAAGCATCAAGCAAAGCGTGAGTCTGCAGAATCTGGAGGACTGGGGCACGGCGGGGCTCCCGGGCACGACGCCGATTCAGGTGTCTGGCGTGCAGCGCGTGATCAAGGGCAGCGAAGCCATCGACACCGGTATTTTCGAATGCACGGCGGGCACGTACCGCCGCTCGGTCAAGCAGGCCGAGGTGATGCACTTCCTCGCGGGACGCGGCCGCTTCACGCCCGATAACGAAGAGACCGTTCACTTCGAAAGCGGCGACACGCTCTTTTTCGAAGCCAATACCGAAGGTCTTTGGGAAGTCGAGGAAACCATGCGAAAGGTCTATGTGATCTTTTGAGCACGGCCCCGAGCGCCGTCCTCGGCGCTCGCCCCACACCTGCACGTTCCGTTCCCGGCGCACCCTGCGCCGCGGCATCCACAGCCATTCCCACTGTTCTGTCGCTCTGCCTCATTGGATGGGGCCTCAGTGCCATGGTCGGGTAATCCCGCGTTGCCCCTCGTTGTCAAACTACTTACAGTTCGGCGTGTTCTTATAGAGAATCGGTGTTCTTTATACGAACAAAACAGACAAAGTTATCGGCGCCTGGATCACCTGCATCTTCTCGCAGGTCGAGGCAGGTCAACCTGCCCGAGTACTATGCATTGTCGAAGCGCATCGATCTGTATGCGCTACAGGCGTTCCAGCGCACCAACGGCAACACGCTCGGCACGGCAGGTTCGGGCCTCATCGTCACGGCCAGCGCAACCATCGGCGATGGCTTCCACAGCGCGCCGTCGCCGGCATAGGCATCGTGCACCGCTTCCAACCGGCGTACGATCGTAATAGAAAGGAAGGCTCGTTACGGCGAGCCTTTACGTATTCTGCAGTCAGGAGACCACCATGAGCCGCAGCAACGCTGTGAACGTTCAAACGTTTATCAACGACCACCCCTTCTCGCCGTTCCAGTGGCTCATCTTTTTCATGTGTTTCATCATCGTCCTGCTGGACGGTTTTGACACGGCCGCGATCGGCTTCATTGCACCGTCGCTGATCTCCGAATGGGGCATCACCCGGCCGGCGCTCGCGCCAGTGTTGAGCGCGGCGCTGTTCGGCCTCGCGTGCGGCGCGCTCGTCTCAGGGCCGCTGTCCGACCGGCTCGGGCGGCGCTCGATGCTGCTCGGCTCGGTGCTGCTGTTCGGCGTGACCTGCTTCGCTTCGGCGTTCTCGAACAGCATCGAACACCTGACGATCTTGCGCTTCGTCACCGGCGTCGGCCTCGGCGCGGCCATGCCGAACGCCGTGACGATGATGGGCGAGTACTGTCCGGATCGCCGCCGCGCGACCGTGATCAATCTGATGTTCTGCGGCTTTCCGCTCGGCGCGGCCTTCGGCGGCTTTCTCGCTGCGTGGATGATTCCGCACTTCGGCTGGCGCAGCGTGCTGGTGCTTGGCGGTATCACGCCGCTCTTGCTGCTGATCGTGCTGGTGCTGAAGATGCCGGAATCGGTCCGCTACATGGTGGCGAACAGTAAGCCGGTCGAACGGATCCGCGCAGCGCTGGCACGCATTTCGAGCGACGCCGCGCAGGCCGACAGCTTCGTCATGACCGAAACCGCGCCGCAAACCGGCGGCAAGGGCATAGGCGTGGTGCTCTCGCGCTCGTACATCGTCGGCTCGGTGATGCTGTGGATCGCCTACTTCATGGGCCTCGTGATCTTCTACGCGTCGATCAACTGGATGCCGATCCTGCTGAAGGACGCCGGACTCACGCCGCAACGCGCGACGCTGATTTCCGCGCTGTTCCCGCTCGGTGGCGTCGGCGCCGTGCTGTGCGGCGTGCTGATGGACCGCTTCAACGCGAACCGCATCATCGCGGCCTGCTATGCGCTGACCGCGGTGAGCGTGTATTTCATCGGCCAGGCGGTTGGCAATGTTGGCGCGCTGGTGTTTATCGTGTTCGTCGCGGGCGTGCTGATGAATACCGCGCAATCGTCGATGCCGGCGCTTGCCGCCGCGTTTTATCCGACTCAAGGTCGCGGCACCGGCGTGGCCTGGATGCTGGGGATCGGGCGCTTCGGCGGGATCGCGGGTTCGTTCCTCGTGGCCGAACTGACTCGCCGCCACTTCACCTTTGGCGGCATCTTCGCGATGGTTGCGGTGGCAGGTCTGATTTCGTGCGTGGCGTTGCTGATCAAGCAGGCGGCACGGCCGCATGTGGCGGCAGAAACCGGCGCGAAAGCGGAGTCGTTTGGGCACTAAGAAGTTGAAAGAGGCGCCGGTGAAAAGCACCGCGCCCCACTTCCCGATAAACTACGCCGTTATTGATTCGGGCGGGCACGGCAATGGTCAATGCCATTGCCTTTGCGCCGTCGCCCATCTAACGACAGGATTCAGTCAATGAAACGCGTAGTTGTATCGGCCATGCTCGCACTGTGCCTCGCGCAGCCGGCCGTTGAAGCCGTTGCACAAACAGTCAGCGATCAATGTTTTGCGATCGGCGATATTGCCGGCCAGGTGGCCTCGTGGCGTGCGCACAAGAAGACGAAAGCGCAGGCGCTTGCCCAAGCGGCCAAGTACTACAACGGTGAATCCGACCGGCAAGCAGTCTCCGCCATCGTCGAAAAGATCTACAGCCCGAACGCCCCCCACATGACACCCGATCAGGCCAGCATGGCGTTCACATCGGACTGTGCAAACCAGCAGAAATCGCAGGCACCCGCGCAGTAGTGCCTGCTATCCGCACGGCCATTTCGCCGCACTAGCGGTTAGAGCCAGGACTAGCGCTTGCGGAACGCATCCAGCGACGTCAACGCGTTGCCGTGAAAATCGAACAACGTGTTGTTGTCCCACTGATCGCCCGCGCCGACTTTCCATCCGACATTCGGCGTCGGAATCCATTCCGGCTCCCACCAGAACACGCCCTTGCCGTGGCCACCGGGTATCGCCTTCACGATATCCGTCACCGCACCGATAAATTGCGCCTGGCCGGCCGGTGTCTGCGGGAAGGTCGTGGAACCGGTATTGGTCATCGCGTTGGGTTCCGAATCGCCGTCGCTGGTGGTCCACGGATATGCGGTCTCGACGACCATCACGTCCTTGTCGTAGCGCGTCGCCATATCGTTCGCGTTGTTCTGCAAGTCGCTTAGCGAGCCTTGCCACTGCGGATAGTAGGACAAGCCGATCACATCGAACATGACGCCGCGCTGTACCGCGCTGTCGAACCACCAGCGGCTCGTTGCGTTGTTGCCACCGCTGTCGAGATGCAGCATGACCTTGATCCGTTCATCGACGGATTTCACCGCGTCGTGCCCGGCCTTCAACAGTTGCGCGAGGTTGTCCCACTGATCGTATTTGCCGAGCGGCCACAGCATGCCGCCCGTGATTTCGTTGCCGACCTGAACCCACTCCGGATGCACGCCATCGCGCTTGAGCATCGTGAGGACCTTCGACGTGTACTCGGATAGCAGCGCACAGGTTTGCTCGATATCCTTGCCAGCCCAGTCGTGAGGCGGATACTGCTTGCCCGGATCGGCCCACCAGTCGCTGTAGTGGAAATCGATCAGTATGCGCATGCCGAGCGCAGCGGCGCGGCGAGCCAACACGCGTACATGTTCGGCATTGTTGTAACCGGTGGCGGGACTTTGGTCGGCCGGAAAAAAGTTCGGATTGCCAGGATCGTTCCACACCTTGATGCGGATCGAGTCGACACCGTGACTCTTCAGAATGAAGAGACAGTCGAGCGGTACACCGTGATCGTAAAACTTCGCGCCATTGGCCTCGAGTTCCAGCAGCGTCGACACGTCCGCACCCTTTGCAAACCCGCGGCCATGACCGAACAAGCCAAGTTCACCTGCAACGGCGGGCACGCCGACCGTTGCGCCAACACCAGCGGCGGCCCCAGCAGATGCGAGCCATCCGAGCATTTCTCTTCTGTTCATCTGTCATCCTCCATCGATTGAATGGCGGTTCTTTTAGAGGCCGCCTGTTCCGGGTTGAAGCGCTTAAATTTCTGGCGCCATTTCTACCTCCGATAACGCGCTCATCTCACTTCTCGCTTCTCACTTGCTCAAGCCCGTTGACGTGCTGGGCTACGCGTTCCTCCACGCACAGACGTCACCGGTTTTCAACTGTGAATGTCCCAGCACAAACGTCGCATTGGCCGGCGCGGGCGCCTGCGCCTGCTCCGGACCGAAGTTGAACGCGAAGGTCAAATTGCCGCGTCGGCGAATGCGCAAGCCCTCAGCCAGGCGGTGTGTCTCGATGCCGGCATCCTTCGCGGCCTGCTGCAAAACCTCGCGATGCAACGCGTGCGACAACCAACCCGCCACATAACGAACCTTTCCGTGGGTGAGGATCGCGGGCCACGTGTCGTCGAATTGCGCTTCGACGGTCGTCTCGCCATTGGCGCGAACGTGCTCACGCCAATGCAGCGCAACGCCCTGCGTGTCTCCGATCGAAAGCGCTGGCGTAAGCGTCGGGCGCAGCGTTTCGACTTCGAGCACCTGCATCGGCAGAACGCGTTGCAATGCGCCGGGTGGCAAGCTCGAAGGAATGGCGAAGGTCGTGGTCTTCGAGCCGCTCCTCGGGCCGAATACCCATTGCGCCGAACTCCGCTCGATCTGATCGACGAGCGTGTCGTCGATCACGGCAATGCTCGGCACCACCACTAACCGGTACGGCGAAAGATCGGCCTTGCTCGACACGATATCGACGTCGAGGCCGAGTTCACGCAGCGCCTCGTAGTAGTCGAACGCCAGCGTCTGATAGTCGAAGGTTTTGCCATGACGCTGAATCTCGAACATCCACTGCGTCTCGTAGTCGAACACGATCACGGTGGCCGCGCGCGCTGGCGCACCGAGGCCGGACAGCGCTGCGGACGAGGCAATTTCCCGCGCTGCCTGCTGCACTTCGAGGCCGCCAGGCGACAGTTCGTTGTTCGGCAAGTTGAGACCCGAATGCATCTGCTCCTGCGCATACGGGCACTGACGCCAGCGGAAATACGACACCAGTTCCGCGCCATGCGCGAACGCTTCGTATGCCCACAGCCGGACCATGCCCTTCGCCGGCACCGGATTCCACGGCGCCCAGTTCACCGGCCCTGCCTGTTGCTCCATCACCCAGAAACGGCCCGCGCCGATCGCGCGGTAGCGGTCGTGATCGAACGCGGAGACGTCCGGATGCGCGGTACGTGCGTAACGCGCCTTCTGCTCTTCAGGCAGTGCGATCGATTCCGTGCGCGCGATCGGATAGCTGTCCCAGGCCGCCACGTCGAGCGCGTTGTCTTCGGTGAAACGGTAATGATCGAAGGTCGTGAAGAAGCCCATGAAGTTGTGCAGCAGATCCGCCTCGGGCGCATGCTCACGCAGCACGTCGATCTGCTCGCGATGGAAGCTGGCCACCTCATCTGACATGAAGCGGCGAAAGTCGAGAAAATGGATCGGATTGGCGTCGGTGGGCGTGAGGTTCGGCAGGCCGATCGTCTCGAACGACGGATACTCCATGCTCCAGAACACATTGCCCCATGCATCGTTCAATGTCTCGACGCGCTCGTAGCGATGCTGCAACCACGTCTGAAAGCGCGCCAGTGCCGCGCCCGAATAACTCGGCACGGTCTCGTGGCAGCCGAGTTCGTTGTCGGTCTGCCACGCGACGATAGACGGATGCCGTCCATAGCGCTCCACCATCGCGGTGACAATGCGTACGCACTCACGCCGATAGGTTTCGCTGGAAATATCGTAGTGGCGACGCGAGCCGAAATTCCAGCGCACGCCGTCCGCACGCACCGGCAACACATCCGGGTGTGCGTCGATCAGCCACTTCGGCGGCGACGCGGTCGGCGTGCCCAGCACGAGTTTCAGCCCCGCGGCTGCCAACGTCTCGACGGCTTCATCGAGCCAGCCCCAGGCGAATTCGCCGGCGCGCGGCTCCATCCGGCTCCATGCGAATTCGGCGATCCGCACATGCGTGATGCCGAGTTCGATCATACGTTTCGCATCGTCGGCCCACATCGAACGCGGCCATTGTTCGGGGTAGTAGCAAACACCAAGTTGCATGAGAAAGTCTCTTTGTTAAATGACGGCGAACGGGCGATCAGCCCTTGCTTGCGCCGAAAGTCAGGCCGGCGACGAAATGCTTCTGCATCAGGAAGAACATCAACACGGAGGGCAAAGCGGCGAGTACCGAGCCGGCGGCAACCAGATTCCATGCCGTCGTCCATTGGCCTTTAAGCGCGGCGACGCCCACGGTGATCGGCGCAGCCTCATCGCCTTGCGTGAGGCACAGCGCCCAGAAGTAGTCGTTCCAGACAAACGTGAACACGAGGATGCCCAGCGCGGCGAGCGCGGGACGAATCAGCGGCAGCACGATGCGCCAGTAGATCGTCCATTCGCTCGCCCCTTCCACGCGCGCCGCCTCGATCATCTCGAACGGCAACTGCTTGATGAAGTTGCGCAGAAACAGCGTGCAAAAACCAGTTTGAAACGACACATGAAAAATCACCAGCGCCCACACGCTGTTGAAGAGGCCCACTTTCAGCGCCATGTCGCGCACCGGGATCATCAGAATCTGGATCGGTACGAAGTTGCCGGCTACAAAGGCGAACAGCACAGCGGTATTGCCCGGGAAGCGGTAGGTCGCCAACGCAAATCCCGCCATTGAAGCCAGCACGATCGCGCCGATCACCGAGGGCACCGTGATCAGCACGCTATTGGCGAAGTAATGCAGCATCGGCGTTTGGGTAAGCGCCGTGCCGTAGTTTTCGATCAACGCAAAATGCTTGGGCCAGCCCCAATAGTCGCCTTGCGACAACTCGTCCGACGAGCGGATCGACGTGACGAGCACGGCCAGCATCGGCAGCAGCCATATCAGCAGCGCGAGCGGCAACGACGCTTTGTACAACGTGCGGTTGAGCGGTTTCCAGCGTTCGACGGGAAGCGGATACATGACACGTGACTCCTGGAAATCAATGTTCTTCGCGCAGCATGCGGCGCAGATGAAACACGATGTAGACGAGCATGATGGCGAACAGCACGACGGCAATCGCCGCGGAATAGCCTTCGCGGTAGTACTTGATCGCCTGGTCGTACATGTAATAGGCGAGCACGGTCGAGCTATCGAAGGGACCGCCGCCGCTCATCACCGCAATCAGGTCGAAACTGCGCAGCGCGCCGATCACGGTCAGCACGACTGCCATGAATGTGGCGGGCCGCAGTTGCGGAAGAATCACGTGCCATAGCAGACGCACGCCTTTTGCGCCCTCCATGCGTGCCGCCTCGACCACTTCGGGATTGATGCCTGTCAGCCCGGTGAGATACAGCACCATGCAAAACGGCGTTTGCGGCCACAGCGCGGCGAAAATGATGCCGAATGTGACGGTGTGCGGATCGCCGAGCACAGGAATGCCATGACCGACGATCAGTCTCAGCAAGCCGAAACCCGGATCGTAAAACCAACTGAACACGAGCCCCACCACCACGCCGGATAGCACGAACGGCGCGAAAAACAGCGACTTCACGACCCGCATGCCACGGATATGCTGGTTCAGATACAACGCGAACAGCAGCCCGAGCGGCGGCGCCAACAGGAACAACGCGAGCCAGATCAGGTTGTTCTTGAGCGCCGTATAGAACGTGTCCGCGTGAAACAGTTCGATGTAGTTATCGAAGCCCGCGAACGTCTTCGGCGTCATGCCGTCCCAGTTGTAAAAGCTGAGCGAAATACTGTTGATGATCGGGTAGACCACGCACAGGCAAAACAACACACAGCCCGGCAGCAGGAAGAAAAGCGCCGCGCGGTGCTGATGACGGCGCGTCGTGGAGACGTGCCGGTGCCGCGCCGCGGGTAGGCGGCGCGCTGCGGAATGAGACATGATCGGGCCTCGTCGGAGATCGAAGGCGAGCGCCAGCGCTTGCTGCCGTGCTGGCGCTCCGGGGCTTACTTCTTGTAGATGCGCTTGCGGGTCGCTTCGAGGCGGACCAGCATGGCGTCGAGTTGCGACGGATCGCTGTAGAACTGCTGCATCGCCTTCATGCCTTCGTCGGCCATTTCCTTCTGCATGTCGCGATCGTAGAACTGCGCGATGCCGCCCTTCGTGTTCGCGAGGGTCTGGAAACCGACCTTCGAAATCTCGTCTTCAGGTTCCGCCGACTGGCTGTTCGACGGCAACGTCCCCCAACCTTTCGCGAGATCGGCGTTGATCTGCGGCTGTTCCATGAAGGCAAGCAGTCTGCGGGCATCGGCCTTGTTCTTTGCTTTAGCCGGAACCAGCAGCACATTGACCGGACCGTCTTCGGCCATCGGTACATTCGCGTCGATCACCGGGAAGCGGAAGAAACCGGTCTGCGGCCGGAGGGACGCCGGAATGCTCGCTGAGAAGAACGTGCCCATCAGCATCATCGAGGCCTTGCCATTCACGAGAAACGGCGCAATCGAATCGAGGTCGTAGGAGAGCGCGTTGTCGATGAAGTAGTGATCGTCGATCAGCGTTTTCCACGCGGTGTAGACCTTTTTAACGCGTGCATCGGTGTACGGAATTTCGCCGGCCATCAACTGCTGGTGGAATGCGTTGCCGTTGATGCGCAGGTCGAGATAGTCGAACCACGCGGCAAGCGTCCAGCTATCGCGCGCCGCGACGGCGATCGGTGCAACGCCGCTGGCCTTCAGCTTCTTGCAGGCGTCGAGAAATTCATCCCACGTTTTCGGTTCGCCTTTGATGCCGGCCTTCTCGAACAGATCCTTGCGATAGAAGAAGCCGTAGGCGTCGTAACCGAGCGGCGCGGCGTACTGCTTGCCCTTATACGTCGAGGCGTCCTTCACCGACGCATACTGCTGCGACCAGCCGTTCTTGCTCCAGTCCGAGGACAGGTCTTCTAGCAGGCCGCGTTGCGCGTAATACGCCATGCGCTCGCCGTCGTGCCAAGACACGACATCAGGCGGATCGGTGGCGAGCCAGCCGCCCATCTGCACCTTGTACGCTTCCTCGCTGATGTAGGTCACCTTGAGGTCGACGTCGGGATTGGCTTTCTTGAACTTGTCGAACGCGTCCTGCCACGTAGAGCGCTGATTACCGCGCGCCGATACGTTGACGGTCAACGTGGCCGCGTCAGCCGCGGTGGCGCAGAGCGCGCCTGCAACCAGTGCGACCCCAATCGACGCGTATGCCAGACGGCGAAGGCGAAGAGAAATCATCTTATGTCTCCTTGACTACCTTGTTGGCTGACAGCGGCTCGCTGCCAGACGATGTACCCGCTCTGTGGCGGAATAGGGTTTTGTGAACTCGGTGGCGCCTTGGGTGCCTGAGATGCGCGAGGCACCTCAAGCGGCGACTCGCTCGGGCTCGAACGTACTGCGCCGCACTGCAACGCCATCCGCATCGAACAGATGACATGCGGCAGGCGGAACGTGAATGCAGATGCGCTCGCCCGAACCAATCGGCGTATCACCCGCGGCCTTGGCGATGAGCGTGCCACCGGCGTGATCCGCGTGAATATAGCTGTGCTCGCCGAGGCGCTCCGATAGCACCGTGACGCACTGAATAAACTGCTCGTCGCCAGAAAGGCGCAGATGTTCCGGGCGCACGCCGAGCGTGACAGACTGCCCGCGCTGAAGACGTTGACCGTCCACGTGAGCGACCAGCCGTTCGCCGCTTTCCGTCAGCGTGACGGCCACCTTGCCCGCTTCGATCGAATCGACCACGGCATCGATGAAATTCATTCGCGGCGAACCGATGAAGCCCGCCACAAAGCGCGACTTCGGATGGTGATACAACTCGAGCGGCGCGCCGCTCTGCGCGATGCTGCCGAAGCGCTCGGCGTCCGCTCCTGCATGCAGCAACACGATTCTGTCGGCAAGCGTCATCGCCTCGACCTGATCGTGGGTCACATAGACCACGCTCGCGTTCGCGAAGCGCTGGTGCAGGCGGGCGATTTCGACACGCGTCTGGCCGCGCAATGCGGCGTCGAGATTCGACAACGGTTCGTCGAACAGGAACACGCCGGGCTCACGCACGATGGCCCGGCCGATCGCAACACGCTGCCGCTGCCCGCCCGAAAGCGCTTTCGGATAACGGTCAAGGAAGGCGTCCAGTTGCAGAATGCGCGCGGCTTCGTGCACCTTCCGGTCGATCACGTCCTTGGGTTGCTTCGCGAGTTTCAGGCCGAACGCCATGTTGTCGAACACGGTCATGTGCGGAAACAGCGCGTAGCTCTGGAACACCATCGCCACGCCGCGTCCGGCGGCGGGCACATCGTTCATGAGGCGGCCGCCGATGTGCAGCTCGCCTTCGCTCAGGTCTTCGAGACCGGCGATCATTCTCAGCAGGGTCGACTTGCCGCAACCCGAGGGCCCGAGAAACACGCAGAACTCGTGCTGCGCGATCTCGAGATTCACGCGCCGGATCACCGGCGGATGGTCACCGTACGACTTCTGCACGTTCGTAAGACGAATCGTTGCCATGCTGCTGCCTCCTTGATTTAACCGCTTAAATTTCTATGAAAAATAAACGGCTGGCTCTTGTGCAGCAGGCATTTAATCGCTTAAATTCGAACTCAATGGAAAAAGTCATGATGGGTGTCTCCTGTCGTGTTTTCCAGCAAGTTATCAACGTCGCCGGTTGCTTGCAACATTTGAATCGCGCTCCCTGAATATGGGATAAACAGAACATGGTCACCCTTTCCGAAGTCGCAAAGCGCGCACACGTCACCGCCGCCACCGTTTCCAACGTCCTGCGCAACCGCGAGAAGGTCCGCCCGGAGACTGCCGAACGCGTGCTCAAGGCGATCGCCGATCTCGGCTACCGGCCCAATCTGAACGCCCGCGCGCTGGCCGAGGGTCACTCGTCGACCTTGGCCTTGATGTTGTCGAACATCTCGAACCCGTTCTACCCCGAGTTCGTGTTGGCCGCCGAGCGAGCGGCACGCAAAGCGGGATACTTCCTGATGGTTTGCAATACCGACGACGATGCGGAGGTCGGCCGTGCGTATCTGAACCAGATCGCCGGCACACTCGCGGACGGTGTCCTCGTGATGAACACGGACATCAAGTTCAACGAATTGTGCGCGTCGGCCACGCACAGCGCGCCGATCTTGCTGGCGATGTGGGAACACCCTGAGGCGCCGCCCGCCCTGCCCTGCATCGCCGTGGATTTTGCCCATGCGGGTGCGCTTGCCGCGAGGCATCTGCTCGAATTGGGTCACCGCGAGATCGGTCTTCTGATCGGCGACGGGTGCGGCGGCTTGCAGGATGCGCGCTCCAACGGATTTCGCGCGGTGGTGCACGAGGCCGGTATCGAAACAGACGCGGCCGCAGTGCTGCAGATCCGCGACTCGATCGACGCTGGCTACGCCGCCTGCATGCAGTTGATGGCGAACCGCCCTCACCTCACCGCGATTTTCGCGACCAACGATCTGCTGGCGATCGGCGCGGCACAGGCGTTGATCACGCTGGGTCGCGCCGTGCCGAACGATGTGTCGGTCATCGGCATTACGGACATTCAACTGGCGCACCAGGTGCATCCTGCGTTGACGACAGTTGCGATCCAGACGGCAGCCGTTGCGGAGTTGTCGATCGAGAGTCTGATCCGGCTGATCCAGACGCCTGAACAGCAACCGTCGATGGTGCTCGCACCGCCGCCGCAACTCATTGTGCGGGCGTCGACGGGACCGCGGCGCATGAGTTGAGGCGCGAGCCTGTGCGTACAGCGGGCCGCGCAACAGGGCCGTCGCCAGCCGCCACCCATCCCGGCACGGTGCCTTCACCGCAGATTCAGCAGAAAATGCTGTGGCGGCCCGAAAAAAACGCTCCGTGCGCCGTCCAGACCTCGATTGGCGATTTCATCGACTGTCGCGCACGGGTAGCATCGAAGTATCAATCTGAAGGAGCAACCCCGATGTCTCTCGCATTGACCCGCAAAGAACTGATTCGCCCGCAGAACCTGATCGACGGCAAGTGGATCGACGCCGCCGACGCCGCGCGCTTTCCCGTCACCAACCCGGCCACCGGCGAATTGATCGTCGAAGTCGCGAACAGCGGCGCAGCGGACGCCCGCGCCGCCACCGACGCCGCGGCCCGCGCGTTCCCCGCATGGCGCGACAAGCTGCCGCGCGAACGCGCGGAGATTCTGCGCCGCTGGCACGCGCTGATCGTCGCCAATACCGAAGACCTCGCCAAGCTGATGTCGACGGAACAAGGCAAGCCGCTCGCGGAAAGCCGTGGCGAAGTCGCCTACGGCGCCTCGTACGTCGCGTGGTTCGCCGACGAGGCGACACGCATCTACGGCGATCTGATCCCGCAGCAACAACGTGGCAAACGCATGAGCGCCGTGAAGGAGCCGGTTGGCGTGGTCGCGGCGATCACGCCGTGGAATTTCCCGCTGGCGATGATTGCGCGCAAGATCGCCCCCGCGCTCGCAGCCGGATGCACGGTCGTGGCCAAGCCCGCGGAAGACACACCGCTCACCGCGCTCGCGCTGGCAGCTCTCGCCCAGGAAGCGGGCTTGCCGGACGGCGTGCTGAACATGCTGTCGGCTTCGCGTGAACAGGGGATTGCGGCAGTGGCTGACTGGCTCGCCGACGGACGCGTGCGCAAGATCACGTTCACCGGCTCGACACCGGTCGGCAAGCATCTCGCCCGCGAATCGGCTGGCACGCTGAAGAAGCTGTCGCTGGAATTGGGCGGCAATGCCCCCTTCATCGTATTCGACGACGCCGATCTCGACGCGGCGGTCACCGGTCTGATGGCATCCAAGTTCCGCAACGGCGGTCAGACTTGCGTGTGCCCGAACCGGGTTTATGTGCAATCGGGTGTCTACGCGCGTTTCGCCGATCTGCTCGCGAAACGCGTCGCCGCGCTGAAGGTTGCGCCCGCAACCGATCCGGACGCGCAGATCGGCCCGATGATCAACGAACGCGCAATCGACAAGATTGCCCGGCACGTAGAAGATGCCGTCAAACACGGTGCAAAAGTGCTGACTGGCGGAAAGCGCCTGACCGAACTCGGCCCGAACTACTATGCACCGACCGTGTTGACCGACGCGCGGGACGACATGATCGTTTGTTGCGAAGAAACCTTTGGGCCCGTTGCGCCGCTGTTCCGTTTCGATGACGAAGCCGAAGCGATCCGTCTTTCCAATGACACGCCTTTCGGCCTCGCCGCCTACTTCTACACGCAGGACGTGCGACGCATCAATCGCGTCGCAGCCCAGCTCGAAGCGGGTGTGATCGGTATCAACGAAGGCGCCGTGTCGAGCGAAGCGGCGCCGTTTGGCGGGGTGAAAGAATCGGGCTACGGCCGCGAAGGGTCGAAGTACGGGCTCGACGATTACATGTCGATCAAGTATCTGTGCCAGGGCGGACTGGATTAAGGAGCCGCCGCGCGTTCCATGATCTGGCGCCCCAACGCGGCCTCTTCGAGGAGCCGCTGCGGCGCCAGAACTTCCCCCCGGGCGCACCGGCATTGCACCGTCCACCGCATAACCCGTTATCCTCTTCCTACTGAAGATCAGGAAAAACGGATATGAATCTTAGGGCGTTGCAGTGCTTCGTGATTCTGGCGGAGGAGCTCAATTTCAGCCGCGCCGCCGAGCGCTTGCATATCGCGCAGCCCGCGTTGAGCCAGCAGATCCGATCACTTGAGGAGCGGCTCGGCACGCAACTGGTCGATCGGGCAAGACGCCCGCTGAGTCTGACCGAAGCCGGCCACTACCTCTGCACGGAGGCGCGTCAGATACTGGGTTCGTTGGAACAGGTGTCCCTTACAGCGCAAGAAATCGGTGTCGGCCGGCGCGGCTGGCTCAGCATCGGCTTCACGCGCTCGGCGATGTACAGCATCCTGCCGCCCGCGCTCAAGGCGTTTCACAACGCGTTCCCTCAGGTCGAACTCAAGCTTTTCGAGTTGCTCACCGAGGAACAAACCGATGCGTTGCGCGACATGCGCATTCACATCGGCATCGGGCGTCAGCCGCTCGCGATTGATGGCTGCACGTCCTATCCGCTGCTGCGCGAGCGTGTCATGGTCGCGCTCGAACCGGGTCATCCGCTCGCCGCGCACAAGACCGTGCGAATTGCCGAGCTCGCCGATACGCCCTTGATTCTGTATCCGAAGCACCAGAACGCACAGTTCAAACGCTCGGTGCAAACGCTCTATCGCGATGCGGGCGTGACTCCGGTTGTCGCTCACCAGGCCTATGAAATTCAAACCGCGATTGCACTCGTAGCAGCGGGCCTCGGCGTGACGTTCATCGGCGAATCGGTTGCACGGCATGGACGCACGGACGTCGTGTTCCGTCATCTCTCCGGTCCCGGCTCGTCATACCGATCGACGCTCGCGGCCACCTTTCGCACCGATGACGCCTCACCGCATCTGCGTGCTTTCCTCGCCTGTCTCCCCGCGCCGCTTGCTGACGCCACACTATAAGTAAAAACCTATACAAGCATAAGCAAGCGGTCTTGGACTCTCCGTCCGGGCGTTCTTATCATTGGCTTCATGCTTCAGCCGCGGCCCGTTCATGAGCACATCAGCGCATACAGGCACGAGCGGCGGCCGCTGAAGTCCGGCCGTCAAACGTGCGGCCAACGGGACACTGCCGGCGTTCGATCCGGCAGGCCAACCATAAGAACGCCGCCACGGCTGATGAAGCCGTCGCAGCAAGGTAGGAGACAGCATGACCTCATTCGACGAAGCCGCCACCATGCGCAAAGTGTACGGGCGATTAATGCCCCTGCTCTTTGCGATGATGTTCTTCAACTATCTGGACCGGATCAATATCGGATTCGCCGCACTGGACATGAACAAGCAGTTGGGCTTCAGTCCAGCCGTGTTCGGTTTCGCGGGCAGCATCTTCTTCGTCGGCTATATGTTGCTGGAAGTGCCGAGCAATCTGTTGCTGCATCGGGTCGGCGCGCGCCGCTGGATCGCGCGCATTCTGCTGACGTGGGGTGCGGTCGCGGCAGCCACCGCCTTCGTCTTCAACGATTCGAGCTTCTATGTGTTGCGCTTTCTGCTGGGCGTGATGGAAGCGGGCTTTTTGCCGGGCGTGGCGGTCTATCTGACGAAATGGTTTCCGGTGCGCTACCGGGCGCGCGCGGTGGGCGGCTACATCATCGCGGGTTCGTTTTCGGCAGTACTGGGCGGTCCGATCTCGACAACGTTGATGACCTACGCGAACGGCATTCTCGGTTTGCAGGGATGGCAATGGATGTTCATCCTCGAAGGCCTCCCGGCGATGGCGCTCGGTCTGCTGACGCTGCGCATCATGACCGAACGTCCGGCCGACGCCAAATGGCTCTCCGATGACGAAAAGCGTTGGCTCGAATCGACGCTCGCAGCCGAACGCGAAGCTGTGGGCGGTAGCACCCATTTTCCGCTGCTGCGCGTGGCGAGCGACATCCGCGTGTGGAGCCTCGCGTGTCTGTTCGGCTGCGCGCTGGTCGGCATTTATGGCTTGTTCCTGTGGTTGCCGCAGATCGTCAAGAGCCTCGGCCATCTGAGCAATATCGAGGTCGGCTTTCTGTCCGCCGCGCCGCCGCTGCTTGGCGTATTAGGCACGTTTCTGATCAGCCGCAGTTCCGATCGCACGGGCGACCGCAAGAAGCACCTCGCCTTCGTGTACGGCATGAGCGCATTGGCGATTGCCGGCAGTGCGTATGCGCCGAACCCTGTGATCGCCTACGCGCTGCTGTGCCTGACTGGTTTGTTCATCTATGCGGGTAACCCGCTGTTCTGGAGCCTCGCGTCGTCGTTCAGAACGGGCGCTGCGGGCGCCGCGACGATCGCGCTGATCAATACCATCGCGCAGTTCGGCGGTCTGGTCGGTCCCTGGAGCATCGGGCTGGTGCGCAACGCCACCGGCAACTTCAAGCTGGCCTTGCTGACGATTGCAGCGTTTCTGGTGGTCGCGACGATCATCGCACTCGTGATGCGCGTCACGCCGGCTGAAGACGAAGCCGCCTCGCTCGCGACCGGCGACCCTGCCCCGCGCATCTGAGCACCGTGACCGACGAAACAGCGAAGGCAGCGAACGCATAGCGCGGACAGGTAAACATCCACAAGGACACCAACGGGTTTTTCACACCATGATCATCGATTGCCACGGTCACTACACCACTTCGCCGCCGCAGCACGAGGCCTGGCGCGCGCAGCAGATCGCCGCGCTGAAAAACGGCGGCTCGCCGCCACCACGCCCCCTCATTACGGACGACGAAATTCGCGAGAGCATCGAAACCGGCCAGATTCGCATCCAGCGCGAACGCGGCACCGACCTCACGATCTTTTCGCCGCGCGCCGCCGGCATGGGGCATCACCTCGCCACGGCCGAAGCCAACGCCGTTTGGTCGAGCGAATCCAACGACCTCATCCATCGCGTGGTTTCGCTGTTTCCGCGCAACTTCGTCGGCGTGTGCCAACTGCCGCAGGCGCCGGGCGTGGCGCCGGCCAATTGCATCGCCGAACTGCGGCGTTGCGTGGAAGAGCTGGGCTTTATCGGCTGCAATCTGAATCCGGACCCTTCCGGCGGACATTGGTCGGGGCTGCCGATTACGGACCGCTCGTGGTATCCGCTCTATGAAGCGATGGTGGACCTCGACGTGCCTGCAATGATTCACGTGTCCTCATCGTGCAATCCGAATTTTCATGCGACGGGCGCGCATTACATCAACGGCGACACCTCGGCGTTCATGCAGTTGCTGCAGGGCGACCTGTTCGCCGACTTCCCGACCTTGCGCTTCATCATTCCGCACGGCGGCGGCGCGGTGCCCTATCACTGGGGCCGCTATCGCGGGCTCGCGCAGGACATGAAGCGGCCGCTGCTCAGCGAGTACCTGATGAAGAACGTGTTCTTCGATACCTGCGTGTATCACCAGCCCGGCGCCGAACTGCTCGCCAAAGTCATTCCGGTCGAGAACATTCTGTTCGCGTCGGAAACCATCGGCGCGGTTCAGGGTATCGATCCGGAAACCGGCCACTACTACGACGACACGCGGCGCTACATCGACGCCATCGAATGGCTCAGCGCCGCGGACCGTCAGCGCATCTACGAAGACAACGCCCGTGCGGTGTACCCGCGGCTGTCCCATCAACTCGATCAGCAATTCGCCACGCAAGGGGCAACGGTATGACTGTCACGACGAATCCCATCGGCTGGCGCGAACACGAATCCGCGCCTCAGGCCAACCCGGCAACGCTCGACGCATTGCGTGACCTCGCGGTTTCGCTGCTCAGCGACAACATGGCGCGCGCAAGCGGCATGGTCGGCTTGCGGCCGTATCATCAACCCAAGCCGATGGCCGGCACCGCAGTCACGGTCCACACCCGCCCCGGCGACAACCTCGCGATCCATCGCGCGTTCGACTTTTGCCGGCCGGGCGACGTGCTCGTGATCGACGGCGCTGGCGAACTGACGCAAGCGCTGATGGGCGAGATCATGGCCAGCTTCGCGGAGAGTCTGGGCGTGCAGGGCCTTGTGATCGACGGCGCGATCCGCGATGTCGGCGCGCTACGTCAGCGCGATTTTCCGGTGTACGCGCGCGGCGTGACGCACCGTGGGCCGTACAAGAACGGCCCTGGTGAGATCAACGTGCCGGTCACGGTCGGCGGGATGGTGGTTCATCCTGGGGACATCATCGTTGGCGATGAAGACGGTTTGCTCGCGATCTCGCCGGCTGACGTAGAAGCGGTGATCGAAGGCGCGCGGCGGCAGAATGCGAAAGAAACGGCGGCGTTGAAGTCGATCGCCAATGGGTGCTTTGACCGTTCGTGGGTCGTGCCGCATCGCGACCGGATGATGAACGGCTGACTTCACGCACGACGCCAGAGCGTGCATGATGCTGGCTGGTTCCTGCCGCGTAGCTTGAGTCGCGGCGAACCAGCTAACATCGTCCTAAACCTGCAGGAATCGTGTGCCTCATGGCGGAATATCTGAACGCTGCAATGCTCCTTGAACTTGCGCAACGTGCGGAAGAGCGCACTGCCGCGCCTTGCATGTGTACAAAAACGCCGCTGGACGGTTGGCACTCGCAGCCGCTGTCTCTCGACGAAACGCAGTTCAAGGAAGTCGGCACGCTTGCACCGGAGGACGATCCGGAACCGACGTTCAGCGAATACCTACCGGGCAAAACGACCTACTGGTCGGCCGACGCACCGATCGCACCGCGTTACTTCCCATACAACCGCTGTGCCGTCTGGCAGTGCGGGTTATGCGACCGTCTTTATCTGCGGTACACGGAAGGGGGTGGCTACTTCGTCGATCGCAGGATTCGCGCTATACAGTCGGCACTGATCGAGGACGTTCCGCTTCCCGAGTAACGTTAGAGGCGTAGCGCGCGGACTTAATGCCCAGGCTTCAGCGCCGCATACGTCCCCGGCGTGATCCCATAGGCCCGTTTGAAGAGCCGGTTGAGATGGCTTTGATCGTAAAAGCCGACGGCCGCGGCAGCGGTCGCCGCGCTATGCCCCGCCGCAAGCATGCGTTTGGCTGCGAGTAGCCGCACCTGCGTCGCATAGGCGTGCGGTGGCAAGCCAAACTCCTTGCAGAAGGCACGCGTGAGGTAATAGCGGCTCAACCCCACCAGTTCCGCCAGTTCATCGACCGGAATATCGCGCGCATAGTTGGCGGCGACGTACTCCCGCACCTGCGCCATCTTGTGGGCTTCGCGCCGCGCCTCGCCGAGCTCGTGTCGCGATTGTCCATATCGTCCGACCAGCATCCCCATCGCCGCCCACCAATTCGCCTGCCGCTCCATCAGCGAGACCGAGCCGTGCTGGTCGAGACTCGCATGCGCTTTGACCAGCAGGCCGGCCAGATGCGCATCCTGATAGAGCCCCGGCGGGATCAGAAGCGGTTTGTCGGAACGCGAGTCCGGTGAAAACACAGCACCCAGCGCGCCCAGGCCTTCCATGTCGAGATAAATGGCGCGGTAATTCCATTCGCGGCCTTCCCACACCTCGCCACTGTGATACTCGCCGGGTCCGAACACGAGCACGCTGCCGGGGCCGGCGACGTCGCTGCCGGTACGCGTGTGACACTGCCCCGCACCGGATTGCGTCATGACAATGACGAGTTCGTCGTGCAGATGCCGGTCGAATTTGTGCTCGCCGTAGCGTGCGCTGGCGAGACAGGCGCCGTCGAGCGCGCCGTCTCGCCAGCACACCACTTCCGGTTCGCTTCTATCCGATGTGTCCATGGCTCGCTCTCCCGGGATGCCCTTCAAACCAGCTCGATTCTGACCCGGCGATTGCGGCGTCCCTTGTTTTCTATCTTCACGATGCGGATCGGTTTCGATTGCGCCGTGTTGGTCAGATGCGTGCCGCCGCAAGCCTGCCGGTCCAGATCGCCGATTTCGACGATCCGCACCGTGCCGTCGGAGGTCGGCGGCGGCGCCACCGAAAGGCTGCGAATCAGGCCCTGCGTCGATTTTGCCTCGGTTGCGCTGACGTAGTAGGTCCGCACGTCCATGGCGCTGCGGATCACCTCGTTGGCAGGCTCCTCGAGCAGGCGCAATGCGTCGTTGTCCGCCTCGGGCAGATCGAAATCCATGCGGGCGGTACCGTCGGCATTGATCTGCGCGCCGGTCACGAGTGCGCCGGCGAAGCGTTGATACACGAGGGCATTGAGAATATGCGTGGCCGTATGAAGCTGGGCGACGGTGGCGCGCCGGGCCGCGTCGACGGCCACGTGAACGTCGCCGTTCAGTTCGAGCGGCTCGTCGAGCAGATGCCAGAGCATGCCGCCTTCCGGCGCGACGCCGGTAATGCGGACGGCGCCATGCGCGTGCGTCAGCGTTGCCGCGTCCGACACCTGGCCGCCACCGCCCGGGTGCAAGGCCTCGCGGCCCAGCACGACGGCGCCGGGCCGCGAGGCGATCACGCTCGTTTCAAACTCGAGTAAGTCCGGCTGCTCATGGCAAAGATAGTGCGCCACCTTGAATTCCCCGCATGAAATGACTGATTACGCCTAGGATACTCAGTCTCATGGGAGGTCGTCTTGGTCAAAAATGCTCTGTGCGGTTGGGGCCGGACCATCAGTTTCACGGCGTCCGGAAACAAACCCCCGGTTGATATAATTTTCCAGTCACCTATGACCGGGCACGCTCACCAGAAGCAAATATTTCGCCCGTCATACGTCAAGCTGACTGGAAGATTCGATGTCCCAACAAATTGCCAACACGAGTCGACCACCTACCCTCACCGGGCTTTTCCTGATTTTCAGCCGTATTGGACTCACCAGCTTCGGTGGTGGCCTGAGCGGTTGGCTCCTGCGCGAATTCGTCCAGGATCGCGACTGGATCAGTGAAGAAGACTTTTTGAACGGCCTGGCCATCTCTCAAGCGCTGCCGGGCATCAACGTCAAAAACATGGCGATCTGGATCGGCCACCGTCTGCTCGGCTGGCGCGGCGCGCTGCTGGCGGTTGCCGGCATCATCATCCCGCCCGCCATCTTCATCATTATTCTCGGCACGGTCCTCAGTCATCTGCTGCAGTATCCGCTCGCTCACATCCTGCTTGCGGGCGCAGCGGCAGCGGCCACCGGCCTGTCGTTGTCGATGGGCGTGACGACCGCGCGCCGGGTGCCACGCAGACTCCTCCCGCTGCTGTTCCTCGCGGGTACCTTCGTCGCGGTCGGCATATTGCGCCTGCCGCTGGTGTGGGTCGTGATCGGCGCGGGAGACCTGAGCGTGCTGTTCGAATACATCAAACTGCGCAAAGCCTGACCATGTCGAATCGCGTTCTTCTACAGCTTGCGGCCGTTTTCGCGCCCCTGTCACTGGTGACGATAGGCGGTGGCCAGGCCATCATCGCCGATATCCAACGGCAAGTTGTCGACGTGCATGGATGGATGACGCATGCCCAGTTTGGTGTCGACTTTGCCATTTCGCGCATGGCGCCCGGCCCTGGGTCGCTGCTGGCCACCTTGATCGGCTGGCAGATTGCCGGGTTCTGGGGCGCCGTGGTGGCCACACTGGCATTGCTCGCCCCGACCGGCATCCTGATCTACGGCGTGACCCACATCTGGACGCGCTATAAAGGCGCGGCGTGGCAACTGGCGCTCGAGCGTGGGCTGCGCCCCGTCGCCTCCGGCATGCTTCTCGCTGCGGGATGGGTTCTGTTGAAATCGCTCGACGGTGGACTTCCGGCTAAAGCGATTGCCCTCATGTCAGTGGGGACGCTGCTTGGCACGCGGATCAATCCGCTGCTTCTGTTGCTTTGCGGTGCGTTGATGCTGCTCGGTATGTACGAGCTTGGCGCCAGCCTTCCGTCCATCCTTCAAGTTCACATGGCGAGCTAGTGCAATTCCGTCACGGCGTCTGCAGCGTGCCGTCCTTCAAGCGGGTTTGCGTCCAAGTCGTCACGGTGTTTTCGCAAGGATATTTCGCGGCCTCGGTTTCGTCGATGTCCACGCCCAAGCCCGGTTTGTCATTGGCATAAACGTGTCCGTTCCTGAATTCGGGCAGTCCCGGGAAGACATCGAGCAACGCCTCTCGCGGACCCTTAAGGTCCTGGATCACGAAGTTAGGCGGCTCGGTTCCCGACCATTCCTGCACGCCGAAATTACGCGCGGCGAGATCGATATGGATGTTCGCTGCATGTGCCAGCGGCGACATATCGCCCGGGCCGTGCCATGCGGTCCTTACCCCGAACTGCTCGGCGAATATCTGCAGCTTACGGCCTGCGGTGATGCCGCCGATCTGGCTGAGATGCACACGAATAAAGTCGATCAGGCGCTCGGTGATCAGAAACCGCCATTCGTACGGGTTATTGAACAGCTCACCCTGGGCAAGCGGCGTGGTTGTCTTGGCGCGTAGCTGACGCATCCATTCGCCTTCCTCGAGCGCAATCGCGTCTTCGAGAAAGAACAGTTCGTACTGTTCCAGCTCGCACGCAAAACGGATCGCTTCCACCGGCTTCAGGCGTTCATGCACGTCATGGCACAACTCGACGTCGAAACCGATCTTGCTGCGAATGCCGTCGAACAGCTTGAGCGTCTCCCGCATGTACTTTCTGCTGTCGAGATACACGCCATCCGCGGCGCCTTCGGGCGCGCTCGCTGGTGCCTTGCCGAAGCTCCCCCCGCCATAGCCACCGCTCTGGCAACGAATATGCGTGATGCCCTGCTCGCGATACTTCTGGATGTTCTCGCACAACTCGTTCAGATCGCGACCGTCGGCATGGCGATAAATTGGCACGCCCTCGCGACACTTGCCGCCGAACAACTGATAGAGCGGCATGTTCGCCATCTTGCCCTTGATGTCCCACAGCGCCATATCCACACCGGAGATCGCGTTGTTCTCGATCGCACCGTTGCGCCAGTACGCGTTCTGATGCATCAGTTGCCACAGTTCCTCGATCGCCTCGGCGTCACGACCGATCAGCAACGGCCGCAGGTATTCCTCGATGAGACACGTCACCGCCACGTGCCGGTAGGCGAATGTCGCGCATCCGAGACCGACCAGACCGGGCTGGTTTGTCTCGATCTTCACGACGATCAGGTTGATGCCTTCCGGCGCGGTCAGGATGACCTTTACATCGGTAATCAGGGTTGCCATGTTCTGTCTGCCAAAATCGAATCAATCAAACGAAGTCGAATTGCGCTCTTCTTCGCCAAAACGTGACGTCCGAGGTGTCGGGAAAGACGGACCTGCGCGAGAAATTCCCCGAGCGTTACGTGCGATGCAACGACAATGAAGCATCACGCTTGGCGTGCTCGTCGGCATTCGCGGGCACGGTCATCATCAGGATCACCGAGAGAAGCAGGCCGGCCGCCATGAAAATATACGAAGCCGCCGGGCTGCCGGTCGCGCCGTTCAGATAGCCCACCACCCACGAACCGAGAAACGCCCCCAACGCACCGCATGCGTTGATGAGGCCGATCGCGCCGCCCAGCACGTTGCTGGGAATCAGTTCCGGCACGAGTGCGAAGAACGGGCCATACGGCGCGTACATCGTTGCACCTGCAACGACCAGCAGCGCGAACGAGATCCAGAAGTGCGAGCCGCCGATCAGATAGGAAGCGACGAACGCAATGGTCCCGACGAGCAGCAGCGGCCAGACGAACAGCTTGCGATTACGCGTCTTGTCCGAGAGCCACGACGCGAGCAGCATCAGGATGATTGCGGCGAGATAAGGCACAGCGGCGAGCCAGCCCACCGACACGATGTCGATCGTCGAGGCGGCTTTGAGGATCGACGGCAGCCACATGATGAAGCCGTACACGCCGATGCTCCACAGCGCATGAATCGCGCAAAACTTGATCACGATCGACGAACGGAACGCCGCCTTGTAATTGCGCACCGGCGCGATATGGGCCTGCTCGGCCTTCAGGCGCGCGTCGAGTTCAGTCTTTTCGGCATCGCTCATCCAGGGCGCGTCGGCCGGACGGTCTTTCACCGTGAACCACCAGACCACGGCCCATGCGATGGCGGGCATACCCTCGAGGACAAACATCTCGCGCCAGCCGAAACTGCGAACCAGATAGCCCGACACCACCGACATCCACAGCACCGTCACCGGATTGCCGAGAATCAGGAACGTGTTGGCGCGCGAGCGCTCGCTGCGTGTGAACCAGCGGCTGATGTACATCAGCATCGACGGCATCACGGCCGCCTCCACGACGCCGAGCGTGAAGCGCAGCACCATTAGCATCGGAATATTGCTGACCATGCCGGTCGCCGCCGCGCACAATCCCCACAGAATCAGACTGAAGAAGATCAGCTTCTTCACGCTATTGCGCTGTGCGTAAATCGCACCGGGCACCTGAAACAGGCAGTAGCCGAGAAAGAACAGCGAGCCAATCAGCGACGAAGTGCCATGGGTGATGCCGAGATCCTTGTCGATCCCGGCCGCGGCGGCGAAGCCGTAATTCGCGCGGTCGAGATAGGCGAGGCTATACGTGATGAAGATGATGGGCATCAGATACCACCATCTTTGAGTTGCTACGGGTTTGACGCTTTCCATGATGTCTCCGGATCAGTGCGGCGCACGAACTATCTGATGCGAGTGGCTGTTTGTTTTGCTCTATTCGCGTGGACCTGCTTTTAAAGAACGGCTAGCCAGCCACCATCGACGTAGATGATCTGGCCGTTCACATAGCTCGACGCCGGTGAAGCCAGATACACCGCCGTGCCGACGAGTTCTTCCGGCTTGCCCCAGCGTTGCGAGGGATTGCTGCTCTTGACCCATGCGTCGAAAGCAGCGTTCTCGATCAGCGGCTTGTTCATGTCGGTCAGGATGTAACCCGGACCGATCGCGTTCGCCTGAATGTCCGAGGCCGCCCACTCGGCGCTCATGGCGCGGGTCAGCATCTTGATGCCGCCCTTCGCCGCCGTATAGGCGCCGACCGTCGCGCGCCCGGCTTCGCTCGTGAGCGAGCCGATGTTGATGATCTTGCCGCCCGTGCCGCGCGCGATCATGCGGCGTGCGGCCTGCTTCGCGACGATGAAGGCGCTCGTCAGATTGGTGTCGATTACGCGCTGCCAGTCGCTCAGTTCGAGTTCGACGAGCGGCTTGCGAAACTGGATGCCGGCGTTGTTGACCACGATATCGACTTGCACGCCGTCCTTGTCCCACTGCGCGAATGCGTCGGCAACGGCGCTTTCGTCGGTCACATCGAAGGCGCGGCCTTGCGCATTGAAACCCTTGTCGCTCAGACGGGCGACCGCTTCGGCCACCGTGTCGGCGCGCGTGCCGTTCAGGATGACGTTCGCACCGGCGGCCGCCAGTCCCTCGGCAAGCGCGAATCCGATGCCGCGCGCCGAGCCGGTAACGAGTGCCGTGCGGCCGCTCAGATCGAATAGCTGTGTCATGCGTGTGTCCTCTCGATGTTCAGAAACGAGGCGCGAGTGCGCCTCTCGCGATCCCGACGAGGGTCGCGATGAAATGGGTTACGGCGATTGCTACGTGGGTTGATCGTTGGCGGTTCGGTCCAGCGCGGCGCGGTCCTCGAAGTCCTGCTCGGCGCGCCTGATGAGCGTGAGTACGGCCTCTTCCGCCGCGACGGGATCCCCCTTCTCGATCGCGACGCACAGTGCCTCGTGCATCGGCAGCGAACGGGCCGGACCGCCGGCGATTTCAGAGCTGAGTTCGAAACTGGTGCGCAGGATCGCCGACAGCGCGTTCTGCATCTGCTGGACGAACTGGTTGTGGCAGGCGGTAAGGATGGCGCCGTGAAACGCGAGGTCGGCGGGAACGTACTCGCCGTGGCCGGCAACCGCGCGTTCCATTGCCTTGAAAGCCCGCCGGACCGCGATGCGGTCTTCGTCAGTTGCGCGTTTCGCGGCGAGCCTGGCCGCGTTCGGCTCGATGATCAGGCGCAGTTCCATCAGGTCTTCGATGAGGCCGGGCTCGACGGCGCTTGCACGCGCGCGCCACATGATCACGTCCGGGTCGAACAACTGCCATTGCGCGCGCGGCAGCACGACCGTCCCGTAGCGGCGGCGCACCTGCAGCATGCCCTTGGCGGAGAGCGACTTCATCGTCTCGCGGATGGTGATGCGGCTCACCTGCATCTGCTCGGCAAGCACCGGCTCGGCGGGAAGAATGTCGCCGGGCATGAATTTGCCTGAACAAATCTGTTCACCCATCTGATTCAGGACCTGCCTGTGCAAAGTCGCCACGATTTGCCCTCTATGTCATACGTATGATGTAGAAAGATAGGCGCGACGAGGCCGCATGGCAATTCGGGTTCACCCGCAGTGCGGGTGGGAAGGGGTAGCCGGTATGGAGGGCGTTGCTGCGATGGAAGGGATTGCCGGAGCGCACGGCGCCGGGCAAACGTGCTGCGGCTCCGCTGGGCACGGAGCAACGCGCCGCAAAGCGCACTACCGGTTGCGTCAGACCTTTGCGATATGCGTCTCGGCGATCGCGCGGACGTCGATACGGCGCGGCAGGATAGCGTCGCGATCCGCGCTATCAGCAACCTTCTGGAGCGCGGCGATATCCGCCTCGGTCACGAAGTGCTGTTTCAATGCCGCGCGCTGCGTGATCTGCTTCGCGGCGTCGAGTGGCGAGCGCGTCAAGGTCGAGTAGATCTGCGCGTAGGCATCGGGATTCGCAAGCGCCCAATCACCCGCGCGTTGCAGCCGAAGCAGAACGTCTGCGATAGCCGCGCGTTTGCGCGTATCCGCCAGCGCGGCGCCCGATGCAGTGATGAAGCCGAGGCCACTATTGATCCCAGAACCGTCCCGCAAAATACGCGCGCCACGTTGGACCGCGATACCGTAGTACGGATCGAATGTCGCCCACACGTCGATTGAACCGGACGCGAACGCCGCAAACGCATCGACCGGCAGGATGAAACGAACCTTGACGTCGTCCTTCGAGAGTCCTGCTTCGGCGAGCGCACCATACAACTGGAATTGCGAAATGCTGCCGCGCGCCGACGACACGAATACGGTGCGCCCCTTCAGATCCGCCACCGTGCGAATCGGTGAATTGGGCGCAACCAGAATACCGAGTTGCGCGCCCGACCCCACACGCGTCGCGACGATCTTCAAGGTCGGATCGCCGACTGCCGCTGCAAGCACAGGCAAGTCGCCCGCCGGGGCAAGATCGACGGCGCCCGCGCGTTGCGCCTCGAAGAGTGGCGCGGCACCCTGGAAGTTAGCCCAGCGAAATGCGTACGGCGTGCCGTCGAGAACCTTGGCCGCTTCGGCAAGCGCCCGTGTGCCGCCGGCCTGGTCGCCGAGCACGATCGTGGTCGATGCCAGATCGGCGGCCTGCACGTTGAGTGAATGAAATGCGCCGGTTACGGCAAGCGCCGGAACTGCGCTGAGTAACTTCAGCGTGCGCCGCCGCGTAGAAAAAGACGTGGAAACAGAAGCGGCCATATGCCCTCGCTTGCAATATTTCTGCAAGCGTAGCGATCAGGACGCTTCGTGAGAATGATTCAATTCCGATATCGTTATCTCGATCGGGCAGCTATCTTTTTCACCCCAGCGCGAGCCCGTCACTTACGACTTCTCGAATATGCCGCGATACGCGCCGTACATCGACAGAACGATCAGCGCGCTGACCAGCGGCGAGGACCGGCCGTCCGATCATTCGCCGCACTAATACAAAGGATTAGAAAACAGACTTTTACTTATTGTTTTTGGCTTCCGATAAAGGCACCAGGCCATGCGCGCAATGGCTGCGTTCATCCACTGAAACCGCCATGCCTCAAGGAGAAACCCATGACGTCCTACCGCCCCACGGACACGCCAGCGCCACCGCCAGGAGATGGCACCCCGGTCAACATGAAAAAGATCGCGGTGGCGAGTGTGATCGGCACGACTGTCGAATGGTATGACCTGTTCGTTTTCGCCACCGCCTCGGCACTCGTCTTCAATAAGGTGTTCTTTCCCGGCTTTGTCCCGTTGGTCGGCACCTTGCTGGCGTTCGGCACGTTCGCCTCCGCCTACCTCGCGCGCATCGTCGGTGCCGCCCTGTTCGGCCATTTCGGCGACCGCCTCGGACGCAAGGCGATGCTGCTGGTCTCGCTCATCATCATGGGCATCGCGACGTTCTCGATTGGGCTGCTGCCGAACTACGCGTCGATTGGCATCTGGGCGCCCATTCTGTTGCTCACCTTGCGCGTCATTCAGGGGCTCGCGCTCGGCGGCGAATGGGGCGGCGCCGTGCTGATGGCGGTGGAACACGCGCCGGCCGGCAAGCGTGGACTGTATGGCTCGTGGGTGCAAATCGGCGTGCCTGCCGGTACCCTGATCGCCAATCTGGCGTTTCTGCTCTGCAATGCCACGCTGTCAAACGACGCACTGCTCTCCTGGGGTTGGCGCATTCCGTTCCTTGCGAGCGCATTGCTCGTGGGTGTCGGGCTTTATATCCGCCTGAACACATCGGAAACGCCGTCGTTTCGCAAAGTCAAGGAGGCCGACGCGCAGGTCAAGTTGCCGATCGCCGAGGTTCTCACCCGATACTGGAAGCAGGTTCTGCTCGGCGGCATCGCGACGATGTCGACGGGCACCTCGTTCAACCTGATCGTCGCTTTCGGGCTAACCTACGGGACGCAGACGCTGGGCTTCTCACGGAACGCGATGCTTTCCATCGCGCTGATTGCCTGCGCGCTCTGCATCGTGTTGTTGCCGGCCTTCGGCAAGTTATCCGACGTCGTGGGCCGCAAGCCGGTAATCATCGGCGGCATCGTCGCCGAAGCCCTGCTCGCTTTTCCGCTTTTCTGGCTGCTGGATACGCGCGAGTTTCCGTTCGCGCTGCTCGGCTATCTGCTGATGATGACCGCCTTCGCCGCGAACTATGGACCCATCGCCACCTTCCTCGCGGAGCTGTTCGGCACCGAGGTTCGCTACTCCGGTCTGTCGGTGAGCTATATGTTGTCCGGGCTGCTCGGCAGTGCGGCCACGCCGATTGTCACCACTGCGCTGTTGTCCGCTACAGGCCGCGGATCGTCGGTGGCGTGGTACATGATGGGCTCGGCTGCTGTTTCGGTACTCGCGCTCGTGCTGCTCGCGGAGACGCTTCGCCGGGATATCTCGTCTGCGGCGCGCGCCAATGCCGCCACGGCAAGCCTTTCGTGAAGGTCTGATATGAAAACGGAAAACGCCGCTCTGATGCAAGCCACACCCGACTCACCCTTACTGCACAGCCTCGAATCCGTCAGCTTCCCGACACTCGGGCATTTCCTGGAAAACGGCTTCGCGGACCATCGCCTTCGCGCGATGGTCCCCAATGTGAAGGTGATCGGGCGCGCAGTGACGCTCAAGCTGCTGTCGCCCGACGCCATTCCCGTCAACCGCGCCCTGTCGCAACTCAAACCGGGCGACGTGCTGGTGATCGACATGAGCGGTAACCATACGCATGCGCCGGTCGGAGCGGTCACGGCATGTGCCGCGCTCAACGCCGGCGCGAGGGGTGTTATCGTCGACGGCGTGGTGACCGATCTCATCGAACTACGCAGCACGGGGCTGCCGGTGTTCGCGCGCGGAACATCGTTGCTCACGACCAAAAAGCGCGACACGATGTCGAGCCTGTTCAACGAGCCGGTGGTGTGCGGTGGGGTCGTGGTGCGCCCAGGCGACATCGTGCTGGCCGACGACAACGGTGTACTGTTCGCTGAAGCACTGGCCCTTGCCGACGTGATCGATCTGGCGCTGGCTTCCGACCATGCGGAGCCCGCGATACTGGCTCGCCTTAACGCCAAAGCGCCGCTTCACGAGGTCCTGCAATGCTTCATGTCGTAAAGTATTCACGCGGCTAATGATCAGCATTAGAACAATCAAGTTGACGGACACTGACGCGCTAGCGAACACTACGTGCACTACAGCAAGTGAGAACCTGGGAGTCTTCTGAAATGCAATCCACGCCCACATCCGATCGCATGAGCGACAAACCGGCACCGATCGGTGCCGAACAGCAGGTACGGGAGGAACTGGCGGCGCTCTACCGGCTGGCCGCTCACTTCCGCATGACCGACATGATCGACACGCACATCACGGCGCGCCTGCCCAGTTTGCCGGGCGAGCCGCCGGCATTTCTGATCAACCGCTACGGCGTGCTGTTTCACGAAATGCGCGCGTCGGACCTCGTGAAGATCGATCATCTCGGCAACGTCGTCGACGAGCGGGCGCACAGCGACCCGGCGTTGTTTCGTGTGAACGCCGCAGGGTTCACGATTCATTCGGCCATCCACGCGGCGCGCGACGATCTGCATTTCGTGATCCATACGCATACAGCCGCCGGAACAGCCGTATCGGCGCAGGAGCAGGGGCTGCTGCCGATCAGTCAGCATGCGTTGAAGTTCTACGGCAAGCTCGCTTACCACGACTACGAGGGCATCGCGCTCGAACTCGGCGAGCGCGAGCGTCTGGTGCGCGACCTCGGTTCCTGCAAGGCGATGATCCTGCGCAATCATGGCTTGCTTGCGGCAGGCGCGACGGCAGCCGAAGCGTTCCACGAGATCTATTTCCTCGAGCGGGCCTGTCAGGCACAAATCCAGGCGCTGGCCGGCGGCAGCACACTGCGCATCCCGCCGCGAGAAGTGTGCGAGCTGACAGCGAGCCAGTTCGCTCGCGACGACTCCGCGGGAATTTCGGAGCTGGCGTGGCGCGCGGCGTTACGGTTGATCGACGACCCGCAATCCGACTACCGCAACTAGGCCCGTTCTCCGGTTCGATGCAATGACCAAATTAGTTCTGATGAGCCGTGACTTCGATATGTCACACCTGGTGCAGCCGATTCTGCGCGCCGCCCCTGAGTTCGATGTCGTGATGCACGGCGAGCGGTCCAGCGGCGACGCTGACATCGCCGTGTGCTGGAACCCGCCGGCCGGCGCATTGGCGGCGCTGCCGAAACTGCGGCTCGTGCATAGCATCGCTGCGGGCGTCGACAACATCCTGTCCGACCCTGCCCTGCCTGCCGTGCCGCTGTGCCGGGTCGTCGATCCGCAACACGCACGCGGCATGAGCGAATTCGTCACGTGGGGGGCGCTACACTTCCATCGCCAGCTCGACCACGTGCTCGCCAATCAGCGTCTTAACCGCTGGTTCCGCGACGATCAGCGCGATGCTTCCGAATGCGCCGTCGGCATCATGGGACTGGGAGAAATCGGCAGCCGCGTCGCCACGGATTTGCAGCGCTTCGGCTTCGCGGTGCGCGGCTGGGCGCGCAAGCCCCGCGAACTGCCAGGCGTGACGACCTTCGCCGGTCCGGAGCAATTCAAGCCATTCCTTCAGGGGACGGACATCCTCGTGTGTCTCTTGCCGCTCACGCACGAAACCCGCTGGATTCTCAATGCGAACATGTTCGAGCACTTACGGCCTGGCGCGAAGCTGATTCACGTCGGTCGTGGCGAACATCTGGTGCCCGCGGACCTGATCGCGGCATTGACGAGCGGGCAGATTGGCGGTGCGATCGTCGACGTGTTTCCAACCGAACCGCTACCGCCCGAAGATCATTTGTGGCGCGCACCCAATCTGATCGTGACGCCGCACATGGCGTCGGTGGCAAGCTCGGAAACGATCGCCACGCAGGTGGCGCACAACGCGCGCAGGCTGATCCGCGGTGAACCGCTGCAGAACGTGGTGGACGTGACGCGCGGCTACTAAGCGTGAGGCTCGAGGCCAGCACCTTCCGCCTGACCATCGATGAACACATTCAGCGCATCGATAAACGCGGCTTCAGCAGCGCTCAGCTTGCGGTCCTGTGACCACAGCATGTAGATATCGAGGTCGGCCACGCCTTCATCCGGCGGCAGCCGCTGAAGGCGGCCTTGAACGATGTCGTCGCGCACGACGTGCTCCGGCAGGCAACCAATGCCGAAGCCCGCAAAAATGAAACGCCTCACCTCGGTCATGCTCGACGATGAGCCGACCACGCGCCCCGTGAAGCCCATCTCGTCACGAAAGAATGTGAGCGGCGACAGGTGGTCGCCCACTTTGTCGCCGGTGAAAGAGACGAACTTCTCGCCGGCGAGATCGGCGACCCGAAGGTCGTTGCGCCCAAAGAGCGGATGATGACGTCCGCAGAAAAGTGCATACCGTTGACGTAGAAACACGCGGCTGTCGACCCGCTTGGGTAACGCGCGCCGCGGCGTCAATCCGAGTGTTGCGGACTTTTGCTGGAGGCTGTTCACCACATCAGCGCTGCGCATTTCCTGGCTTTCGAGCTCGATACGCGGATACGTGCGATGGAACTCCGCCAGAAACGTGTCGTAGGCCGGGAAATCGATGCCGCTGACGGTACTCACGCGCACCATGCCGGAGATATCGTGTTCGCGATCCACCTCGGCAAGCGACAGCCGCGAGATCGTGCCGTACACGTCTTCAGCAATCTGCTTCACTTCGATGCCGGCCTGCGTGACTTCGATACGCGGACCGTGACGATCCACGAGGCGCAGACCCAACTGCTCCTCCAGCCGGCGCAACGCCTGGCTCACGGCGGGCTGTGTCAAGTGCAGCTTCGTCGCCGCGCGACTCACGCTGCCTTCTTTCGCAATGGCAAGAAAAGTCCGCAGCAGGTTCCAGTCGAGGCGGTCGTTCAGATAAGTATCCGGGCGGTCTTTGCTCACAATGAGCCTCACTGGTTTCATCATCCGCCAAAATTATACTTAGGATTAGAATTAGAAATTAGACTTATCATTTTTGATTACGGATAAAGGCATCACGACGAACCCGACGCGGTCAGTACGCCGCGGCTTCAGGAGTGTGTGATGCTAAAGATCAATGGTGAGCGGCTCTGGACGAGCCTGATGAACATGGCCGCCGTCGGCGCCACGGCAGGCGGCGGTGTGCGGCGCCTCGCACTGACCGAACAGGACGCGGCCGGCCGGGCGCTTTTCTCGCAGTGGTGCGTCGAGGCGGGGTTGACGTTGTCGGTCGACCAGGTCGGCAATCTTTTCGCGCGGCGCGCCGGCAAACGGAACGACGCCGCGCCCGTAGCAAGCGGGAGCCATCTCGACACCCAGCCCGAGGGCGGCCGCTTCGACGGGGTCTATGGCGTGCTCGCCGCGCTCGAAGTCGTTCGCACGCTGAACGATGCGAACATTCAAACCGATAAGCCCATCGAAATCGTCGTGTGGACCAACGAGGAAGGCGCGCGCTTCACGCCGGCGATGCTCGGTTCAGCGGCCTTCACGGGCGTCATGCCGCTCGCTCAGGCATTGAACACGCGCGACGCAGCAGGGACATCGGTCGAGCAGGCATTGCAAGCAACCGGTTATGCCGGCACGCGTGCCGTGCCCGGCATCGTCTTCGACGCCTACTTCGAAGCGCATATCGAACAGGGTCCGGTGCTCGAGGAAAGTGGCGTGCCGATCGGCGTCGTCACCGGCGGCCAGGCGATTCGCTGGCTCGATGTGCGCGTGCGTGGGCAGGCCGCGCACGCAGGCACGACACCGATGCAGTACCGCCGCGATGCGCTATTTGCGAGCGCTGCAATGGCCGCGGAACTGGAAAGCATCGCGGCGGATTTCTTCCCGCAAGGCCTCGCCACCATCGGCGAACTGCACATACGCAACGCATCGCGCAATACGATCGCGGCGGACCTGTCGTTCACGGTGGATCTGCGCCACCCCGACGATGCGATGATCGAAAAAATGGAAGCCGCGCTGCGCGAGCGCTTCGATGCCATCGCCAGGCGTCGCCGCCTCACAGTCGAAGTGGGGCAGCATTGGGTCAGCCCGGCTACGCCGTTCGATCCTCAATGCATTGCTGCTGTCGGCAACGCGGTAGAGGCGCTGGACTATCCGCATCAACGCATCGTCAGCGGTGCCGGTCATGACGCGATTCATCTCGCGAAGCATTGTCCGACCGCGATGATTTTCATCCCCTGCGTCGACGGCCTGAGCCATAACGAAGCCGAAGACGCGTTGCCGGCAGACGTCACGCGCGGCACGGATGTGCTGCTTCACGCGATGCTTGCGCGCGCGGGGCAGGCCGTATGAACACGCATCAAACGCCGCGTCCGCCAGGCATCCGGCGCACATGGCTCTTCGTACCCGGCAACCATGCCGAGGCCCACGCGGTCGCGCTGCAAAGCGGTGCGGATGCAATCGTCGCCGACCTCGAAGAAATGACTTCACCGCAAGACCGGCCACAGGCACGCGAACGCATTGTCACGCTATTGCGCGACGCGGCTCGCGCCGGCACGTTCGGCTCGGTACGGATCAACAAACTGGAACACGACGGCAATGCCGATCTCGAAGGCGTCATGCCCGGCACCCCACGGGCGATTTTTCTGCCGCACGCGGAGAGCGCGGTTCAACTCGCCGCGCTCGACGATGCGCTGGCCGTCATCGAGCGCAAGCTGGGCATTCCGGAGGGCTCGACGGAGGTGGTTCCAGTTATCGAATCCGCAAAGGGTCTGGTCCATCTGGGAGCGCTACTTCAGGTGGGTGCACGGATAAAGTGCTGCATGCTGGCGGTCGAAGACCTGGCGGCGAATCTCGGCGCACGCCGCACACCGGGCGGTCACGAACTGCTTTACGCACGCAGCCGCTTTCTGATCGAGTGCATTGCCGCCGGCTGCGTGCCGATCGATCTTCCTTGTACGTATCGATCGGCGCAGGTGCTTGGGCAGGACATGGACATCTCCACGCAACTCGGATTCGCATCGAAAAGCGTCGTGTTTCCCGAACACGTGCCCGCGATTCACCGCGCGCTGACGCCATCCGCGGAAGACGTGCAGGCAGCGCGAGCGCTTGTCGACGCACACGCAGTACAGCAGGCGAATTCACCCCCTGCCGGATCGGTGTGGATCGACTATCCGGAGCGCAACAACGCGCAACGCTTGATCGCGCGTGACGCGCTGCTCCGCGCCTTTGACGAAAGCGGCAATGCATAAGCGGGGCGAACATTAGCCGCCTTGATACTGAAGATTAAAAATCCGAATTTGGCGGGCGTATTTCGGCGACCCATAAAGACAGCAGCCAAACCAACGCTGCGCGTTCAACAACAGGATTCCCCATGTCCCCTTCTGAACAGACTCATCAGCCCGTGCGCGCCGCCACCGCGGCTTTTATCGGCACGGCCGTCGAGTTTTACGACTACTACACCTATGCGACGGCCGCCGCGCTCGTGCTCGGCGAGGTGTTCTTCCCGAGCAGCAATCACTTTCTCAGTACGATGGCTTCGTTCGGCACGTTCTTTGTCGGCTTCATTGCGCGTCCATTGAGCGGCGCGGTGTTCGGGCATCTCGGCGACAAGCTGGGCCGCAAGAAGATGCTGCTGCTGACCATGTTACTGATGGGGATCGCCACCACCGGCATTGGCTTGCTGCCCGGCTACGCCAGCATCGGCATCTGGGCACCGGTCTCGCTCGTGCTGTTGCGGATTCTCCAGGGTATTGCCGTGGGCGGCGAATGGGGCGGCGCGGTATTGATGGCGAGCGAGCACGCGCCAACCGGCCGCAAGACGTTCTTCGCGTCCTTTCCGCAGATGGGCAGCCCGGCCGGGTTGATTCTTTCGCTCGTGTCGTTCAGGCTCGTCACGTCTCTCGATCACGCAAGCTTCGTTGCCTGGGGTTGGCGCCTGCCGTTTCTGGCCAGCTTCGTGCTGCTGTTGATCGGCATGGCGATCCGTCTCGGCGTAAAGGAGTCGCCCGAGTTCGAGCAGCTTCGCAAGAATCGCGAGGTGCTGAAGTCGCCCGTCAAGGAAGTGCTGCGCACCGCGTGGTATCCGATCGTCATGGCGGCGATGGCCACAACGATCGGCTCCGCCGGGTTCTTCTTCACCAATACGTTCATGATTTCGTATGTCACCGGTTATCTCGGCATGTCGAAATCGTTCATTCTCGATTGCCTGTTTGTCGTCACCCTCATCCAGTTGGCGTCCCAGCCGGTTTCGGCGCTGTTGGCTCAACGTGTTGGAGAGACCCGCTTTCTGACCTGCGCCGCGCTGCTTTCCATGCTTACGCCCTACCCGATGTTCCTGCTCGTCCAGACACAAAATCCGGTCGCGATCGTGGCGGGTATCTCGCTCGCGGTGGTGGTGCTGTCCGCTGTCTATGCGGTCATCGCCGGTTTCATGACGCCGGCATTTCCCACGCAGGTCCGGTACTCCGGTATTTCCATCGCTTATCAACTGTGCGCGACGATCGCCGGTGGGACGACACCTTTGATCGGTACGATGCTCGCGCAGAACTACAAGGGCGAGTGGCTGCCGCTGGCGATTTTCTTCAGCGTGCTTTCGGCGGTGTCGCTGGTTGGAATCGTGGGGCTCGGGCGTTATCGCAAGGGGATACGCGCGGAGGGATCTGCCGCGATGCTTGCTAACTAAGGCGGGCCGACAGGGAGCGATCGGGGAAAATCATGTCGATTGGCAATTGCTGCGGTGGGCATGGACGCAAACCGGCCGAACGCACGCGCGCTCGTGAACCGCACGCGGGGATGCTCGAAGTGACATAATTCCCGCGTCGTTGCTTTGCAACGCGACCACTACTTTCAGGCCGCAAAACCAGGAGATTCACATGAGCAAGGGATATTGGGTGACCGCATACCGCGCGACGAAGGACCCGTCGAAACTGGCTGCGTATGCGCAACTGGCAGCGCCCGCAGTGGCAGCCGCTAACGGCAAATTCATCGTGCGCGGCGTCGCCGAAGAAGCACACGAGCAAGGTTTGAAGGAGCGGACCGTCGTGATCGAGTTTCCGACATACGAGCAGGCCGTTGCCGCCTACGAGAGCGACGCCTACAAGAAAGCGCTTGAAGCGCTGGGCGACGGTGTCGAGCGCGATCTGCGCATCGTTCGCGGCGTCGAGTAACGATGCGTGCGCTCAGCCGGCCGCGGCGGCCTGCACGAGCGCGCCGATACCGTCGATAGCATTCATCGACTCTGCAGGTGCGCCGTGCCGCGCCTGCAGGTAGCTCGTTGCGTTATACGAGAGCCACACCCGGGTGTTGACGGTCCTGCCGCGGGTTGCCTGGAATCACGCTGGCCGGCTGGGGTCGCCGGAAACGTTCGGTTGTTCGGCCGTCGATGTTCCCTTTGCCATAACCGCGCGATGGATCGCTTCAGTCAGCGAATTGTTGATCTCGATGAGCCGGTGCATCTCATCCTGGATATTTAGAAGCGCCTCAGCGTCCTTGTAGGTCTGTAGCGCCTGCTTGTCTGAGGCTGCGGCCGCCACCTTCTGGCCCACCATGATGACTGACAGCAGCACCAACTGCAAAAAAGTCTGAGCGATCCAGGCGATCAGCGTCGACACTCCACCCTGAATGGCAGATGGCAAGCTGATAAGCGCGATCACCGCAAAGACATAGGCACACCACATCGTGCCAACCGCGTTGGTGATGACAAGGGCGATTCGCCCGTTCAGGCCCAAATGCTCCTGCACGGTCAGGTGCGGTCCGGTTTTTTCGCGTTCCTTGAGTCGCTGATTGGGAAGATGTTCGGTTTTCATTACTGGGTCCCCATTGGAGAGTGAGTAATCCGCGGCACTACGAGCGCTTCACTGCCCTGGTCTCGATTAACTCGCGCAGTGCGTCATCCACCGTCTCCTGCAGCACAAAGCGCAACTGGCTTCGTGCGTCGGCCGGGATGTCCTCGAGGTCCGACGCATTGCGCGCAGGCAGCAGCACGGTCCCAATGCCGGCGCGCAAGGCGGCAAGCACCTTTTCCTTGATGCCGCCCACTGGCAGGACAATGCCGCGCAGGCTGATCTCGCCAGTCACAGCACAATCGCTGCGCACGGCTTGCCCCATCAACAGCGATGCGATCGCAATGAACAGGGCCACCCCGGCACTAGGGCCGTCCTTTGGGACCGCGCCGGCCGGCACGTGGACATTCGAAGTCCAGCAACAGGCAACCGTGTTCGGAGTCGCGCCCGGCCAGGCGGTAGCGCCCGGCCGGAAGACGGATATGTCGCTCGAAGCGGCCATAGGGAATTTCCATGTAATGGACCGCTCCCCCGGCGAAGGCCCGAGGCAACGTCCTCTCGGCCACGACGACCAGCGTCCCGCCTTCGAGGTCCAGGCTGACCTGATCGGGAGCCACGCCGGGCAACGCCACCACGATCGCCAGCCGGCCGTCATGCTCGAACACCTCGATCGGCGGCTCCCATACCGGCACCAGCGCATGCTGACCAGCTAACCGGAAGAACTGGCGATGCAATCGCTCGGCGCGCTCAAGCGCGTCGACGGCGGCTTCCCACATCATGGTATGGCGGGTGGATGTCACGGCTGGCTCCCTGCCTGTTCTGTCAGCCCAACACTGGCTGTCCATTCATCAAAGGCCAACGGTGCACGCGTGTCAAGCAAGCGAGGGTGAATGCACCGCTCCAACTAGTCCGGTCAGCGGGTCCAGAAGTCGTATTGGACCAGTTGATTATAGTCAGCCTGGTCACGCTCGATGGAGGTCGAAATGTCGATGTACTGATCAATACGGCCGATAGTTACTATCGCCTTTTGCGCTGTTGATGTGAGCCATTGATCATGCGGAGAACGTAAAGTGGCGAGCCTTCTGCTGTGCTGCCACATCCGACGTGCTGCCTGGAGCGCCAACCCGTGGATTTGCGTGTCGAGTACAAAAGGGGGGACCGATGTCAGCCCCCTGATGAGGTTTGTAATCTACGTTAAGGAACGAAGAGTTCAATGCCAAGTGGTAGCGGATCTCCCTTCGAACCGCTTCGAATTGCAAGTGCAGCCTTCTCGCTGATCAACTCGCGGTGCCGTTCGAACTCCTGCAACAAGTCGCTTTTGTGGGCACCTGCTTGCGACAACTCCTTAAGCACTTCCCTGCTCACAATGCAGAAGTGATGGACGCTGTCGACTCTGATGCCGAACTTAACAGCCTCACCGTCATTTGCGACACTAATGCCTTCGATGTTATCAGCCATCATCGCCTCCGTTGGCAGCTAGCTGTGCAAGAAGCCTAGCACGAAATATCTAACCGTCACGGACTCTTCCGTCAACGCGCGCTGGCATCAACGGCAACGCGGATGAGCGGGATATGCCTAGTCGAAAATCAGGAAATCCTTACATCAAGCCGTATCGCGATGTCGCCGTATACCCGGTAAGGCGCCGCCAGTTCCTTGAGCGCGACACCATTTCCGCTGCAAGCGTCCCGAAGGAAACAAAGTGAATCAATTCGCGTACAGCATCCGGCTCAAGATCATTGTCGTCCTCGGTGCCTGCATCACACTGACGGCCGCGATGGGTGTGATGGCGATCCTCGGGCTCGCAACCATGTCGATCCACGAACTCCTACCGATGGACACTTACCGGTGAATCCGCAGACGTTTGTCCTACAGGCGCGGCTTTACGATCGCGTCACGGCGCTTAAAGCGCGCATGACTGAAGCGCATGATCGAGCGAAGGGGCTGATCGAGCGCGCCCAGGGTTGTCTCGCCGTGCTGGATCATCTGCGACAAAGCACCGCCGCCCTGGCAAACATTTCCCCGGGCGGTGATATCAGTCTTTTTATCGAGGAGCTGCGTCGCTCAGAAAGCGGCTGGCACGATCAGTTGCAAATGTTGAGGGCGCTGCTGACTGAACTCACGGATCAGACTCATAGCGCCTGCGGCGAGATCGAGTCGCTCGCCGTGCTTGCGCTTGGCGCGCAAACTGCCCCCGAGACGATTGCCGACGCAGAGCGCGCTGTCGAAGCGAGTGAAGCCCACTTTCAGGAGGTAAGCGCGCAACTGGAAGCGACGCAGTTGTGGTTCGAACAGTTCGACACGCAGATCAATACGATCATGGCCAGTTTGCGAAAATCGCGCTAGGTTCGGGCAAGAAGGGGGGCTATCGTGCCGCCGTTTGAACACCCGGATAAAAGCCCACAACCAGCACGATGTATGCGAGTGCCGCGAAAATACCGGCGAGGGTGCCGAGCCAGTCCCTGGCGGCTGCGCCGCGCGCGAAATGGACCGGAATCCCCACCAGCAGGTACGCGACCGAGAAAACGATCGCAACCATCAAGGGCGGGGGCGCGAACGAAACAACGACTTCGGCAAAGGGCCGCATTCGCACACCTCATAGACATCCGAAACAGCCGCGCTATCGCTGCGGCGAGTTCCGGTGCCCATCACTCGGAGCTATCGCGCGCTGGGAATATCCGCCGAACCGCACGCGATGCCCGGATAACAGACAGACCGGTTAACGAAGCTGTTCCACCAGGGCATCAGCACCCTTGTCGAGGCCGGTCTTCGCGGCACTCAACGAACCAAAGGCCGCCGGCAGATTCATGGCATTCGGATACTGCTTCGAAACGTATGCCTTCAGCAGACGGCCGCTGGGACCGTCAAAGACCTCGACGGAGTAAGTAACCGAGCCGCTGAATGCGCCCTGCCCGCCGCGGATTGCCTGTACGCCGTTATAGAGATTGCCCGCAAGGTCGAAATGCATGACCTGTCCGACAAGTAGCGTCGTCTTTTCGGCGCCGGTGAGTGTCAGCTTGATCCGCAGCGTATTCGGGCCGGTCTGGTTCGCAACGCTGAACCGTTTCGCGAGTTTTTCGGAGAACGTCTTCCCCATGTAATCGGCGAGCGCCGCCTTGTCGGCTTCCTTCAGGTTGCCGAACTGGTTGTCGCTCCCTTGGTACACGGTGACCGGGTCCACTATCACCTGCGTGTATTGAGGCCAGGCAACCGAAGTGGCGTACTTGTAGGGAACCTTGCCTGAGTCGTCATCGCGGTTCTGCTTCAACTGCGACGACGATGCGATGCCCGTGTAGACCACCGGTTGCACGCCGGCACACGCTGTCAGGGTTAGCACCGCTACTCCAGCGAAAAGAAGCGGGACTAGTTTGTTCTTGAACATTTAGGTTTCCTCGAAAGCCCAGTTAAGTGCCAGGTGGCGCTCAGTTCAGGCGAGAACTGATCAGGTCGCCACAGTAGCATCGGCGGAACAAGATGTAAACCGTCCAGACGGTCTGTACATTAAAAAATCGAGGGCGTACAATTACGCTTCGTCAGGAAAACGCCTGCTCCGGCGGCGGCACCTAGGGCCATTCGCCAGCAGTGTGTTGCAGCCGGCTATTTGTCCACAAACAGAAGAGAGGCGCGCCAGCGATCAGGTGCGCGCTGCAATCGTCGCAACGTCATCAATATCGATAATGGATAACCAGACCCGCTCGGAGATTTCCCGCAAAAAGGCGATTGCTGCCGCTTTCACCATCCTCACCCGAGATGGTGTTGGAGGGCTTACGTTCGATTCGCTGTCGCGTGAGAGTGGTATCAGCAAGGGTGGACTGCTTCATCAGTTCCGCACGAAGCACGGCGTGCTGTGCGCGCTGTTGGAACAGCATCAGATTCAGTTCGAGCAAATCGGACGCGAATATATGGCGAAGGAAGGCGCATCGAAGGCTGAACCAACGCTTGCAGCCCAGATTGCAATGTATCGGGAATCCTCGAATCAACCGCATTCCGTGGCACGGGCCATTCTTGCAGCGCTCGTCGAGAGTCCTGAATTACTCGAAAGCATCAAGGCGTCTGACACGGCAAAAATGAAGGCGTTGCAGGACGAGGCGCCTGACCTCGACTTGTCATTGTTGCGATACTTTGCGGCCAGCGGTCTCGCATTTCATTCCTTGATGGGACTGTCGCAATTGAGCAATTCGGCACGGAACAGACTATTCGATCGTCTTCTTGATGAAGAGAGCTGGCCGGCGCAGATTCCACAACCCAAGCCTCGTAAGCGGTCAGCCCGCTAACCGCCGCTGGCGCGCAGGGAACGCGTGATCGGCGAGCGTTGACTGATTAGCCACGCTGCGCCGAACGCGCCGTTCAATACAGCGTGACCGCGTACCAATCACCTCTCGGTTAGGTGATCGGTGGCGTTTTCACACGCCCCAGGTCGTGGATCACCTCGACCCGTTGCGTCGCGAGCACAACACTTCGAACGCGTGCGCATTGCCCTGGTTGCAGTGACACTGCCCGCATAATACAAACCGTCTATCCGGTTTACATGCAGTATTTGCAGTGCTAAGCTGAGCCCTCACCTGAATCGTCAGCTCTGGGACCTCCCAGAAAGACACGTGTGAAGGCAACGGCCAATCGGGCCCAGCCCCGTCGAGTTAGCCGATGTCTACTCCCTTACGACCCTCACCCCGAAAGTCAGCTTGGGGCGTTTCTGGATCGTGTTTCCACGAGCGGATGCAGAAGATGAATAGAGACAACTTGATCGCATGTCACGAATGTGACTTCCTTCAGCGAGAAACGCCGCTAGTTGAGCGCGGTGCTGCGCGATGTCAACGATGTGGCGCCGCACTCTACCGATACCGAAACGTGCCGATGTCGCACGAGTGGGCACTGGCGTTCACCTTGGCCGCGGCGATTCTCTTCGTTGTTGCCAACCGCTTTCCGATCTTTGAACTCTGGATCAATGGGGCATCTGTCGAAACCACCCTTTTCGGCGCCGCTTCCGCGCTTTACGCAGATGGCATGTGGCCGATCGCAGGCCTTGTGTTCGTGACAACACTCCTGATGCCTTCATTGAACATCGCAGCGGTGATCTATCTTCTCCTGCCGTTGCATACGGGCGGATTTCCTCACAAACCTGAAATCGTTCTTCGCGTGCTGCGGCACGTTGCGCCATGGGGAATGATCGAGGTGCTGATGGTCGGCATGCTGATCGCGCTCGTCAAACTCCAGCACATCGCGACAGTCGTACCCGGGGTGGGTGCGTGGGCGTTCGGAGCCGTGATGATTCTGCTTGCCGCGGCGACTGTTGCGTTTAACCCCCGTGAACTATGGGCCCGAATCGACACGATGCGAGGCGACGCCGACATGTCACACGCGCAGAATGCAAGCATCACGGCAGCAACCGCCGCGCGCGCAGGTCTGTTCGCCTGTCACGATTGCGGCCTGCTCTCAAAGCCGCTGTTCCCCCATGTCCACGCCGGAATCTGCCCACGTTGTGGCGCGGTGCTGCACTCGCGCAAGCCCAATAGTCTGGGTCGCACGTGGGCATTCCTGTTCGCCGCGATGATCCTTTACATCCCCGCCATTCTCCTGCCGGTCATGGTCACCAGTACCTTATTTGGCGCCCGCTCCGACACGATCCTGAGCGGCATCGTGTTGCTCTGGACCTCCGGATCGTGGTTGCTGGCAATAATCGTTTTCATCGCAAGCATCGTGGTGCCCGTGCTCAAGATTCTTTCGTTAGCCTATCTCGCGTGGAGTACCCAGTTGCGCTCTCCGCGAATTCCTCACCAACGCACGCGTATTTATCGATTGATTGAGTTTGTCGGTCGCTGGTCGATGCTCGATATCTACGTGATCACCATCCTTGTCGCGTTCGTGCAATTCGGTTCGATCGCAACAATCGACGCGGGTTCCGGATCGATTGCCTTCGGCGCGGTGGTTGTACTGACCATGTTCGCGGCGTTGTCGTTCGACCCGCGGCTCATCTGGGACGCAGTGGAGTCAGAACGTGAATGAATTGTCCGGACAGAAAGAGGATCAGGATACGTCCGGTTTTCCGAGCGCCGTTGCTGTCAAACATTCGAAGTGGCGCATGCAGCTCGTGTGGCTGGTGCCCATTGTCGCCGTGCTGATCGCCGGTTGGCTGGCCGTGAAGTCCGTCATGCAAACAGGCCCGACCATCACGATCAGGTTTTCCACCGGCGAGGGTATTGAGGCCGGCAAGACGAAGATCAAGTTCAAGAACGTCGATATTGGCGTAATCAGGAACGTTGAACTCTCCGACGATCACAAGACAGTGCTTGCAAGCGCCGAAATGTCCCGCAACGCGTCCAGCATGCTCGTCGACGATACCCGCTTCTGGGTCGTTCGGCCGCGTATATCGGGCGGCACGGTATCGGGCATCGGTACGTTGTTGTCCGGTTCACACGTCGGAATGGATATCGGTACATCGCAAAAGGCGCGACGCGATTTCGTCGGACTCGAGTCACCGCCAGTACTCGCTTCCGGTGCGCCGGGGCGGGAGTTCGTGCTTAAAAGTGAAAACCTCGGCTCACTCGATATCGGTTCGCCGGTGTTTTTCCGAAGGCTTCAGGTTGGCCAGATCGTCTCCTATGCACTCGATCCCGAAGGCGCGGGGATGATCGTTCACGTCTTTGTCAATGCACCTTACGACAAGTATGTGACGAACGACACCCGTTTCTGGCATGCAAGCGGCGTCGATGTGACAGTTGATACGACGGGCGTGAAGGTGGACACCGAATCTTTGGTATCGATCCTGATTGGTGGCCTTGCATTCGAGAGTCCACCCGACACAAAGACTGGGGTTGAAGCCGATGCCCTGCACCAGTACCCGCTTTTCCCCAATCGAACAGAAGCGATGAAGCGGCATGACTCAATCACCGATAAGTACGTGTTGAACTTCAAGGAGTCTGTGCGTGGGCTCACCGTGGGAGCACCCATCGACTTCCGCGGGATCGTCATCGGCGAGGTATCGGCGATCAACACACACTTCGATCCGGCTACGCGGGAATTCAGCATTCCGGTCGAAGTCAACATTTTCCCGGAGCGCCTCATTCCACGCGACGAATGGAAAGACCAAGGTGGTCAAATATCCTCGGCTCGAAAGGAATTCGCGGACTACCTGATCTCAAAGGGGCTGCGGGCACAACTGAGGACAGCGAGTCTGCTGACCGGACAACTGTACATCGCAATCGATTTCTTCCCCTCCGCGCCGAAAGTGACCATGGACTGGAGTAAAAAGACGCCGCAACTGCCTACGGTGCCAGGCAATCTGCAGGGGCTTCAGGAATCGATTACCGATCTCGTCGCGAAGCTGAACCGCATTCCGTTTGAAGGAATAGCCACGGACCTGCGCAAGACACTGGGTGACGCGGACACGCTGCTGAATACGATCAATACGGATATTGCACCTGACGCAAAAACGACGATGGCCGCAGCCCGTGAAGCACTCGCGTCCGTGAATCGCACGATGCAAAGCGATTCGCCACTTCAGCAAAGCACCGCCGACACCATGCGCGAGGTCTCGCAGGCTGCCGCCTCGATCCGTTCGCTTGCGGAATACCTCGAACGTCATCCCGAAGCGCTGATCCGCGGCAAAACCGAGGACAAGCCATGAGCCGACGTTCAGCATTACCTGTGTCGATGATTGCGCTTGTTCTTGCCACTGGATGCGCAACGTCGCCGACGCCGGCGTTCTACACATTGAGCGCTGTCCAGCATATTGAACAGTCGCCAGGCGCTAGTCCAATTGCAATCGCAATAGATCTGGTTACGGTTCCCGAACTGGTCGATCGTTCGCAAATAGTCACGAAGCTCGATGCGAACCGCGTCCGTATCGACGAGTTTGCGCGCTGGGCCGATCCATTGAAGAGTCAGATTCCCCGCGTACTCGCTGCGGATCTGGCGGAGATCATTCCAGGGGCGATCGTATCGACTTTTCCACAGCGCGCGAACGACAACGCCTACCGCGTAACGGTTGACGTGCAGAACTTCGATTCATCGGCGGACGGTACGGTGATGCTGGCCGTTATCTGGTCGGTGCGTCCTCCAAACGGAGGAAAGCAGATTGCAGGACGTTCTTTCGTCCATGAGACCGCTGTCGGGTCAGGTTACGACGGCTTGGTCAAAGCGCACAGCCGAGCTCTGTTGTCCGTGGCGAAGGATATCGCTGCGGCGACGCAATCTGCTTTGCGGTTATGAAAGCGCAAGGTGCGCGCTTTCGCGTCAGGAGAATACGCCCGCTAGTTCTTTATGAAGATCACAAGGTAGATTGGAACCCGTCGGTAGATTGGAACCCGTCGCCCTGCCATGCCGAAGTGGATAGCGCAGCGACCGGCACTACGTTAGCACCGGTCGCTGCGTCGTTCAGGCCGTACTTGCGTGAAGGGAGTCAAATACCGGAATCCGCCCTTCCTGGTCTGAATGGTGAGGTGCAGAATTACGCCGCCTGCGTTTCAGCATGGAACGGATAGTCGGTGTAACCGCGTGCGTCGCCGCCATAAAAAGTACTACGGTCGTACCGGTTGAGTGGCAGATTCAACCGCAGGCGCTCCGGCAGATCGGGGTTGGCGATGAAGTGGCGGCCAAACGCTACGATGTCCGCGTGGCCCGCTTCGATGATCGCGTCCGCAGTCTCTTTCGTGAAACCGCCTGCAGCGATTAGCGTGCCGGTGAACTTCGGGCGCAGATGGCGCGCCGCGACCGGATCGTGAACTTCGCCGATCGTCTCCGTGCCCTTGATGCGCGGCTCGACCACGTGGAGATAGCCGATGCCACGCTTGTCCAACTGCTCCGTCACGTAACCGAAGGTGGTTTCCGGATCGCTGTCATACATCGAGCCATAGGTGCCGCTCGGTGCAATGCGCACGCCAACCCGATCCGCTCCCCACACCGAAATCAGTGCGTCCGTCACTTCGAGGAAGAAGCGGGCGCGATTTTCAATCGGTCCACCGTACTCGTCGGTGCGAGCATTCGAACCGTCCTGGAGAAACTGGTCCGGCAAGTAGCCGTTTGCGCCGTGCAGCTCGACACCGTCGAAGCCCGCGCGCAGTGCCCGCTCGGCACCTCTGCGGAAGTCCTCGATAATGGCGGGGATTTCGTGCAACTCAAGTGCACGGGGCATCGAGAATTCGACTTCGCCGTTCACCGAATACGCATGGCCTTCAGCTCTCAGCGCCGACGGAGCGACGGGCGCCGCACCACCGGGCTGAAGATCGGGGTGAGACTGACGGCCAACATGCCACAACTGCAGGAAGATGCGAGCGCCTTTGGCGTGCACGGCATCCGTGATCCGGCGCCACCCTGCAATCTGATCGTCGGAGTAGATTCCGGGGGCCATTGCATAGCCGTAGCCTTGTACCGAAACGGGGGTTGCCTCAGTGACGATGAGACCACCTTCGGTTGCGCGCTGCGTGTAGTACTCAACCATCAGATCGCCCGGCACGTCGCCGGGCTCCGAACGCATGCGTGTCAATGGCGCCATCGCGACGCGATGGGAAAGCGTGTAGGGGCCCACTTTGACGGCTGAAAACAGCTTGCTCATGGAGTTACTCCTTGCGGATCAGTTAGCACCGGCTTGCGGTACGAGTGCGGTAACACGTTCGATGGCTCTTGCAACTGCCGGGCGAGCCACAACGGCGATTTGCTGTCAGACGAGTTCCTGGTAGCGGTTCGCCGGACACAGAAACATCGTCGTTGAATTGAACGGGTCAGGGTAGGCAGCGCGACTGCATAACACTCGTTCCCTTGGGGCATATCGGGCGAACTTCGTCTCTATCGGTGAACAGCTTACGGCGCAAGGGAAAGCGCTGAGGATAAGAACGCGTTACCGTATGCCTGTGCGGCATGAGTGTTATGCCGACGCTACGGAAAACAACGTGGCGCGGTGGTGTATCTTCCGGCAAGCAGGTTTCGTCGCGCGTGTTTGACGGTGCGACGCTCGAGCCCCAGACATCCGTTCCAGGAGGAACGACCGTGGACCGACTGACAGCGATGGAAACGTTTGTGTGTGTGGTGGAGTCCGGTTCTTTTTCGGCGGCAGCGCGGTTGCTGAACGTTGGGCAGCCCGCCGTTTCCAAGTCCATCGCGCAACTCGAAGAGCGGCTCGCGGTTCGACTGCTGCTTCGCTCGACGCGCGGGCTGACGCCGACCGAAGCAGGCCACGCATTTTACGAGCGCGCAAAGCGGGCGATCGAAGAGGCGGACGAGGCGGAGGTTGCGGCAAGAGGATCGGCTGGCGCCCTCTCGGGTCGTCTCAGGATTTCAGCAGCGGTGACCTTTGCGCGAATTCACATCCTTCCACGGCTTCAGACATTTCTTGATCGACACCCTGAACTCAACATCGACATTGTGCTCGACGATGAAAACATCGATCTGCTGGAGCGCGGCATCGACGTTGCACTCAGGATGGGGGTGCTTGGCGACTCGAACATGACTGCACGCAAGGTCGGTCACGGTCGACGTTGCGTCGTCGGCACGCCAGCGTGGTTCGCAAAAGCCGGCGAACCGCGGGTCCCTGCGGATCTGCTATCGCATCAGGCGATCGTGTATGAGCAGGGCGGCGGCGGAAGCGTGTGGTCGTTCAAGCAAGGCAATTCGGAAACGTCAATTGTCGTCGCCGGGCGCGTCCGCGTGAACGCCGCGGAAGGCGTGCGCGCGGCCGTGCTCGCCGACATGGGCGTCGCGATCGCTTCGGAATGGATGTTCACGCCGGAACTCACAAGTGGTGCCGTCAAACGCGTGCTGCCCGACTGGGAATTGCCGGGTATCGACCTGTGGGCAGTTTTTCCCAGTGGGCGCATGGTCAGTGCAAAGGCACGCGCTTTCGTTGCCTGGATTGAGGAGATATTCGGCCCTCAGATTGACGCCTTGCCAATCGAAGCGCCGCCATCGACAAACAACGTTTGACCCGTAATGAAAGCAGCGTCATCGGACAGCAGGAAAGTGATGGCTGCAGCAATCTCGTCAGGCTTGCCGAAGCGTTTCATTGGGACGGCGGCGAGATAGCGCTGCTCCCCTTCGCTTCCTGGCGCGTTGTTGGCTCTAAACAGTTCGGTTTCCGTGGGACCGGGTGCGACGGAATTGACTGTGATGCCAGTGGTCGCCAGCTCAAGCGCCCAGGAGCGCGAAAAACTCACCAGGGCGGACTTGGCGGCGGCATAAGCCGTGCGCTCCACGATGCCAAGGACAGTGAGGCTCGTTATGTTGACGATTCGCCCCCAGCCTTGGGCGCTCATATTGGGCAGGAGTGCTTGCGCCGCCTGTACAGCCGGATGCAGATTGAGCGATATGACGGAGTCGAGCGTGTCCAGATCGATGGCGCCCAGCCTCTGCGGTTTGACCAGCCCAACGTTATTGACCAGGCCGTCGAACTTGTATTCCGCCACAAGCCTATCGAGCACAGCCTGCGTTTTCACGCGGTCGGACAGGTCGACAGGCACGAGCGTTCCTGGGAAGCCAGGGTCGTCTGCCTGGCGTGCCAGTCCCACAACCCGGTGCCCGTCTGCGCTCAGCCGCGCTGCGACGGCTCTGCCGATGCCTTTGCTGGCACCGGTTACAAGAAAAGTGCGTGATTTCATATTGCCTCGATGTTGATGTACCAGCTTGCCTGTCCAATCGTTCCCGGCGGTTCACGGCCGGGAACGAAACAGGACCGAATCAGGACCGAATCAGGACGCCGAAGCGACCTTCTTGCGGAGAACCGGCAACATATCCTGGGGCTCCGGACGGTGCGTATAGTCAGGGTTGACTTCCGAGTACAGGATCGTTCCGTCTTGCCCGACCACGTAGCGCGCCGGCATCGGCAACGTCCAACTGTCGTCTCCGTTGAACGCCGGCAGATCGTTTTTGAGGTTCTTGTACAGATCCACGAGATAGTCCGGCAAAGCAAAGCGGATGCCGAATGCGGCGGCCACATCATTGTGCGTGTCGCTCAGGATCGGGAAGTTCAGCTTGTTGGTGCGGACCGATTTGCGGCTGTTCACGGCATTCTGCGGGGAGATCGCAACCAGACTTGCACCTTCGGCCTTGAACGACGGCAGCGCTTCTTCCAGGGCCGTCAGTTCAAGATTGCAATACGGGCACCATACGCCGCGGTAGAAGCTGATTACGAGCGGCCCCTGCTTCAGCAGCTCGACAGACGACACGGGTTTGCCCTCCGGATCATTGAGGGTAAATTCCGGTGCTAGGTCGCCTGCTTTGAGCGCGCGTGCGGCCTGGCCGGACGCCACGAGTTCGGCCGTCGCACGTTCCATGACCGGATGGATTTCCGGCAGTGCAAAGAATGGGGCTTTACCGCCTTTGAAATCGGCCTTGAATGCATCGAGCCTGGCTTGAAGTGACATGACAATCTCCTTCCTGATGATGTTCAACGCACATTGCGTGGGAGGGATAGTCCGTCAATGCAAACCGCCGGAGAAGACAGCGCGATTGCATAACTGTCATTCCTGCTGGGCATGGGAGGCGCCGGCGCGCTTCTCATCACTGATTGAAACTGTTTTTTCCCATGACCCGCTTATCGCATTGCCGGGACGAAGATAGCCTCAGTCGACTCACAACCTAGCAACAGGACTTTTCGTGGAACGACAGGCAACACACTGGATAGACGGCGAATGGCTGGAAACCGGCACGCCCCGGGAAAGCATCGACCCGGCAACCGGCCAGGCATTCGCATCGTATTTCGACGGCGGACTCGACGAAGCGAAGCGCGCCGTCGCGGCCGCCCGTAGGACCTTTCTCGAGACCGACTGGAAAGTCGATCCGATGAAGCGCGCGAGCGCTCTGAGCCATCTCGCCGATGCCTACGAGCAACGTGCCCAGGACATCATCGACTGCCTCTCAATCGAAAACGGCAAGCCCAAGGTCGAAGCCGGCTTTGAAGCCATGCAGATCGTGCGCGCGCTACGGTTTGCGTCCGGCCTCGCGCTCCATACATTTGGGCGGGTCTCGGAGCCGCGCCCCGGAACGCAGTCGATGGTGCTCCGCCAGCCCGTGGGCGTGGCGGGGCTGATCGTGCCATGGAATTCGCCGGCCTATCTGCTGGTCCGCGCGCTGGCACCCGCGCTCGCGGCAGGCTGCACCGCAGTCGTCAAGCTGCCGGCCCAGGCGGCACAGACCGCGCAGCTCTCGGCCGAGATACTCGCGAGCGTGCCGGAAATTCCCCGAGGGGCAATCAATCTGTTCGTCGAAAGCGGTGCGGACGGCGTGAAGTTCCTCGTCGACTCACTCGATGTCCCGGTCATCAACTTCACGGGCAGCACCTCAACCGGACGTGCAATCGCCACGGCGGCCGCCGCCCGCTTCAAGCGGGTCGGACTCGAACTTGGCGGAAAGACGCCGCATCTGGTTTTCGACGACGCGGATCTCGCACAGGCGGTGCCGACCATCGCGGCATCGTCCACCGTGTTCGCAGGTCAGTTCTGCGTGACGGGCAGCCGCATTCTGGTTCAGCGCGGAGTCGCGGAGCAGTTCAAGAACCTGCTGGCGGAACGACTCGCCGCTGTGCAGCCCGGTGCATCCGCCGATGCATCAAGCCAGATGGGTCCGCTCATCGACCGCGCGTCGGTCGAGCGGGTCGACCGGATGGTCGCGGCCGCGCTGGCGGAAGGTGCGACGGCCGTCGTGCGAGGCGGCCCGATTGTCGAAGGGCCACTCGCGGCGGGCGCCTTTTACCGCCCCACGCTGCTGGAAGTGCCCGCGTCGGGTCTCGCCATCTCGCGCGACGAAGTGTTCGGTCCGGTTCAGACGCTTCAGGTGTTCGACACGGAAGACGAAGCCATCGCACTCGCCAACGATAGCGAGTATGGCCTGAGCGCTTGCATCTGGACGCGGGACGCGGACCGGCCGATCCGCGTGGCGCGTCAGCTCGACGCCGGCCACATTTGCATCAACGAGTGGGCGGGCATGCAGGTCGAATTCGAGGAAGGCGGCTTCAAGAACAGCGGCCAGGGCCGGCTCGGCGGGCTCGCCGGCATCGACGATTTCCTCGAGTACAAGCAGATCCTTCAGGTCTTCCACCGCGCGTAACAGAAACCGGCGGCTGCAAACCCGGCGTGCGCCGGCAGCGGAAAGACCGCCAGGGTTTGCTGCCTCAACGAAGAGCCGGATATCGGCGAGCCTTTCCACGATATTCCCATATTTTTTGAAAATCCTTCAAAAGATAGGCCAATTATCAAAATTGGTTCGCGTGTACACAATGGGCTCACTTCTTCAATCCGCGACTCTTCATTACCTCACGCCCCCAGAGATTTCCACCATGACATCCACCGCTTCGTCACTCTTCACGCCGACCGTTGTTTCACAGTTCCAGCTCCCGCACCGGGTCGTCATGGCGCCGATGACACGCTCGCGCAGCACGCAGCCGGGCGACGTGCCCAATGCGATGATGGCGCGCTACTACGCGCAGCGCGCATCGGCCGCATTGATCGTCACCGAGGCCACGCAGATTTCTCCGCAGGGCAAGGGCTATTCGTTCACGCCGGGCATTTATAGCGCCGCGCAGGTCGCGGGATGGCGTCTCGTCACCGATGCGGTTCACGCCGCCGGCGGCCGGATATTCCTGCAACTGTGGCACGTCGGGCGTATGTCCCATCCGGACTTCCACGACGGCGAACTGCCTGTCGCACCGTCCGCCATTCCCTTCAACGGTCAGATCTGGAAAGTGGACGCGGCAACGGGCATAGGCGCTATGGTCGCGTGTCCGACCCCACGTGCGTTGTCCGTCGAGGAAATTCGGGATGTCGTGGCCGACTTCCGCCGCGCGGCGCGCAACGCGGTGGACGCGGGCTTCGACGGCGTGGAGATTCACGGCGCGAACGGTTATCTGGTCGACCAGTTCCTGCGCACGACCTCCAACACACGCACCGACGAATACGGCGGCTCGCGTGAAAACCGGCTGCGCTTTCTGAAGGATGTGGTCAACGCCGTGGCCGAGGAAGTCGGCGCGGAGCACACCGCCATCCGTCTCGCGCCGTTCCTGACCGCCCGCGGCATGGACTGCCCGGACATCCTGCCGACGATTCTCGAAGCAGCCGAGTTTCTGCAGGCGCGTGGCATTGCCTATCTGCATCTCGTCGAAGCCGACTGGGACGATGCCCCTCAGTTCACCGAAGCATTCCGCAAGGCCATCCGCGAACGTTTTACGCGCCCAGTCATTGTTGCCGGCAAGTACGACTCGACCCGCGCCGAGTGGGTTCTGTCGCACGGCTATGCGGACCTGGTCGCCTTCGGCCGCCCGTTCGTCGCGAACCCCGACTTTCCTCGCCGCCTGGCCGAGGGTCTACCGCTTGCCGGCTTCGACGGAAGTACGCTGTTCGGCGGCACCGAACGCGGATACGGCGATTACCCGACGTGGAGCGGCACCGCCACGACGGCGGAAGAAAGTGCGCTTACTCCATAAGCGACCATTCACCGGCACAGCACGCTATGTCAAATCCTCACACGACTACTCACACACCATCTTCATCGCGCTCCCAGCGCATCGCCTTCGTCCAGGCCTGCTGGCATAAAGACATCGTCGATCGTTGTCGAACCTCGTTCGTCGCGGAACTTGCTCAGGCTGGTTATGCCGAATCGGACTGCGATTTCTTCGAAGTTGCCGGAGCATTCGAAATCCCGCTGCACGCTAAAATTCTTGCGCAGAGCGGCAAGTATGCGGCGGTGGTTTGCGCCGGGCTGGTTGTTGATGGCGGGATCTATCGCCACGAATTCGTGGGTCAGGCCGTCATCTCCGGACTGATGCAGGTGCAACTGGAAACCGGAACACCGGTCCTGTCCGCCGTGTTGACACCGCATCACTTCCACAGCTCGGAGGAGCACACGAATTTCTTCCTCGCACACTTCGAAGTGAAAGGCGTCGAGGTCGCTCGCGCCTGCATCCAGACAGTGGAAGTGATCGCTGCATTGCGCAACTCGCTCGAGTGCGCGCCGGCGGCGCAAGCGGCCTGAGGGAGGAAGCGAACGGCGAGCGCATGCGAGCGGCCGCCGCATTTGCCAGTCAGAACGTTTCCCAGCCTTCTGTCCGCGAGTGAGCCGTTGCCGGCACCGGTGTGGCCGCCCTCGCTGCAGAGGTTTGGGGCTCTTGTGCCCTTACGACCGGAGCCTTGGGTGGCGGGGCCGCTCGGGCCTGCATCGGCTGACCGTGAAGCGTACCGTCAAGGCGGAAGATCGTCACCGCGTCGATCAACTGGCGGCCGTTGTCCTCGAGGGACCTCGACGCGGCGCCCGCTTCTTCAACCAAGGCGGCGTTCTGCTGCGTGATCGAGTCCATTTGGCCTACCGCGCGATTCACCTGCTCGATCCCTCTCGACTGCTCGTCGGTCGCGGCGCTGATCCAGTCCGGACACCAGCAGCAGCACCAGCAAGACAAGCAATCCGAACGCCACCGTGAGCTTGCCGCGCAGGGTCATTTTATTAAAATTCATGACTTACTCTCCGGTCACAACACTACAGATGGCCGTGTCCCGGACAGCCCCATACGGACGGAACGCGGATTAATTATTTTCGTCGCATCTTCTCTGCTGCATAAGTGCCATAACACTGGCGAGCGCAGACGGAAAACGAGCAGCTATCCACCGTGATCAACGGAGCGTTTCCATTAGCGCAATCTGGCCCGCGCCCGCGCGATCAACGCCGAAGTCGACGAGTCATGCTTCTTCTCATCGACGCTTGCCGACGTCAGATCCGCCTCGACGACCTTGCCGAGGATCTTGCCCAACTCGACACCCCATTGATCGAACGGGTTGATGTCCCATACCGATGCCTGCACCAGCACCTTATGCTCGTACAGCGCGATCAATGCGCCGAGCGAACGCGCGGTGAGTGCATCGACCAGCAGCGTGCTCGTCGGACGGTTGCCCGGAAACACCAGATGCGGCGCCAGTTCCGGCTTGTCCGCACCGGCAACCTTCTTCGCTTCTTCGAGCGTGCGGCCGAGCATCAGCGCTTCGCTTTGCGCGAAACAGTTCGCGAGCAGCTTCGGATGATGACTGACGAGCGGATGCTCCGGCGTCAACACGGCGATGAAGTCGATCGGCACGATCGTCGGGCCTTGGTGCAGCATCTGGAAAAACGCATGCTGACCGTTCGTGCCCGGTTCGCCCCAGGTCACGGCAGCGGTCGGATAGTCGACCATCACGCCATCCAGGCGCGCCGACTTGCCGTTGCTCTCCATTTCGAGCTGTTGCAGATACGACGGCAGGAAATGCAGCGCTTCCGAATATGGCGCGACCAGATAGCTTTGCGAGCCGAAGAAGTTGCGATACCAGATGCCGATCATGCCGAGCAGCACCGGCAGATTCTTTTCGAGCGGTGCGTCGCGGAAATGCTGGTCCATCTCGTTGGCGCCGGCCAGCAGTTCGTCGAACTGTTTCGGCCCGATCGCGATCATGATCGACAGACCCACTGCCGACCACAGCGAATAACGCCCACCGACCCAGTCCCACATCTCGAACACATTCTCTTTCGCGATGCCGAACCTGACCACCTCGGCCGGGTTCGCCGACACGCCGACGAAGTGTTTCGCGAGCGCACTCTCCGGGCAGCCTTTCTCGATGAACCAGTCGCGCAGCGAGCGCGCATTGGTCATCGTTTCGAGCGTCGTGAAGGTCTTGGAGACGATGATCGCAAGCGTCTCTTCGGGATCGATCATCTGCATCACGTTGTACAGATCCGCGCCGTCCACGTTCGACACGAAGTGCGTGGTGATCTCCGGCGTGGCCAGATGATGCAGCGCGTGCACGACCATCTTCGGCCCGAGGTCCGAGCCGCCGATGCCGATGTTCACGACGTAGCGAATCCGCTTGCCGGTGTAGCCGGTCCACTCGCCGCTGCGGACCTTGTCGGCGAACGCGGCCATCCTGGCGCGTTCGGCCAGGATTTCCGCATGGAATGGCGCCTTCGGATCAGTGGCGCGCAGCGCGGTGTGCAATGCGGCGCGACCTTCGGTCGGGTTGACGACTTCGCCCGCGAACATCGCGTTGCGGCGCTTCTCGACGCCGGCTTCGCGCGCGAGTTGCACCAGCAGTTTCAGGGTTTCGTCGGTGATGCGGTTCTTCGAAAAATCGGCCGCGAGACCGCCGCCCGCGAACGCAAAGCGCTCAGCACGGGTAGGGGCGGGATCGTTCTCGGGGGCGAACCAGTCGCGCATGTGCGCATCGCGAATCTTCTCGTAATGCGTTTGCAGCGAGGACCATGCGGCCACGACCTCATCGTGGTATCGGATCAGGCGCTCCACTTCCAGCCTTGACCCGAGGATGACGGGAACGCGCTGATGGACATGGTCAGGCTGGACTTCCATGATCCGCATCTCGCCCGTCGTACTCATCCCGCCAGCCTGTTCGACGATGAACGACATCGGATTGGCCTCATAGGTCAGCCGCAACCGTCCAGCAAGCTGGGGGTTCTTGTTGTCTCGCGGATAGAGGAAAACGCCTCCACGCATCAGGATTCGATGGACCTCCGCGACCATGGACGCTATCCAACGCATGTTGAAATTCGTTTGCCGCGGCCCCGAAGCACCTGCCACACACTCGCGGACATAGCGGCGCACAGGTTCTTCCCAATAGCGCTCGTTGGACATGTTGATCGCGAATTCGCAGGTATTTTCCGGGATCTGAAGCTGTGGGTGGGTCAGCACGAACGATGCCGACTCTCTATCGAACGTGAAACCGTCGACGCCATACCCCGTGGTCAGCACGAACATCGTCGTTGCACCGTAGATCGCGTACCCCGCGCAGACCTGCTTCACGCCCGGCTGAAGAAAATGACGCTCGTCGAGTACGGCATCAGACACCGGAGCAGCCAGCACGGAAAAGATACTTCCGACAATGCCGTTAATCTCAAGATTGGAGGATCCATCGAGCGGATCGAAAAGCAGCAGATATTCGGGGGTATCCGTGGCATGTTCATGTCCGCTCACCTGAACCGACTCGAGCTCTTCAGACGCCAGTCCGCGCAGACAACTAATCGACTCGACCGCACCGATCATAATGTCGTTGGAAACGACGTCGAGCTTCTTTTGCGCCTCTCCATGAACATTCTCGGAATGTGCAATTCCGGATGCGCCGTCGAATACGCCTCGCTCAACAGCGGTTGCGATGGAGGAGCATGCGTCGGCAACAGATTCGATCAGCGTAACCAGTCCTGCAGGGACTCGTTCGTCAAGTGCTGCTTTCGCGAGAAATGAGGATAACGTAATGTACTGGGTGCTTGCTATGTGAGTCATGTTCGGTCTGCTTGGCAGAAACTATCTGGCGATCGATTGGAATCAACGGGTTGGGAGAGACTCCGTCGACATGCATACAGCAATGGTGGACGCTTACGCATCACATGGCGCGACGCTACCTTGCGCGAGCAGCGCGAGGGCTGCATCGGGACCCGCGCCTCCCGCGACATAAGGCTCGGGAGGATCCTGCTCGCGCCAGGCGTCGATGACAGGATCGACCCATTGCCATGCGGCGTCGAGTTCGTCGCCTCGCATGAAAAGTGTGAGTCTGCCGCGTATCACGTCGAGCAGGAGCCGCTCGTAGGCATCCCTTCGTCTCGTCGAGAATGCCGAAGAAAACTCGAGGTTCAAACTCACCGGTCTGACCGTCATCTCATCACCCGGCGCCTTGGTCATCAGGTAGAGTTTCAGGCTCTCGTCCGGCTGCAACCGGATGACGAGGCGGTTGCCCTGGCTGTCCGTGCCGGGAGAGCCGAAAACCGAGTGCGGCACATCCCTGAAATTGACGACGATCTCCGCGACCCGACTCTGCAGGCGCTTGCCGGTGTACAGGTAGAAGGGCACGCCTGCCCAGCGCCAGTTATTCAGCTCCACTTTCAGCGCGACGAATGTCTCCGTCCGGCTATCGGCACGGATGTCCGGCTCGTCCAGGTAGCCGGCAACCGGCGCGCCATGCATCTCGCCGGCCGTGTACTGACCACGTACGGTCTGCCGTGCCACATCGACCGCGCTGAGTGGCTTGAGCGAGCGAAGGACCTTGAGTTTCTCGTCGCGTACGGCATCCGCTTCGAGACTCAGCGGCGGCTCCATGGCAAGTATGCACAGCAACTGCAACAGATGATTCTGGACCATGTCCCGCATTGCGCCGGTGCGCTCGTAAAACGCACCGCGCCCCTCAACGCCCACCTGCTCGGCAATCGTGATCTGGACATCACGAATCCCGTCGCGATTCCAGAGACGTTCGAACATCCCATTGCCAAAGCGCAGCGCAAACAGGTTTTGAACAGTCTCCTTACCGAGGTAGTGATCGATCCGGTATATCTGCTGCTCGCGAAATATCGCCCCGACCTCGCGGTTGATCCGTTGAGCGGAGGGCAAATCATGGCCCAGCGGTTTTTCCAGAACGACCTTCGATGTGGCGGAGACCAGCTCTGCCCGATTCAGTTCGGTGCATATCGGAATGAACAGTTCCGACGGCGTGGCAAGGTAGAAGATGTGCCCACGGCTGTCCTGCCATCGCAACATTGCGGCAAGCCGTGCGTAGTCCGCAGACACTCGCGCGTCCAGTTGAACGAATTCGAGGCGAGCTGAGAAGGTGGTCCACTGTGCGTCGTCGAAGTCGGTCGCGGGCAGGAACTGACGCAAGGCATCGCGTACCTTATCGAGGTAGCTATTCCGCTCCAGCCCCTCCCGTCCGACGCCGACGATGCGCATGCCGTCCGGAAGCGCGCCCTCCCGGTGGTTCTGATACAACGCGGGTAGAAGCTTGCGCATGGCAAGATCTCCCGTGCCGCCAAAAATAACCAATATCTGTACTTTCATCGATCTGACTCCGACGGGATTCCTGGGGCCGTGTGACCTGTCGCGCGCTCGTGCCAGCGCAATCCATTACGCGCAGTGCACGCGGTCATAGCGCCCTGCCATCGCCGACAGCGCGACCGGCTTGATCTTGTGCGCCTGTCCGGCACTGCCGAATGCCTCGAAGCGGGAACGGCACAGATCCCGGGCCGCGCCGAGTGCGTCCGTGAAGAATCGACGCACGTCGAACTCGGAAGGACGCTGTGCAAGTGAGCGCCGTATTGCACCGGTCATCGCGAGGCGAATGTCCGTATCGATGTTGATCTTGCGTACACCATGGCGAATGCCCTCGCAGATCTCTTCCACCGGAACACCGTACGTTTCGCGGATTTCGCCGCCGAATTCACGAATGATCTCGAGCCATTCCTGAGGCACGGAACTCGATCCGTGCATCACCAGATGAGTATTGGGCAGGCGGCGATGAATTTCCCTGATCCTGTCGATCGCAAGAATGTCGCCCGACGGTTTGCGGGAGAATTTATAGGCACCGTGCGATGTGCCGATAGCAATTGCCAACGCGTCGACCCCGGTACGCTGCACGAAGTCGACGGCCTGCTCGGGGTCAGTCAGCAGCATGTCGTGGGTCAATACGCCTTCGGCACCCGAGCCATCCTCCTCCCCTGCCATTCCCGATTCGAGCGAACCCAGACATCCGAGCTCACCCTCGACCGACACCCCGACGGCATGCGCCATCTCCACCACAGTGCGCGTCACCTCGACGTTGTAGTCGTAGCTCGCAACGGTTTTCATGTCCGGCATGAGTGAACCGTCCATCATCACGCTGCTGAATCCGCTGCGGATCGCGGCCTGGCAAACAGCCGGCGACGCCCCATGGTCCTGATGCATCACGACCGGGATGTCGGGATAAGTCTCGATCGCCGCCTCGACGAGGTGACGCAGAAACGCTTCGCCTGCGTATTTCCGCGCGCCGGCGGAGGCCTGCATGATGACCGGACTATCGCAGTCAGCGGCCGCCTGCATGATTGCCTGAACCTGCTCGAGGTTATTGACGTTGAATGCCGGCACGCCATACGCGTGCTCCGCCGCATGGTCCAGCAACTGCCGCAATGAGATCAGCGCCATGTCATTTCCAGGAAGTAATGTCGCCGTGCGGCGAACGTCGTTAAATTGATATCGAGGATGATCACGACATCGCGCCGGTGTCGGCGATTCCGGCACTTTTGGGCACGACGCGGCGACGCAACGAAGACGCAACTAGTCAACCACCCCTTGTTCCACTTCGAGCGTGCAGTTCACGGCGTCGACGATCGCGTCCACCGTAATACCGAACTCTTCGTACAACGTCTCAGCCGGAGCCGACTCGCCAAAGTGCGACAACCCGATCACAGCGCCGCTCAACCCGACGTACTTCCGCCAGAAATCGCCGGCCGCCGCTTCAATGGCCACGCGCCGGATCTTGGGCGGCAAAACGGAAAGCTGGTACGCAAGCGGTTGACTATCGAAGATCGTGGTTGACGGCATCGACACAACCCTTGCGGCAATCCCTTGATCGGCGAGCGCCGTCTGCGCTTTGAGCGCGAGTTCCACCTCGGAACCCGTCGCAATCAGAATGATGTCCGCCGGTCCGCCGACAGCCTCCGAGAGCACATAACCGCCTTGCCGGATCTGTGCCTTCGCCTGCGCGGTACGGGAAAGCGGCGGCAGATTCTGGCGCGAAAGCAGCAGCGCAGTCGGCGCATCGGTTGTTTCCAATGCTGCCGCCCACGCATATGCCGTTTCGACCGCGTCTGCCGGACGCCACACGTTCATCCCCGGAATCTGGCGCAGCATTGCCGCGTGCTCGATCGGCTGATGGGTAGGCCCGTCCTCGCCGAGACCAATCGAATCGTGGGTGAAAACGTAAATACATTGCAGATGCATCAACGCCGCCATACGAAGCGCATTCTTCGCGTAGTCGGAAAACACCAGGAAGGTCCCGCCATACGGAAGGAAACCACCATGGAGCGCAGCGCCATTCATGATCGCGACCATGCCGAACTCGCGAACGCCGTAGTGGATATAGTTTCCAGGCCCGTTCGCGCTGTCGGACATGAGCGCACGCGAAGCCGGCACCATGGTGAGATTCGACGGCGCCAGGTCTGCCGAACCGCCCAGAAGTTCAGGCAATCGACCAACCAGCAACTCCAGGCATTTCTGCGACGCCTTGCGAGTCGCCATCTTCTGCTCGAACCAGTCACCGCCCTCCAGCAGGCTTTCGATCGCCTCGGCGGATCGTTCGCGGCGGCTGCCGTGCATGCGGGACTCGAAGTAGCCGGCCTTTTCCGGAAAGCGGGTGCGATAGGCTTCGAACAACGTGCGCCAGGCCATGTTGCTCTCACGGCCCGCCGCTCGCGCATCCCATGCGTCGCGAACCGGCCCGGGAATATCGAACGGCGCGTGATGCCAGCCAAGATGCTCCCGCGTGGCCGCGATTTCAGCGGCGCCAAGTGGAGCGCCATGCACGTCGTGCGTGCCGGCCCGATTCGGCGAACCATGTCCGATCACCGTCTTGCAGCAGATCAACGTCGGCCGGTCACGTTCCGCTCGCCCTGCCTCGATCGCCCGCTCGATCGACAGCGGATCATGTCCGTCGACACCCTCGACGACATGCCAGCCGTACGCACGGAAGCGCATCGGGGTCTGGTCGGTGAACCAGCCCTCGACATGGCCATCTATCGAAATGCCGTTGTCGTCATAGAACGCAATCAGTTTGCCGAGCTGCCAGGTGCCGGCGAGCGAGCACGCCTCATGCGAGACGCCTTCCATGAGGCAGCCGTCGCCGAGAAACACATAGGTGTGGTGATCGACAATGTCGAAACCCGGTTCGTTGAATTCAGCGGCCAACAGCCGTTCAGCCAACGCCATGCCGACGGCATTGGCAAGACCCTGTCCTAACGGGCCGGTAGTCGTCTCGACCCCTGGCGTCAGACCGCGTTCCGGGTGCCCGGGCGTAATCGACTGCCACTTCCGGAAACCCTTCAGATCGTCTATCGACAGACCGTAGCCGCTCAGATGCAACGCGGCATAGAGCAGCATCGACCCGTGACCGTTTGACAGCACGAAGCGATCCCGGTTGACCCAATCCGGACTTGCCGGATCATGCTTCAGGTACTTGCGCCACAGTACTTCGGCGATATCCGCCATTCCCATCGGCATGCCGGGGTGTCCAGAATTGGCAGCCTGGACGGCGTCGATTGCCAGAAACCGAACTGCGTTGGCAAGTTCTGTCCGGGTCGGATTAGCATGATCCATGAATCACCACTGTTTCGTATACCTAAATTAATATATTGAAGCCCCGCGCGTTTTTCTCGACGAGGCTCCGGCATCCTGTCTTCGGGTACTGTTACGACCTCAGGCGGCAGGCACCGCCGTACTATCCAGCAGATGCGTGATCGATTCACCCATGCTGCGCAGGATCAGAAAGCAGGAACATGCGCCGGCGTCCAGGACACCAATCGAACGGTCGCCCAAACGGGCTGCCCGGCCGATACGGGCGCGCAGCTCGCGGGTCGAATTCATCCCGGCTTCCGCGGCAACCACCATCGCATCGATACACTCCCGGAAGCTCTTGCCCTCTTCCAACGCCACCCCATACGCCATCCGCGCGGGAGCAAGCGTGTCGATCAGCGTCTTGTCGCCGACCTTCGCATCGCCGATCTCCTGGACAGAATCGATACCGGCAACAAGTGCCTGATAGAAAAGGGATTTGTCGAGTTCGGCGTGGTCCGCGAACGTGTCGCTCATGCTGAGAAAGAACGTCCCGTAGAGCGGTCCCATTGAACCGCCGATGCCGTCCATGAGTGCCGAGGACAGATCAGCGAGAGCCACCTGGAGCGACGGTGCCGATCCGCGTGCCGCAAGATGCTCCCCACACTGGCTAAAGCCCTTGCTCATGTTGATGCCATGGTCGCCATCACCAATCGCGCCGTCGACTTCGCTCAGATACTGGCGATTCGCGTTGATGGTTCGAACCAGATCGACGACCACACCGCCGGCGTCGGCCAATTTAACGATTTCAGTCATCGTGCGTCTCCCACATTGAGTCCGATGCTTTGACATGGATGCGCGAGGCACGCGCTCAGTTCGTCGTCGAGTTTCGTCAACGTCAGCGTAACCCCCATCATTTCCAGCGACGTAAACAGATTGCCGACGAACGAGAACTGGATGTCGATTCCCGCTTCACGCAGATACTCGGCAACCTCTCCGTACAGGATGTATTGCTCCATCACCGGCGTCGCGCCGAGACCGGACAACAGCACCGATACCCTGTCGCCTCTGGCAAAAGGCAGATCCGGCAACAGCTTGTCGAGCATCAGCCTCGCCATGTCTCTCGCGGGAACGGTGGGCTGGACCAGGATTCCGGGTTCGCCATGATGGCCGATGCCGACTTCCATTTCGCCATCTTTAATGACGAAGTTCGCCTTGCCGACCGCGGGGATCGTACAGGCGGACAGGCCGACGCCGATCGAGCGCGTCGAGTCCACCGCTTTGCGCGCACTGGCGATCACTTCATCGAGCGTGGCGCCCTGAGCGGCCCGTGCACCCCCCACCTTCCACATCACGATTTCACCGGCAACGCCGCGCCGTTTTTCGATCTCGTCTTTCGGCGCCGACGCGGCATCGTCGTTTGCGACGACCGTGCGCACGCGAATACCTTCGCGCTCGGCCAGCTTGATTGCCATCTTCACGTTCATATTGTCGCCTGCGTAGTTGCCGTAAAGGCACGCTACGCCCGCGCCGCTATCGGCCGCCTTGAAAGCTTCAAAGAATGATTTCGCAGTCGGCGACGAAAAGATTTCGCCGATGGCCACGGCGTCCACCAGGTTGCGCCCGACATAGCCGATAAAAGCCGGTTCGTGTCCTGATCCCCCGCCGGTCACAATACCCACACGGTCCTTCTGGCGAGCATGGGCATGCGAGACAACGCGAGGATTCTCCGGTGCGGCGCGCAGCTCCGGGTGTGCCGCGAGGATGCCGCGAAGCATGTCCTCGACAACGAGATCAGGATTGTTAATGACGCGATTCATACCGTTCCTTTACATCTTGAGTATTGTTACTGGGCGGTGTAGCCGCCATCAATCACGATATTCTCGCCGTTGACCATAGCGGCGGCATCGCTGACCAGATACAGAATCAACGCGGCGATTTCGTCGGGGCGTGCGAATCGCCCTGCGGGAATTTTAGCCTTCATCGCTTCGCCCACCGCACCCGCCCAGGCTTTCCTGCCCAGTTCGGTATCCACGACCGTGGGCGAAACGGCGTTGACCGTAATGCCGTGCTTTGCCCATTCGAGCGCGAGCACCTTGGTCATGCCGACGATTGCCGCCTTGCTCGCGCAGTACGCCACATGGCGCTCCAGTGCGACGACACTCGCCTGAGAAGCCAGATTCACAATCCGGCCGGGACCACCACGGCCCAGCATCTGCTTGCCGACGGCTTGCGCCAGGAGAAACGGGGCTTTGAGGTTGATTGTCATCGTCCTGTCCCAGGCTTCCTCGGACAGTGCTTCCGCGTTCTCAAGCAGAGCGACGCCGGCATTGTTGACCAGGATGTCGACGGGACCTAACGTCTCGGTCACGCGCCGCACCAGGGCATCCGAGATCCCGGCGACCGTGATATCCGCCGCGATACCCACGTGCCGCTCCGGGCCGCCAGGAAGCGTCCGGGCCACGGCCTCGACGGCCGGGTTGATATCGAGCAGCGCAACGCGCGCACCCGCGGCAGCAAGGCACTCGGCAACGGCAAACCCGATACCGCTTGCCGCGCCGGTCACGACCGCGACGCGGTCCGTGATATCAAAAGGGGTCGTTGAATTGACCGACATCGCTCCACTCCTTGATTAATTACTCTTGGGAATCTTGTTGAGAATGTCCTGGGCGTTGGCCGGCGTGACCTGCGTCCAAGGCACCGCGTAGGACTTCGCCGTACCGTCGTCCCAAGGCATCTTCGCGCCGTATCCCGCCCAGACGTCCGAGCGCGGTTTGTAAGACGAACCGATGACCGTACGCAGCGCAACGTCCAGTGCGCCTTGCGCCTGCGCCTGCGAGTCCTGGAAGAAGGTCGTCATTTCGCCGCGCTTGACTGCGGCGATGCCGTCGACAATTCCGTCAATACCGGCAACCGGAACTTTCTTCGGATCGATACCCTTCGATTTCAGCGCCTGGATTGCGCCGAGCGCCATGTCATCGTTCTCCGCAATGATGCCGCTGATCTGCCCCGGATGCGCGGTCAACCAATTCTCGACCAGTGCCAGCGACTCGGCACGCGACCAGTTCGCCGTCTTATGCTCGAGCACCTTCACGTCCGGATTTTTCGACAGCACGTCCTGAATACCCTTCGAACGATCGATCTGCGCGGACTGGCCGATCGGCCCCTCGAGGATGACCACATTGCCCTTGCCGCCGATCGCCTTGACGATCGCCCCGGCTTCCATTTGTCCTGCAATCACGTCGTTACTACCAACATAGGACGTGAGTTTGTCGCCGGACACCAGGGTATTCGATCCAATGACCGGAATATGCGCCGCGGCGGCTTTGGCCACGGCGGCGGCACCCGCTGCCTTGTCGATCGGCACGAAAATGATCGCGTCGTATTTCTGCGTGATCATCGTGTCGAACTGATTGCTCTGGGTGAGCGCGTCATAGTTGCCGTCGAATACCGTGATCTGCACCGTACCGTCCTTGACCGCGGGCTGAGCCTTAAGTGCGTTGGTCCACATCTGCATGAACTCACCCTTGAGCCCATACACCGCTGCGCCAATACGGATGGGTTTGGCCGCCTGCGCGACAGTGCAGGTGAGGCCCATCACTGCGCAGGCCAGCAAGGTTTTTTTCCACGAAATCATCGAAGTCTCCTGAATAGTTCCGGATTGTTTCTTTTGAGGTTGACGTTATTGCTTCTTGCGCGAAGCATCGAGCAGGACGGCACCGACGATAATGACGCCCTTTACAACTTGCTGGTAATACGACGACACGCCCAGCAAATTCAGTCCGTTGTTGATGACGCCGATCAGCAGCGCGCCGACCACCGTGCCGCCGAGCGAGCCCGTGCCGCCCGAAAGACTCGTGCCGCCGATCACGACGGCCGCGATAGCATCGAGTTCATAGGACACGCCGGCCTGCGGCAATGCCGATGTCGTGCGCGCGGCGAGGATGATCCCGGCAAGGCCCGCCAACAGTCCACCGATCACGTAGACGGAAAAGAGGATCTTCCCCGTCGAAATACCGCTTGTTTTGGCGCTCTTTGCGTTGCCGCCCACTGCATAAACGTAGCGGCCGTAGGTCGTATAGCGCAGGACAAACCAGAACAGCACAACGACGAGAGCGAAAACGATGATCGGCACCGGTATCCCGGCAATCGCGCCCGTGCCGATGGTCAGGTATCCGTCCGGCAGATCGGTCACCGGCATGCCATCGTTGTAGATATAGGTCAGCCCTCGCGCCGCGCTCAGCATGCCGAGCGTCGCAACAAAAGGAGGAATGGAGAGCCGGGCAACGAGCAAACCGTTGATCGCACCGATGGCAGCGCCTACGGCAAGCCCCGCCGCCAGTCCAATTGCCGCGCCGTGCGGATGCGGACCCGTCACGAGACTGGCGCTGATGATGCCGGCGAGAGCGAGCGTGGACCCGACCGACAGGTCAATGCCCGCCGTGAGCACGACATACGTCATCCCGACGGCCAGAATGCCGTTGATCGACGTTTGTCGCAGGATGTCCGCGATGTTGCCCAGCGTCAGAAAGTACTGATTGGCAAAAGACAACACGATGCACAGGACGACGAGCACGGCGACGATGCCGTAGCGCCGGTAGATATCGCGCATATGGGCGGAACGGCTTTGGCTCGCCGGGACTTTCAGGGAAGTGGTATGAGTATTCATGATGCGAGGTGCAAAAGATCTTCCTGAGTGGTGGTATGGCCGTCGATCACGGTGACCAACTGCCCCGACTTGAAAATGGCGATGCGGTCGCTGACATCCAGAATCTCCTGTGCCTCGGAAGACACCACCATGGCGGCGCCGCCTTTCGACACGAAGTCGTCGAGCAGCTTGTAGACCTCGCGCTTGGCGCCCTCATCGATGCCACGGGTCGGTTCGTCGCACAGCAGGCACGTGGGCTCGGTTGAAAGACAACGCGCGAGCACGACCTTCTGCTGGTTCCCCCCGCTCATCGACGAGACCGGCAGCGACACCGAACTGGTCTTGATCCGCATGCGATCGACCATCGTGTCGACGAGGGCCTTCACTTTCCGGCGGTTGATCAGCGACAGGCGCGACAGGCGGTTGTAGGCGGAGAACGAGATGTTGTCGCGCACGGACGCCGACAGCACGAGTCCCGTCTCCTTGCGATCCTCCGTCACAAGCGACAGGCCGGCCTGGATGGCCTTGGCGGGGCGGCCAACCGGCAACGCGCGGCCCTTGAGCCTGACTTGACCGCTATCGGGACGGGTCAGCCCGTACATGCAGTTGAGGTATTCACTGCGGCCGGCGCCCATGAGCCCGTAGATGCCAAGGATTTCTCCCTCGTGAACCGTGAGCGAGATATCGTTGAATTCCGACTCCCGGGAAAGACCCGTCGACTCCAGTACGGGCTCGCCCACGGCCCTGCGAACCTTCTCGGCGGAATGCAGCTTGCGGCCGACGATCGTGCTCACCAGATAGGAGCGGTCGATGTCGGCGATACGCCCGCTGTCCACATACCGTCCGTCGCGAAAGACCGTGTAGTCGTCCGCGATCTGGAATATTTCCGAGAGCCGGTGGCTGACATAGATGATCCCGGTCCCCTGCGCCGTCAGGTTACGGATCGCGTTGAACAGCACTTCGGTTTCGCGCTCGCCGATCGCCGAAGTCGGCTCGTCCATGATCATCACGTCGCAGTCGCGGCTGAATGCCTTGGCGATCTCAACTAGCTGGATCTGCGCGAGACTCAGCGACGACATGCGTGCGCGGGCATCGACCGGGAAAGCAAGGCGGTCCAGGAGTTCCTGCGCCTGTCTCACGAGCGCCCCGAATCTGACCAGCACACCGGCCCTGCGGGGTTCGCGGCCGAGATACAGGTTCTCGGCAACGGTCATGCCGGGAATCGGCGAAAGCTCCTGCGTAATGATCGCGATGCGATTGTCGAGTGCTTCGGCCGGCGTCTGGAAATTGACGCTTTGTCCCTTGAACAGGATTTCTCCGGCATCGCGCTGGGTGATACCCATGACGATGCCAAGGAAGGTCGACTTTCCGGCACCGTTCCCGCCGCATAGCGCATGGACACTTCCGCGCCGCAGCTTCAACCGGCCGTCCTCTAACGCCCTGACACCATTGAATGCCTTTTGTACACCGCTGGCATCCACAAGAAGGTCGTTCACTTTGTCTCCTAACATTTGCTCGTCATTGAACATTTGAGCATCTGGATGACATCGTAGGTTCGCTCCAAGCACCTGTCAATTACTCGGATCACGTGGTTTACCCCTAATGTCATCTCGCCTCAAAATCTGCTGCAGCGCAGTGATTACGGTCAATAGCGCCTTGGGGCCTTAACAGAAAACGCGTACCTACGGTCTTGACATTCACACGTACACGACTGAGAATTTGATCATCAGTGGACATTTGATCATTCGTGCGCTGAGCAATCTCGGACAACTGGAGTGAAATATGAAGCTGGCAATCGGGTGCGATGAAGCCGCATTTGACCTGAAGGAACTGATCAAGCAACATTTGACTGGCAAGGGGCTGGACGTCACTGACTTCGGAACCTACGAGGCGGAACCTGTCCACTACCCAAACATCGCGTTCGCCGTAGCGGAGAAGGTTGCGCAAGGCGAATTCGATCGGGCCGTGCTGCTGTGCGGAACTGGCATCGGCATGGCGATCGCCGCCAACAAGGTGCATGGCATTCGCGCTGCGCAATGTCACGACACCTACTCGGCGGAACGGGCGAGCAAGAGCAACGACGCGCAAATCATTACAATTGGCGCTCGCGTCGTCGGTCCCGAACTCGCGAAAGCGATTGTTGATACATGGCTTGGTGCGAGCTTCGATGGCGGACGCTCCGTCCCGAAGGTGAACCGCATCAAGGAATACGAGGATGACCACCAGTTACCGCGCAACAACAAGCCTGCTTGAACTGGCTGCCCCGGTCATAACTCGATTACCCACCGGCTCCGCGGCAAGCCACGTAATATCCAGCCGAATGGGAAAGAGACAAATCATATGACCACCGACGAACTGACTCGTCTGGCAACGCTTTACTACGTCGACGGACTCACGCAGGAAGATCTGTCAAAGCAGTTTTCGCTTTCCCGAGCCAAGATAGGCCGTCTTCTGAAGCGTGCGCAGGAAGAAGGCATCGTTGAAATTCGCGTCAGGCACCATCCACGTGATACACGAGACCTCGAGCGTGAGTTGATCGAGCGGTTTGGGATCGAAAAAGCGATCGTGTCCGTCAATCACAAAGACCAGGACAAGCAGCGCGAACTGCTTGCCGGTCTGGTCGCCAGCCATCTGGATCGCATTCTCACCAACGACATGATCGTTGCCGTGGGTATCGGCCGTAATATCAACGCGATCTCGGAGCATGCGATCTCGTCGACGCAACGCTCTCCGACCTTCGTCTGCGCCATCGGCGGCTTCTACCGGGGCGGCGAGATCATGAATGCCGACCACATCAGCCGTCGGCTTGCCGCCCGTTTTGGGGGTGGCAGCGAAACACTTTACGCGCCGGCTCTCGTGGGCGACCCTGCCGTTCGCGAGGGCCTGCTTCACAACGATGCGGTCAAACCCACGCTTGACAAGGCACGTAGAGCCCACATCGCGCTGGTTGGGGTCGGCGACATCAATGAAGACAGCATCATGGTTCGCAACGGCTGGTTTTCGCCGGACGAGATCGCCGAACTCCGCAAGTGCGGGGCAGTTGGAGACCTGATGGGCTACCACTTCATCGATATTGGCGGCCGCCCCGTTGTCACTCCCGTGCGCGACCGGGTCATCGGTCTTAGCATGGAAGACCTGAAACGCATTCCGAACGTTATTGCGGTCGCCAGCGAAAATACCAAGACAACCGCGGTCCTGGGCGCGTTGCGCGCAGGGGCAATCACCACGCTCGCAACGACGGAAGCCATTGCTCAATCGATTGTCAGCCTGGAAGACGCCACTCGCAACCCGCTTTCTCCGCAACAGTCGGAGCTGGCGACCCGGTAAAAGTCGGGCCGTCTGCATGGTCCGCATGCGCGTGCCGTGCAAACTCGAACGGCGTCCGCACACACGGTTCGGACGGCCTACTTCCCGACATGCTCGAGAACCGCAAGCTTGCCGCCCCGCACGCCAACGATCTGCATCATGACGTGGGCATGATTGTGCTCGTCCATCGCAAAGGTGCCACCCAGCATGGAAGGCATTTGGGTCGATCGCAACGCCTGCCGTATCGCAACAGGATCGTCCGAATTCGCGCGACGGATCGCGTCCACGACCAGCTCCGTCGCCTCGAACGCGAGGACCGACCGCTGGGTCGGAGCAAGCCCGTATTTCTCCCGGTAAGAGGCCACGAACTCCTGCACGCCAGAGTCGGGCGCCGAGGGTGTAAATACCGAAATCCCCGCGGACCGATCAAGCGCGCCAGCCGCCACGAACTGGGGAGACAAATTCGCAATCGCCGCCGTGAAATCAATGCGGCCCGCTAGCGGGATGCCGCCGCCGGTTTGCTCATAAGCACGGAAAAACGCCGCACTGGACGCGCCAAGGAGCGTAACGATGCGATCGGGTTGCAGCGCCTTCAATCGCTCGATTGACGGAACAAGGTCCGTGGTTCCCTTCGCAACGGTCTCGCTGGCCAACGTCTCGATGTGAGCGGACGTCGCGGCCTTTTCCATCGCCACCGCGTTGGCGCGGTTGAAGTCGTTGTCGTCCGCCAGGATGACGATACGCTTGACGTTCTGGGCCTTCAGCCACTGCATCATCGCGCTCGCCACGTCGCCATCGGACGGACTGGTTTTGAAAACGTAGTCGTAGCCCCCGGAACCGGCGGCATCGACGAATTCCTGGCCAGCCGAAATGTCGATCACAAACGGCACCTTCGCGTCATTCGCGACCGGCATCACGGCGCGCGTGACCGGCGTTGCCAGCGCGCCCAGCAACACGGAAACGTGCTGCTGTCCGATGAGTCGCTTCGCCGCCGCAATCCCTGTTGCCGGATCGGCAGCGTTGTCGCCATAGAACGCCTCGACAGGTCTGCCGAGCACGCCGCCGGATGCGTTGATGCGCTGTAATGCCAACTCGACGCCGTATTGCTCGCTCTGTCCGCGATCGGCATTCGGGCCGCTCAGAATGGTTGTGACGCCGATGCGAACGGGGTCCGCGGCGAATGCCGGGCTAACCACAATCGCCAACCCCGTCGCCAACAACACTGACATCAATCTCATACACGATTCCTTTGCTGATGGCTTAACTGGCGATCGCAGCCAGACTGCCTGTGGAAAGCGCCTGCTACCGGAACAGAAGGCGAGCGCCGCGTTATGCGCGCACGTCGACTACCACTTTGCCGAAATGCCGGCCGCCCGCGAGATACTCATAGGCTGACGGAGCCGCATCGAACGGGAAGACTTTGTCGACGGCAGGATTGATCTGGTTGACGTCGACGAAACGGACGAGCTGTTCGAGCATCGCGCGGCTACCCGCGGTAATGCCGGCGAGACGCTTTGCTCCGCCGATGAGTGCGCCGGGCTCGATCGAGACACCCCCGCCGCCGCTGACCCGGCCGATCACGACGATCGTCCCGCCGGATCCCGCGGCCTTCAGCGAGCGCGCCAACGTGCCCTCGCCACCGACCTCGACCACGACATCGACCCCGGCCCCCTCCGTGAGCTGCAAGACCTCGTCCTGCCATTCCGGGCTGTTCCGATAGTTGATGGTCGCATTCGCGCCCAGCGAGCGTGCTCGTTCAAGTTTTTCGTCCTGGGACGATGTCACGATCGTGAAGACGCCCGCGGCTCTCGCAAGCTGTAGTGCCCAAAGCGAGACACCGCCGGTTCCCAGCAGCAGCACGCTGCCACCGCGTTTGACCGCGCCTGCGACGAACAGCGCATTCCATGCCGTCACACCGGCGCAAGGCAACGTTGCAGCCATGATGGGATCAAGACTGCGTGGCGCCAGCACGAAAGCCTCCTCACTTGCCACGAGTTCTTCGGCGAGCGTGCCGTCGAACTGGGCGCCGAAGGACACGGCCGTCTTGGCAGGGGACAACGCACCGTCAATCCATCGCGGGTAGTAACTCGTGATGACGCGATCGCCCACCTTGAAACGGGTGACCGCCTCCCCAACGGCAATGACGTCCCCGCATCCATCGACGAGCGGGACGATCGGATAGCTCGGCGGGTTATCGAACTGGCCCCGCGCAAAACTGAGGTCGCGATGGTTGAGCGCGGCGGCGTCTACGCGCAGCCTGATTTCGTAGGCACCGGGGTCCCGGCTTGGGCGTTCGACACGTTCAAGTCCGCCAAGGCCAGCACCGGCCTGGATTTGATAAGCCTTCATTACACCTCCTGGTAGACTGCACGGCGCAGTGCCATTGGAAAATTCCCGGTCATGCCTGCGACTGCCGTGTTCGTCAACGCAACGACAGAAATGCCGGTAGCCGGGTCCACCCAGAAGTTCGTGCCGTACACGCCGGACCAGTTCCAGGCGCCGGCGCTCACTGGCGATTTCGCCGCAGCTGGATCCCTGAGCACGGCCACGCCGAGTCCCCAGCCGAAGCCTGGGCCCGCTGCGCCGACCGGCAGATCGCCGATCGCATTGGACGTCATCGCCGCCACGGTTTCCGGACGGATGATGCCCGCACCACCTGAGCGGATCGCTTCGACAAAGCGGAGGTAATCTTCCGCCGTGCCTACTATGCCGACGCCACCTGATGGAAAGGCCTTCGAATCGAATGCCCGGGCGGGCGAATACACAATGGCGCTTTGCCCGAAGCCGAGCGAGAAAGGATCGGTCATGCGGGTGGGGTGAGGCGACGCATCGCCATACGGCGTCGCCAGCACGGTATCGGCTGAAGCAACGAAGCGGATACTGGCGATGCCCAACGGATCCGTCACGATGCGCTGGACCGCGTCAGGCAATGTCATGCCGGTTACGCGCTCGATGACGGCGCCGAGCACGTCGATGGCGACGGAATAGTGCCAGGCAGTCCCAGGCTCAAAAAGCAGCGGTGCTGCTGCAATTCGCCAAAGGTTCTCTTTCAGCGTCAGCCCGGAATGATCGAGTCCGTCGGACACGCCCAACTGGTGATAGGGACCGCCCTCAGCCTCGAGGAACCCATAAGTCAGCCCAGCCGTATGCGTGAGCAGATGGCGCACCGTGATGACGGGCTCGCGGCCATCGGACAGCTTCGGGCGGAAGTCGGGCAGCCATCGGGTAACGGGATCTTCCAGGCCAAGCCGGCCACGATCGATGAGCGCCAGCGCCGCCACGCAGACAATCGGTTTTGTCATCGACGCGAGGCGGCAGACCTCGTTTTCCGTCATTGGCCGGCGGGCTTCGCGGTCGGCAAAACCAGCCGCGTGCCGGTAGACGATCTCTCCGTCTTTTGCGGCAATCACGGTCGCGCCTACGATATGCCCACTGTTCACCGCGTCGAGAATGACGGCGTCCAGCGCCTTCGCCCGATTCCATCGGGACCGAATGGCCGGCGCAGATGGCGTTGCCTCGGAAACCGGACTCGTCAACGCGGCGGCAAGGCCGCCGACCGTGGCGGCGACACAGAATTCACGGCGCGATACCTTTCGAACCGCGACTGCTCGCCGGGATGTGGATGCTGTCATTGCTGCCTGCCCTCGCCGCTCACGCGGCCTCTAACAAGATATGGAGAGCAATGTACAGTTTCACCTATGAGGCGATAATATGTTCAATTGACGATTCAGTTTTTAACCACAGCGAGAAATCACAATGCTCGACCGCCTTACGGGAATGCAGGTGTTTTCCCGTGCAGCTACTGCCGGAAGCCTCTCCGCGGCCGCCCGGCAACTCGGCCTGTCGCCCGCCATGGCGACAAAGCATCTGGATGCAGTGGAGCACCGGCTGGGCGTGCGCCTGTTTCACCGCAGCACGCGCAAGCTCACGCTCACCGAAGCGGGACAGCAGTATCTGGAAACCTGTGCCCGCCTCCTGCCCGATCTGGAAGAAGCGGAGGCGACGATCGCGTCCCAGCGCGTGGAGGCGAGCGGACTGCTGCGGCTGAATTCGCCACTTTCGTTTGGCGTTCGCTACATCGCGCCGCTGATTCCTGCCTTCAGAAACAAGCATCCCGGGGTCACCATCGACCTCGGGCTGAACGATCGTGTCGTCGATCTCATGGAAGAGGGCTGGGATCTGACGATCCGGGTTGGGCGCCTGAAGGACAGTCGTCTCGTCTCGCGCAGGCTCGCGGAGAGCGCGATGATTGTCTGCGCGGCTCCGGGCTACTGGGAGCGGTATGGGCGCCCGAAACGCTGGTCCGAACTGGGCGATCACAATTGCCTGAGCGTCACTTTCTCCAACATCTCGCGGCCCGACGAATGGCGCTTCGGCAAGGACGGCGACAAACGCGTGGCCGTCAAGGGAACCATGCGAGCCAATAACGGCGACGCACTCGTCGCCGCGGCCGTTGCCGGTCTCGGCGTTCTTTACGAGCCCGAGTTCATCGTCGCCGATGCGGTTCGGCAAGGCGCACTGGAGCAGATTACGCTCGAAGTCCGCACCGCGGACCTCGGCGGCATACACCTGGTTCGCGCGCCGGATCGGGCTCCCCCGGCGAAGGTGCGGGTCATGACTGATTTCCTTCTCGACGCATTCAATCCACACCCGCCGTGGGCCATCCGATAAGGTGACGGCGAGCGCTCCGCTGGATCGTCGGACTGCTTACGATTCGGGCCGCCGGCGGGCGGGCCCCGAGTACTTTCGACGAGGAGCGAAGAGGGGCGTATGACTAGCCCATGAACAGGAGCACCGTCTTTGCCACGACCTTGGCCAACAGCGCCGGCATCCGGCCCTGGACTCGCCTCCAGTCCTCTGGTAGTCGACCAGAAGACCTGAAGGACTGGATGAAGCGGAATCGTGCCGTTGCGTCCTCGGGTGCTGCGCCGCTGGAGCTGCCGAAACGCATGACCAGGGAACCCGGCCCGCCGTAGACCGGCCATGGCGGCAATCCGGGGCCGTTCGGATTCCCATTCCGTGCGAAGTTCGTCCAGTACGACATCATCAACGCCGACAATTCCTTGTCTGCCTCGCCGGCCGGTGCCGTTGACGGCCCAAAGCTCATGTCAAGGCTACCGAATACGAATGCCGTTTCCGCGCCGTGACTAGGCTTGGGCGAATAAGGCGAGGTGTAGTCGAAGTTGTAGGCAAACACGTCCGAGCGGGCCGTCGTGCGATGGAAACCCAGCCATGCCCAAGTCTGTTGGCTAATGCACAGATCACCCATCAGATACTGCGCCGATTGCTCGGCCGCTTGCTTCGTGTCGGCAGGATATACGGCCAGAAAGTCCTGCATCCGGGAGGGACCGAACTGTGCCGCGGCAGCCTCGACGAACTGCGCCGGTGTGCGATGCGGCAACGCCCGGCTCATGAAGAAGCTGTGCTCGTCTGCATTCCAGCCACCCAGCAAAGGGACATCGGCTTGCCCGCCGCGCTCGAACGTCTGTGCGGGCGATTCTTGCAGCACAAAACCGTCGATATTAGGAGCAAATGCGGTGATGGCGGGGTCTGTAAGAAAGTTCCAGGCGGAGGCGCGGTGAAGCTTTTCACCCGCCAGCGCACGCAACTCCGCGAGAGAACGGACCCGCATCCTGGTCATGAAGGCGCGGGTTCGGGCTTCGGCTTCGGCCTTGCTCGCGATCGACCCATGCTCGGTGTCCCAGAACGCGCCGCTTTCTCCGATGGCTCGATGGAACAAGCCGCGGGCCAGTGGTGAGGCCATGAGCATGCCCACAGCGTGCGACCCGGCGGATTCGCCAAACAGCGTGACATTGCCCGGGTCGCCGCCGAACAGTGCAATATGCTCTTGCACCCATCGCAGCGCCTTGATCTGATCCTGCAAGCCGAAGTTGCCCGAGGGCGAACCTTCGCGATCCAGTTCGGGATGAGCGAGAAACCCGAACACGCCAAGCCTGTAGTTCATGCTGACCATCACGACGCCCTTCGCCGCGAGGTGCGCACCCTCAGCCCCGAAGAAAGTGGACGCGCCCAACTCGAAGCCACCACCGTGAATCCACACCATGACCGGCCGCCGCTCCTCGGCAGTCTGCGCCCCAGTCCAGACATTCAAGGTCAGGCAATCCTCGCCCTGATCCCTGGTCAGCGCTTTCAGGCCCGGCACCGGCATCGGTGCCCCAAAGCACGGCGGGCCATAGGCAGTAGCGTCGCGGACATCGGTCCAGCCCACGACATCTTGCGGAGGCCGCCAGCGCAATTCACCGACCGGTGGCGCAGCGAAAGGGATTCCCTTATAGGCGAGTACGCCCTGTGCATTGCGGGTAACGCCGCGGATGCGCCCATGCGGCAAGCTCGACTCAGGCATCAGCATGGCTGGCGCTTCCTGTGCCGACGCGTGATGAGCGCCGTGATCGACGAGTGCTAACATTCTCACCGTCCTCCCGCGGCCGGCGCGGCCGATTCCGCACTCAGGAACCGCGCGCGCATCAGTGCGATATAGTTGTCTTCGCCCATTTCGTGCCGGGCCTTGACCAGCGCAGCGATATCTTCGCCGACAACATAGCGCAGCCGCGACGACTGATCGATCGCCGCGCCGAAGACAACATCGGCCACCTGCTCGGCACTGCTCGTCTCGCCGCCCTGCATCGCGGCATAAAGGGCATTGGTCTTGTCGATGAACCGGTCGTAGCAGGCCAGCGACCGATCATGCGCAAATTCAGAGAACATCCGCGCCCCAAACTGCGTGCGCACTGCGCCCGGCTCGATCAGCCTGACCGCGATGTTCTGCGACGTCAGTTCATAGGCCAGCGATTCGGAGAAGCCCTCGACCGCGAATTTGGTGGCGTGGTACATCGACATCAGCGGCACGGTGATCATGCCGCCGCTGGAACTCACGTTGACGATCGTGCCACCGCCCTGCCGCCGCAAGACAGGCAGCACGGCGCGCGTGACATCCATCAGGCCGAAGACGTTGACCGCGAACTGCTCCTGGATCTTTTGCGGCGACAGCGCCTCGAAAACGCCAAACAGGCTGAAGCCGGCGTTGTTCACGAGAACATCGATCCCACCGAAGCGCTCGACGGCTGCATCAACCGCCGAAGTCACACTGGACTCGTCCTGAACGTCCAGTCGCGTGACGAACAGGCGGTCTCCGTTGACGAGTTCAGTCTCCGCAGACGGATCGCGCAGTGTCGCCACGACGTTCCAGCCCCGCCCGGCAAACTGCTTCGCTACAGCTTTGCCGATGCCTGACGAGGCACCGGTGATGAAAATGGTCTTAGGCATGCCCTGCTCCGTTCCCACAAGTCGTTCATATGTTGAGGTATCATTCAACTTCATCCTATTTTAAAGTTGAGGGTGCCGTCAAGTTATGAATAAAACCTTAACGCCATGAACCATCCTGGCGCCGGGAAACCTGATACGCCGCGGCTACGACGCGACGCACAGCTCAATACGGAAAAGATCAAGACTGCCGCACTGGACGCATTCCAGGAGCGTGGCCTCGACGTGCCACTGGAAGAGATCGCGCAACGTGCGGGTGTCAGCATCGGCACCCTGTACAACCGGTTCGGCACGCGCGAAGCACTCACCGATGTGGTCATGGCGGACGTCGCGGCAGAGCGGCTCAGTGACGCGGTGGCGCGCGCACGCGGCTGCCCCGACCCATGGAGCCGGTTCGCCTCTTATGTCGAACTGATTTGCGAAATCCAGGCCACCGAGCCTGCGCTCAACGACATCGTTTCACGCCGCCACCCCGACGCCTCGCGGCTGGCGGCTGTGTGCGACGAGACGATGACGCAAGCGCGGCAATTCGTCGAAGACGCGCAGCGCGATGGTTCGTTGCGCGCAGACTTCACGCTCGAAGACCTGTTTCTGGTGTTCGTGTCGAATGGCGCACTGATGCGGATCATGGCCGACATCGGAGCCGACACCTGGCGGCGTCGCGTTGGGTTCACGCTCGACGGTCTTCGCACCGAGGCGGCGCGACGATGATGGTGCGCCCGTTCGTGAACGAACGCCGGCAGCAGGCGGATTGCCGCAGCAGCGTCGACAGACGCCGCCACGCCACCTGGCAATTAGAACCGGTGAATGATACCCACGCCTGCCGCGAACTGGCTGCGTGACGAGGACGGCGCGCTGTTCTGACCGTCACCGATATCGGCCGTTGCGTTGATGATGCTCTTGCCGTTCGTTCCGATCGTCTGGCCACCCGCACGCTGATAGGCTTCCAGCGCATACAGCCCCGTACGCTTGGAGAGGCTGTAGTACTGCGAGAGATTGAACTGCTGGTAGCGTGCCGAGCTCGAGATGCCGTTCGACTGCGTTGCGCGCGTATAGCTATAGCCGGCAGCCAGATCCAGCACCGTCAACGGCTTGAAGTGCAGCACTGCGCCAGCCGTATTGAAAATCGCCTCGTTGTGGAACTTCGAGTTGATACCCGGGATGTATTGCACGTTCGAGTACGAGAACGAGACGTCCCATTGCGAGCTGAACGCATAGCCGCCCGTCACCGCAACGCGCTGCTGCGCCTGCGCCGTCTGGTAACCGTTATTGATGCCCGACACACCCGGCTGCGCGCCCGCATTCGACGCCGTGGAATCCGCGCCCCACGCACCGCCGCCAGGCGTCGAGTTATTGATGCGCTGGTAGCCTGCCGCGATACCGAACGGACCATTCAGGTACTGGATCGCCGCGCTATACGTCGAACCGGCATTGGTGCTTCCTGCCACGCCGCCCAGCGCATACGAACCGCTCACCGTCAGGCCATACATGCTCGGCGACGTGTACACCAGCGAGTTATTCACGCGGTACAGCGTATCCAGCGAATCGATATCGCCCGGGTGTGCGCCGTATGCGCCCGTCAGCCACGTGGTCGGGCTATAAGGCGACAGCAGCGTGTAGTACGACGTGTATTGACGGCCGGCCGTGAACGAGCCGTAGGTGGCGTTGGCCACGCCGACGTACGCTTGCCGGTTGAACGCCAGACCGGAGACGGCCTGTGCGCCGGTTGCACTGTTAAAGCCTTCTTCCAACTGGAAGATCGCCTTCGTGCCGCCGCCCAGATCTTCGGAGCCCTTCAAACCGAAGCGGCTGCCCGCCCAGATGCCGTTCACCATCTTGATCACCGAGCGGCCGCCACTCGTCGAACCAAGCGACGTCTGGCTGCTCTGATAACCGATCCCCGCATCGACGATCCCGTACAGCGTCACACTGCTCTGGGCGTGTGCGCCGAGGGCGACCAACCCAAGGGCCGAGGTTGCTATTACCTTTTTCATTTCTGCTCCTCTTTAAAAATCTTTTCTCAATCTCTAACACCCGTAATCGCCCCGCTAATCCAAGGTGTGCAGAGCTAGCCGGCTCAGCATGCCGGTGCAAATGCGAAGAGGGGTGAGCACTGAGTGACGCCTGGATCTCCAAACCAGCACGAAGTGTCGTTCAAACGCGATCCGATGTCTTTCGGGGTTTATACGCATTTGTACGATCTAGTTAGTTTTTTTCTGGTGCGATTTTGATTGAGTTAGCGCGGCCGGCCTGATCAGCCCGAGGTTCCGAACAACTGCACCACCAGACCACGCAGCCAACGGTTGCCCGCTTCGTGGTGATATCTGGCGTGCCAGTGCTGCCGAACGGCAAAACCATCCACAGGAACCGGGCACGGATGGACCGCCAGATCATTGACCTTTGCCAGCGTCTCACCGATGTGTCGCGGCAGCGTGGCGATCAGGTCGGTACTCTTGATGATCGCCCCGAGCCCGAGGAAACCCGGTAACTCCAGCACCACGTCGCGATCGATATGCTCACGGACCAGCGCCTGTTCGAGCAGTTGCGCTCCCGTCCCCGCAGTGATCGCGACATGTCCCTCCGCGCGATAGTGCTTCAGGCCGAGTTTGGTGCCTAACCTCGGGTGACGGCGATTCGCCAGACAGACCCAGTCCTGCAGATATAGCTGCTGCTGGTAAATCCCACCGCCAAGCCAGGGCACATGGCCGATCGCAAGGTCGGCCTCACCGGATTCCAGCGCCCGCTCCGTATTGCCGTCAATCCTCGTCGCTTCGAGGCGTAGACCCGGCGCCTGCGCGCGCACGTGCGCCAGCAATCGCGGAAGCAGCGTTATGTGGCTGGCGTCGGTCATGCAGATACGGAACCGCCGCTTCGCGGTGGCTGGATCGAACGCGATCTCCCAGGCAGCGAAGCGTCGCAACGATTCGAGAATCTCCCGGCACGGGCCGATCAGCGCATCGGCTTGCGGTGTTGGCGCCATACCGCCCGATGTACGTATGAACAACGGGTCCTGCAGATGCTCCCGCAAACGCCCGAGCCAGATGCTAATCGTCGGCTGACTTTGTCCGAGCTGCTCGGCCACACGCGTGACGCTGCGGGCGTCGTACAGAAGGTCGAAAAGTTGTAGAAGTTTCAGATCAGGAAGTTCGGTCGAGTTCATAGGATTATTGCCCTCCGCAATGACGTCATTGTATTCATTGCATTGCCGATATGAATGTCCGCTCGTATCGTGGTCTCCATGTTGAGGAGACGGCAGTGAAGATTGCGATTCTGGGTGCGGGGGCGCTGGGCTGCGCCATTGGCGCGGCGCTGACCGAAGGCGGCAACGAGGTCTGGTTGCTGAACCGTTCGGTGGTGCATGTGGAGGCGATGAGGTGTGACGGACTACAGGTGGACGATGCGGATGGCTCCCGTCGCGTGAAGGTCCGCGCGGCGACACAGGCGGCCGAGGCCGGTGTCGTCGATCTGGTCGTCGTGCTGGTCAAATCGTTTCACACCGATGCCGCGATGCGCGGCGCACTGGAGCTGATCGGACCCGAAACGCTGGTCCTGTCGTTACAGAACGGCCTGGGGCACGAAGATGTGCTCGCCGGCATCGTGGGGCGCGAGCGCGTGCTGGCTGGCAAGACGTACGTTGGCGGCGTGATGCGCAACCCGGGCCACATCGAGTCAGGTGTCGCCGGCAAGGCCACCTACATCGGCGAACTCGACGGCCGGATTACCTCCCGCGCGACGGCGCTCGCCGCAACCTTCAACGCCGCCGGACTAGCCACCACGGTCAGCGACAACATCGTCGGCACGATGTGGGACAAGCTGCTGGTCAATGTCGCGACTGGCGCGGTGACCGGCATCACCGGCCTGACGTACGGTCAACTCTACGACGAAGCGCTTCTGAGGACGACCGCGCTCGCAGCGGTCGCCGAGGCGATGGCGGTCGCTCGCGCCGCCGGTGTGAAGCTCTCCACCACTAATCCCGAACGCCCGTGGACGCTCGCCGGAGAAGGACTCTCCCCTGCCTTCAAGACCTCGATGTTGCAAAGCCTCGAGAAGGGCTCCATCACCGAAATCGACTTTATCAACGGCGCGGTCGTGCGCTGGGGACAACGGCACGGCGTGCCGACGCCGGTCAACGCGACACTGGTGGCCTGCATCAAGGGCATCGAGCGCGCCATGACCGACCGACAACATAGGGAGACAACCGCATGAACGGCAGCAAGGCCTATCTGGAGCACGTCGCCATCTGGGTGAAAGATATTCACTGGCATATCCGTTTTTTCGAAGACGTGCTTGGCATGACGATGCGCGAGGTCGACGGCACTGTCGACGAACCCCGGCAGTACTGGACACTCGGCGGTCTGCAATTCATCCATAACCCCAACCATGATGCGCCTGAAGGCCGGCTCGGCCATCTCGGCGTGATGTGCGAAGACATGGAGGCGGCACTCGCCGCCGCGCATCGATACGACGTCAGCGAAATGCCGCAGGGACGCAACTGGTTGCGCCTGCCGGACGGACTCGCCGTCGAACTGATTCAGGCCAGGCCCGCCTCGTGCGTGGCGCGGGCACTGGACATCAATCCGCGCGCGGAGGTGTGACATGACGATCGTCGATAAATACTGGGACGATGCCCGCGAAGGCGACGAATGCGTGAGCCCGACTTACACGGTGACCAAAGAACGCATTCTGGCCTACGCCGATCTCACTGGCGATCACACGCCGGTCCACGTAGACGAGGCATACGCGAACGCGAGCCACTTCGGCTCGATCGTCGCACACGGCCTGTTCGGCTTGTCTATTGCCGATGGCCTCAAGACCCAAAGCACTTATCGCTTCCTGCCCGGCATGTCGCTCGGCTGGACGTGGGATTTCAACCTGCCGATCAAGGTCAACGATTTGCTGCACGTGAAATTCCGCGTGGGCGCGATGCGCGCGAGCAAAAGCCGTCCAGACTGGGGCATCGTCGTGCTGCCCTCCGATCTGATCAATCAGGATGGCCAGGTTGTCCAGCACGGCGAACATCGTCTGATGGTGCCGCGCCGACCGGGAGCGTTCTGATGCAAGCCCGTCCTCTCGAAGGTATTCGCGTCGTCGACTACAGCCACTTCCTGGCCGGCCCGTACGTGGGGCGCTGCCTCGCGGCGCTCGGAGCAGAGGTCATCAAGGTCGAACGTCCGGTCAGCGGCGACGCTGGACGTCAACACGCCACCGTGCTCGATGATGAGCAGAGCGGCTACTTCCTGCAGCTCAACATGGGCAAACGCGGTGTTAGCGTTAACATGAAGGACTCGCGCGGCAAGGAATTCATGCAGCGCCTGTGCGACTCGGCGGACGTGTTTGTCGAAAACTATCGGCCCGGCGCGCTGAACAAGCTCGGGCTCGGCTATGACGAGTTGTCCGCACGCAATCCGAGCCTCGTCTACTGCTCGATCTCGGCATATGGCCATACGGGGCCGGACGCGCATCGCGCCGGCTTCGGCCTGATTGCCGAAGCGAAGAGCGGGATCATGCAGATGATCGGTAGTCCCGGCGAGCCGCCGCCGCTGATGCGCATCTCGCTCGGCGACATGTACACCGGCATTCACGCGGTGGCGGCGATCAACGCAGCGCTACTCGGTCGCGCAAAGAGCGGCCGGGGCCAGCACATCGATATGGCGCTGTACGACACGCTGGTGTCGATGCACGAATACGCGGTGCAGTGCTACACGATGCAAGGCGTCGTCCCCGAACAGACCGGTCACGACATGCCGACGTCGACGCTCTACGGCGTGTTCCGTGCCGCTGATGGCGACCTTGTGATCGCCGCGCAAGTAGACGATGCGTGGAAGCGTTTCGCAGCGCTGATCGAAGCGCATGGCGGCCCGGCTGGCTTCGGCACCGACACGCGTTTTCACACCCTCGCGGGACGCAATACGAACCGGTTGGAGATTCTGTCCATCGTGAAGCCTTGGGTGGCCAACCAGCCGGTCGCACAGGTGCTGGACCTGCTCGATGGCATTGACGTGCCTTGTGCGAAGGTGCAACGCATCGACGAAGTGCTCACCGATCCGCAGATCGTCGCGCGAGGCATGGTCGTCGAGCAGGAGCACCCGCGTTACGGGAAGTTGCGTCTGCCGAACCTGCCGTTCCGGTTCTCCGATTGTGACACGACGATTCGCGAGGTCGCGCCCGATCTCGGTCAACACAACGCGGAAGTCGCGCAGTCGTTGGGCTTCAGCATCGCCGAAATCGACGCGATGCAAACCGATGGTGTGCTGTATTCAAAGCTGAGGCCGTAATGACTGACCAGTACGCCGTGATCGGCAATCCAATCGGCCATACGAAATCTCCACTGATTCACGGCCTATTTGCGCACGAGACACAGCAGGACATGTCCTATACGGCCATCGAGGGTCCAGTCGAGCCGCAGGATGCCTTCGCCGGGACCGTCCATGCGTTCGTCGCGGCCGGTGGCAAGGGCATGAACGTGACCGCGCCGTTCAAGCTGAAGGCGTTCGCGATCGCCGATGAGCGCAGCGAGCGCGCCGCACTAGCTGGCGCGGCCAACGCGTTGAGCTTCAAGGATGGCCGGATCGTTGCCGAGAACTTCGACGGTGTCGGCCTGGTGCGCGATATCGAAGTCAACCTCAACCTGCCGATGGCCGGCAAGCGCGTGCTGGTCCTTGGCGCGGGGGGCGCGGTGCGTGGTGCATTGCTACCGTTCATCGCGGCGCGGCCTGCTGAACTGGTCATCGCCAACAGGGACATCTCCAAGGTAAAGGCGCTGGTGGCGCAAGTCGCCGGCGGGCGTCCCTTGGTCGCCTGCGGCTACGGCGAGCTTGAAGCGATGGGACGCTTCGACCTGGTGGTCAATGCGACATCGGCCAGCCTCACCGGCGAGTTGCCGCCGGCTCCGCCGAGCGTTTTCAGCCCCATGGGTGTGGCTTATGAACTCGCCTACGGCAAGCGACTGACGCCTTTCCTGAGACTCGCACGCAGTGCGGGCGTGGCGAGCGTCGCGGACGGTGTTGGCATGCTGGTCGAGCAGGCAGCAGAAGCATTCGCTTGGTGGCGCGGCGTACGACCCCAGACCCATGCCGTGATCGACAGGTTTACCGTTCCGCTCGATTGAGCTTGAACCGAAACCATATCGGGGAAAAGACGCGCCTATGAATTTTTTCTGTCACCCAACACAATTTTGTGGATATTAGCCGGATACACCCAGTCGCGGGCCTGGCGCTCGATAAGATCCATAAATGCTGGGGGGCCACTGCAGTAGATCTGAGTGTTCGCATGTGCCGGGCTCATCGCGTGAGAAGTGGTCTGCTCCAATCGGTCAGCATTCAAGCCAAAATGGTGATGGATCCCACCTTCCCTTTTAAGCGCGTCGAGTTCTTTCCGAAAGACTGCACGTTCAGGTGATCGAGCGAAGTTGTGCAGCTCGAATTTTTGACCTGCCAAGGCAAGCCGATTCGCGATTCCCGCTATCGATGCGGCGCCAACGCCTCCAGCAAAAAGAATAGATCGTGTGCTATCGTCTAAAACAACCGTAGGACTCCGTGGCGTTACGATGAACGCCTCGTCTCCTTGACTCAGTGAGATGTCCGCCGTTTCTGCGTCCGTATCGTCATCATCCTGTCGCACAGCGATCACATATGCGCTCGGCCGGGACGTAAAACAGCACAGCGGATATATTCTTTCCTTGCAGATGACGTTGTCCCGAACAAGGGTGATGCAAGCGCCATCGTCAAACGACGGAAGCTCCGATCGGGACCTGGTTTGAAGTTCGACGGCATGGTAACTCTCGGCAAGTTGCCATTTCCGTGTGATGATGACCGGGAGGAGGTTGTCGTGCATGTCTTCTCCAATAGGATCTTCGTCTTCCGAGATCGGGAGTTCGTCGATGTATGGATTGCATGAGATGGCCGGTCCGGGAAACTGTTCGAAGGACCGCTGAGTGTCAGATTCAGGTTAGGGCGAGAGAAATCCACCAGCAAGGCGTTCAACGCGCATACCACGTATACAACTATGCGGATAAAGGGTGGCCGTTGGCTGGTTTTCACCTTTCGCTTAGTTCAACCGCGCCTCAGGCGCCAAAGTGTGAGTGCACCGTGAACCTCGAATGCGGCCACACCTTCTCTTTCAGCCCTGACGGCGAACACTTCCTGCTCGACGGCGAGCCGTTCCAGATTCGCAGCGGCGAGATGCACCCGGCCCGCATCCCGCGCGAGTATTGGCAGCATCGAATCAGGATGGCCAAAGCGATGGGGATGAACTGCATCGCCTTGTACATCATGTGGAATTACCACGAGACACGTCCGGGCGTGTTCGATTTCCGCAGCGGCAACCGCGATATCGAGGCCTTCATCCGGCTGTGCCAGTCCGAAGGAATGTGGGTGCTGCTGCGCCCCGGGCCTTACGTCTGCGCCGAATGGGATCTGGGAGGGCTCCCTTCCTACCTGTTGAGCGATCCGCACGTCCAGTTGAGGACCGACTCGACCACCGATGCCCGTTATATGGCGGCGGTGGCTCGCTACATCGAGGACTTGGTCCCACGTATTAAGCCGTTGCTGATCCAAAACGGCGGACCGATCCTGATGATCCAGATCGAAAATGAATTCGGTTCGTATGCGAGCAATCCGGCTTACCTCGAAGAGCTCAGGCAGCTTTGGCTCAAAGGAGGCGTAACCGGGCCGTTCTACACCGAAGATGGCCTCCTGCAACTCGAACGCAATCGCACCACGGTAAGCGGTGGTGCGATTGCGTTGAGCAATGGCGATGCGGCGCAAATCGCAACCGTCCGCCGGGAATTCCCCGCGGTGCCCGCGATGGCCGGTGAGGTGTACCCAGGGTGGCTCACTCATTGGGGTGAACCGGGTTTCGCAGGGTTGAACTACGACCTCTCGCACACCTTGACCGCGTTCATGCAGTTGAAACGGTCGTTCAATCTGTATGTCATTCACGGCGGTACGAGCTTTGGTTTCTATGCCGGCGCGAACGTGGATGATTCAGGCAACTATCAGCCCGACATCACCAGCTACGACTATTCGGCGCCGATCAACGAGCAGGGCGCGGCGACACCGAAGTATATGAAGTACCGCGACATCATCGGCAGCTTCCTGCCTGCGCCGTTGCCCGATATACCTGGCGCCATCGCCACGCTCGAATGCACAGGCGTCGATGCTTTGATGCCAACCCTCTACGCGTCGATCTGGGACAGCCTGCCCGCGGCGCTGCCGCGCGAACAGAGCATCGATCCACAGTCCTTTGAGAGTTATGGCCAGGTGTTCGGCTTCGTGTTGTACCGCAAGCAGTTGCAGGAGTACGCAGGCGGCGTGCTGGATATCAGCAGTGTTCATGACTATGCGACCGTTTTCGTCGGCGGACGCTACGCATGCGGCGTCTCGAGGGCGCAAATACCATCGGAGTACGCGCAGCCGCTCCGCATGACGCATCGCGCGCCACTCGCGCTACCTTCGACGTTGCCGGAGCGCGAGTCGAACTCAGGTGACCCGGTATCGTTAGAGATCCTCGTGGAGGGCATGGGGCGGGTCAACTTCGGCCCCGCGCTCGTCGACCGCAAAGGACTGGTCGACCCGGTCAGGATGAAAATCGCCGATGGGTCGCTCTCCGTGCTCAGGGACTGGGAAATCTTCCTGCTGCCGATGGATGAAACGTTTATCGCCAACCTGAAGGGAAGTTGCACGAACCCACTGAAGCCCGGGCTATTCTTCAAGGCAAGTTTGCGGCTGGATGAAGTCGGCGACACCTGGCTCGACATGGGCAACTGGACCAAGGGCGTCGTCTGGGTCAACGGGCACAATCTCGGACGCTACTGGAATATCGGTCCGCAAAGGCGCTTGTATTGCCCTGCGCCATGGCTCGTGCGAGGTGACAACGAAGTGCTGATCTTCGACTTGCACCAGATCAAGGCGAAGCCGGTGGAACTGGCGGATGCGTTGTCTTAGCGCGAACGACGTGGGTCGATGCCGGGCAAGCGGCCACAATCCGGCCACATCCACCTCACTACTCCGCTTCAGCGATCGGCAACAGTTCCAGCGTAAGCACTTCGAACGGCGCGAGCTGGACTTCCTGCGGCACATCAGCGTCTAGCAAAGCTGGAATATCGGAAGCCCCTTCACGCCAAATGCTACGCGCACTGAATCGCGCCGCCGCCGCTTCCGGCAACTCCAGGTGTCGCCGCAGATCCAGCGTGAAGCGTTGCGCGCGGCTGTGCGGATTGCGCAGCGTCACGATTGCCTTGTGCTGCGCCCACGCTGCCCAACCGTAGACCGCTTGCTGGTCAGGTGCCCCGCCGATCCAGTGGCTGTCGCGCAGTACATCGCCGTTTTCGCGCGCCCATCTGGCGGCCTCCGCGAGCACATCCCAGTCGGACTCGGTGAGCAGCGCTGGCGTAATGTATAGCTCCTGCAATTGCGTGCCGCTCCCGAAGTAGGAACGCACCTCGTTGGCGAAATCATCGCCTGCTGCCGTGTTCAGGCGCGGATTGCACTGCGCGAAGAGGATGCCGTGCAGCATCAGCGAATTGAGCGGGAAGAGCGGACTGCGCACCACGACGTTGTGGTACGTCTGCGCGTCGCGGTACGTAATCCAGCGCTCACGGTTAGTGCCGGTTCCGGCCAGATCGTCGTCCCTGCCACCGCGCCAGATGGAGTCTGCGTAACGCAACCAGAACGGCGACGGATGCGTCCCTGTAGTGAGATTGATGAAGGTATCCGGTTTGACCGCGCGGATGTGCTCGATGAGCTGGATCGCCGCGTCCCAATCGCTATCGAAGAGGCTGCCTGGAAACACCGTGTCGGCGTTGCCCGTACCGTCGAACTTGAACTGGTTGACGCCGTCCTCATCAAGCAAGGCCATCACGACTTCGTGAAAGCGTCGATAGTAACTCGGCCCCGATAGCGCGAGTCCGTTATCGATGACCTCATAGCCAGCGGCACGGCCGCTCGTCACGCGCTCCTGTTTCGGCGCTCCGTAGCCACCCCACGGGGACAGCCATATGCCGGGCGCGGCGCCGTATCGTGCTGCAGCGTCGCGCAGCGGAACGAAGCCATGCGGAAAATCCTTGCTGAAATGCCAGCTACCGCTAAGGTCGTCCCAGCCATCGTCGAACAGAAACGAATCGATCTGCACACCGCGCGCTTCATGCAACTCGCGGCCGATTGTTTCGATGCGCTCCAGCGCTTGCTGCTGTGTGTACGGCGTGAGGTAGCCGATATCGCCCCAACTGTTGTAGTGCAGAAACGGGCGATACGGGTGAGCCCGCTCCCGTTCCAGATAGGTGGCGAAGTCGCGCCGCAACTGGCCGTCGCGCACTACGCCGGCCACGGCGGAGTAGACCAGCGTCCTGTTCTTTTCCAGCGGCAATGCGCGTTGCAGAGTAAAGCTGACGCTGTCGCCGTCCACATGACTTTCCGCCAGCGGCAGCTCGAAGCCCAGATAGAAGTTGCCCGCGATGACAGGCGTGCCCTTCAGTTCGCTGCTAGCCTGTGCGTTAGCAGCACGCGCCTCCAGCAATGAAACGACGGCGATATTTTCGTCCCGAAGAAGCGCCGTAATCGCTAGCTGTTCGCGCAGGTATCGTGAGCCTTCGCGCTGCTCCACACTCCACTCCACCTTCAGACGGCCTTGAGCGTCGACGAGTGTGGCGCTCACGCGTCGGCCTGCGATTCGTTCGGCCAGGCGGGACGCGTGGGGGTTTGATGCGAGTGTGGTTTCGTTCAGCGGCGCAAGGATCCTCAACTCGGCCACGCCAACAGTACTTCCGTCATCGAGCAATAGCGCGAACGGCGTGACGATGGGCAGCGTGCGTTGCCCCGCGAAATCCATCAGTGAGAAATCCGCTAGCCGTTCGTCCCTGACGGTCCAGCGCAGCGCGAGCGCGTCGTTACCGAATGAGCAGGCATCACCCGTCGTCTGGAACACGGGCATGCCGGCTTGCGTAGGCAAAGCATCGTTGGCGCGCATGGAGAGGCCTGTCTCGAGCAGGAGCAACGTCCATAGAGTACCGGCAACGGCCCAGCGCGTCCAAGCCCGCCGGAAAGAACCCCACTCCGCCCTAGTTCGCCAGAGCGTTCTGCTCAGGCGGCTCGAACATGTCGTCCTCGTCGACATCGCGCGTGGCGCCGAGCAAGCCTTCCGACTTGGCCACCACCGCGGTGGCGATGCTGTTGCCGATCACGTTGGTCGCCGTGCGGCCCATGTCGAGAAACTGGTCAATGCCGAGGATCAGCAGAACGCCGGCCTCGGGCAGCTTGAACATCGGCAGAACGGCAGCCACCACGACGATGGACGCCCGCGGCACACCGGCGATGCCCTTGCTCGTGATCATCAGCACCAGCAGCATGGTGATCTGCTCCGTCAGGCTGAGCTGGATGTTGTAGGCCTGGGCGATGAACAGCGACGCGAAGGCCGAGTACATCATCGAGCCGTCGAGGTTGAACGAGTAGCCGAGCGGCAGCACGAAGCCGGTGATCTTGTCGGGCACACCGAACTTCTTCAGTTGCTCCATGACCGAGGGATAGGCGGCCTCGCTGCTGGCGGTCGAGAAAGCCAGGATGGTTGGCTGCTTGACCAGCTTGAGCAGCGTAAATACGCGTGCGCCAAGGAACAGATAGCCCGCTCCGATCAATGCCGCCCACAGTACCAGCAGGGCCACGTAGAACTCGCCGATGAACCTGCCGTAGGTCACGAGCACGCCGATGCCCTGAACGGTGATCGCGGCGGCCACTGCCCCGAATACGCCGAGTGGGGCAAAGCGCATCACGAAGTCGGTAACGCGCAGCATCGTCTTGCCCAGGTCCTCGATCGGCGCGAGCAGATGCTGGCCGGCGCGGCCCTTGAACGACGCGATGGCGAAACCGAAGAACAGCGAGAAGACCAGAATCTGCAGAACCTCGTTCTGGGACATCGCCTCGAACACGCTCCTGGGGAAAACGTGGGTGACGAAGTCCTTCAGGTTCAGCGTGGAGGTCTGCAGATTGGTCGTGGCGGCGATGTCCGGCAGAGGCAGGTTAAGCGCGTGGCCCGGCTGCAGGACGTTCACGAACAGCATACCGAACAGCAGCGATACCACCGAGGCGGAGATGAACCACCCCATTGCCTTGGCGCCCATGCGACCGACGGCGGACGAGTCCCCCATGCTGGCGATGCCCCCCACCAGGGTCGCGAACACCAGCGGCGCGATGACCATTTTTATCAGACGCAGGAACACATCTGTGGCAATCGAGAAATAACCGGCGATCGCCTTGGCGGCCTTTGCGTCGGGTGCATTGATGTTGCAGATGTAACCCACGGCAACACCCAGAACCATGGCAACCATGATCCACGTCGTAAGCTTGTTCGTCTTCATGAATTCCTGTCTCCGGCAACTGCGCTAGATCGTGGGTTGAGCATCAATCAATTAGTACCTGGGCAACGCGTCGTCTCCCGGCTCGACACCGGGCGCTTCATACGGCCAGATCGCTTTTACTGCTTCGGCGGGATATGAAGCGGCGTGGGCTGCGTGAGGACCTCTGGCTTGAGGATCTCGTCGAGCTGTTGCTCGGACAACAGCCCCCTCGCGAGCACGATGTCGTAGACGCGTCCGCCCGTGGCATGTGCCTCCATCGCGACGGATGTCGCGTTGGCGTAGCCGATGTACGGATTGAGCGCCGTCACGATGCCGATCGAATTCTCGACCGACGCGCGCAAGTGCGCCTCGTTGGCGGTAATGCCTTTGACGCAGCGTTCGGCGAGCGTCAGGCAGCCGTTGCGCAGGTGGGTCACGCTTTTGAACAGGCTGTGCGCGATGATCGGCTCGAACGCGTTCAACTGAAGCTGCCCAGCCTCGGCCGCGAAACTCACGGTGACGTCGTTGCCGATGACCTCGAACGCAATCTGGTTCACGACCTCGGGAATGACCGGGTTGACCTTCCCCGGCATGATGCTCGAGCCAGCCTGCATGGGCGGAAGGTTGATTTCCCCAAGACCCGCACGGGGACCGCTGGAGAGCAGGCGCAAGTCGTTGCAGGTTTTTGACAGCTTGACTGCCACGCGCTTGAGCACGCCGGACAACTGAACGAAAGCGCCACAGTCCTGCGTCGCTTCGATGAGGTTGGGCGCCGTGACAAGCGGAATACCCGTGATTTCCTTGAGATGCTTCAGGATCAGCGGTGCGTAATCGGGATGCGCGGTAATGCCCGTTCCGATCGCCGTCGCGCCCATGTTGATTTCACAGATCAGCAGCGCCGCCTCCCGCAGCCGCTCCTCATCCTCTCCGAGCATCACGGCGTAGGTGCTGAACTCCTGGCCGAGCGTCATCGGCACCGCGTCCTGCAATTGCGTACGTCCCATCTTCAGAACGTCCTTGAACTCCACCGACTTTGCTTCGAAAGCGCGCCGCAAGACGGCCATCGCGTCGATGAGACTCAGAATGCCGAACCATGTCGCGACTTTCAGGGCCGAAGGGTACACATCGTTGGTGCTCTGGCCAATGTTGACCTGCTCATTCGGGTGCAAATACTGGTATTCGCCTTTCTTCTTCCCCAACAGTTCGAGCGCGCGGTTGGCGATCACCTCGTTCGCATTCATGTTGGTCGATGTCCCGGCGCCGCCCTGAATGACGTCGACTACAAACTGATCATGCAACTTGCCTTCCAGCAATTCAGCGCAGGCACCGACGATGGCGTCACAACGCGTCGCGTCGAGCAGACCCAGCTCATGATTCGCCTGTGCGGCGGCCTGTTTGATGCAAGCCAGTGCCTTGATCAACTCCGGGTACACCGAGATCGGCGAACCGGTAATCGGGAAATTTTCCAGCGCGCGTAGCGTATGAACCCCATAGTAGACGTGAGCGGGAGCGTCACGATCGCCAAGCAGATCATGTTCGGTTCTAAAGAAGATTTCAGCGGCCATAGACATGTTCCTCACGCGGGATTGGGGTTGAAGACACCCTTGCACCTATATGGAGGAAACAAAAATCCAGCGCGACCGTCATGCTAATTTTTCATGACGCGCGCCAGTCCACGCATAGGTCAGCCGGGTTTGTCGGAAATTCGATGATGACGAAAGCGAAATCAGGCAGAATTCGAACACGAATGCCGGTTTGTGACGCGGCCGGTGACATCCAAAACAGGTTTCCCGATCTTGAGGCAAGCGATGAGCACCCAGCAACCGACAATCATCTACACCCTCACCGATGAGGCCCCGCTGCTAGCGACCAGCGCCTTCCTGCCCGTCGTCCGCACATTCACCGCGGCAGCCGGCATCGACGTCACCACCAGCGACATCTCCCTCGCGGGCCGCATCCTGGGCGAGTTCCCCGAATTTCTGACCGAGGCGCAACGGGTGCCCGACAGCCTGTCCGAACTCGGCCGCCTCACCCTCCTGCCCGACACCAATATCATCAAGCTGCCCAACATCAGCGCCTCGGTCCATCAGTTGGTCGGCGCGATCAAGGAACTGCAGGCCAAGGGCTACGCGGTGCCGGATTTCCCTGAAGAGCCAAAAACCGACGTTGAGAAAGCCATCCGCCAACGCTATTCCAGGTGCCTCGGCAGCGCTGTCAATCCCGTACTGCGCGAGGGCAACTCGGACCGCCGCGCACCCGCCGCCGTAAAAAACTATGCCCGCAAGAACCCGCACAGCATGGGCGAGTGGAGCATGGCGTCGCGCACCCACGTGGCTCACATGAAACACGGCGACTTCTACCATGGCGAAAAGTCCATGACGGTAGACCACGCCCGCGACGTGAAGATGGAATTGCTGACACAAAGCGGTAAAGCCATTGTGCTTAAGCCCAAGGTGTCGCTGCTGGACGGCGAGATCATCGACAGCATGTTCATGAGCAAGAAGGCGCTGTGCGACTTCTACGAAGAGCAGATGGAAGACGCCCGCAAGACTGGCGTCATGCTATCGCTGCACGTCAAGGCCACGATGATGAAGGTTTCGCACCCCATTGTCTTCGGCCACGCGGTGAAGATTTTCTACAAGGAAGCCTTCGAGAAGCACGGCAAGCTGTTCGACGAACTGGGGGTGAACGTCAACAACGGCCTCGTCAACCTGTATGACAAGCTGGAAAGCCTGCCCAGCTCGAAGCGCGAAGAAATCATCCGCGATATGCACGCCTGCCACGAGCATCGCCCCGAACTGGCGATGGTGGACTCGGCCAAGGGTATCTCCAACCTGCATGCGCCTAACGACGTGATCGTGGACGCCTCGATGCCGGCCATGATCCGCATCGGCGGCAAGATGTGGGGCGCCGACGGCCGTCCGAAGGACACCAAGGCCGTGATCCCGGAGAGCACGTTCGCCCGCATCTACCAGGAGATCATCAACTTCTGCAAAACCAACGGCAACTTCGACCCCGTCACGATGGGCACGGTCCCCAATGTCGGGTTGATGGCCCAGCAGGCCGAGGAATACGGCTCGCACGACAAGACTTTTGAAGTTCCCGAAGCGGGCGAAGCGCGCATCGTCGACCTCGCCACCGGCGACGTGCTGCTCACGCAGAACGTTGAAGAAGGCGACATCTGGCGCATGTGCCAGGTCAAGGACGCGCCGATCCGCGACTGGGTCAAGCTGGCGGTCACGCGCGCCCGCAACTCCGGCATGCCGGCCATCTTCTGGCTGGACCCGTACCGCCCGCACGAGGCCGAGGTGATCAAGAAGGTCGAGGCCTACCTCAAGGACCACGACACCACGGGCCTGGACATTCAGATCATGTCGCAGGTGCGCGCCATGCGTTACACGCTGGAGCGCGTCATTCGCGGCCTCGATACCATCTCGGTCACGGGCAACATCCTGCGCGACTACCTCACCGACCTGTTCCCTATCATGGAGCTTGGCACGAGTGCCAAAATGCTATCCATCGTTCCCCTGATGGCAGGCGGCGGTATGTACGAAACAGGTGCCGGCGGCTCGGCGCCCAAACATGTCAAGCAGCTCGTGGAAGAAAACCACCTGCGCTGGGATTCGCTGGGTGAATTCCTGGCACTCGCCGTGTCACTGGAAGAGCTGGGCATCAAGACCGACAACGACAAGGCGAGAATTCTGGCTAAAACGCTGGATGCCGCCACGGGCAAGCTACTCGACAACAACAAAAACCCATCGCCCAAAACCGGCCAGCTGGACAACCGCGGCAGCCAGTTTTATCTCGCCCTGTACTGGGCTCAGCAATTGGCGGCGCAAACAGACAACGCCGCGCTTGCCGCACAGTTTGCACCGCTGGCCAAGCAACTGACTGACAACGAGCAGATCATCGTGGACGAATTGTCAGCCGTGCAAGGCAAACCGGCAGACATCGGCGGCTACTACCGGCCTGACGCCGAAATGCTGGCTGATGTAATGCGCCCGAGCAAGACGCTGAACGCTGCACTCGCGGCGACGCGGGCTTAAGAAAATCCGGTCGCCCTGTCAATCATCAGGGCGACCGGACGGATGGATGTGCCGGTAACGCAGCGGACTATTTTCGACCGATCAACAAACCGATCAGTACGCCGACACCCAGGGCCACACCGGCCGTCGTCCACGGACGGTCATGCGCATAGTCGTTGGCAGCCCGAGCAGACTTGCGCCCCGTCTCGATGACGATGACCTGCGCATCGGCCGCCTTCTGTTTCGCGCGCTTAAGACGCGCGCGCACCTTGCCGGACACCGGCTCCGCGTCCACGCTGGAAGCGTGTGCGACGTCTTCCGACGAGCCATTGATGTCGCTCACTGCGCTACCGAAATTTGACATACTGCCTCCCTGCAAGCGTGGTTAAGAACATCTACGCATCTCTCATCAGCGCAACCGCTGATGAGGTGTTACATCGGTCCGTCAGCTTTGACTCTGGCTTTGACTCTGGACCGGCAAAACGCTCAGCTCGACAGTCAGCGTCTCAGCACCCTGCCCGGTGCGAATACCGGATACGGGCATCGCGTCGCGATAGTCGAGGCCGGTGGCGACGCGCACATAGCGCTCGTCCGGACACGTATTGTTGGCCGCATCGAAGCCGACCCAACCGAGTCCGTCGAGATACGCCTCCGCCCATGCGTGGCTCGCCGCCTGCATCGCGACACCGTCCATCAGCAGATAGCCCGAGACGTAGCGGGCCGGGATGTGGAGCGCTCGCGCCACGGCGATAAAAACGTGCGCGTGGTCCTGACAGACCCCGTGGTGGTTGAGCAAAGCCGTCTCTGCATCCGTACTCACGTCGGTCATGCCGGGCTGATAAGCGATCCGGTCGTGGATCGTATTCATCAACGCATGCAGCGACTGGAGCGGCTCGTCTTCGGAGCGCAGGTCAGCGGCAAGCGCCTTGATTCGTTCGCCGGCCCGCGTCAGCGGCGTCTCCCGCTCGAAGACCCAGGGCGGGGCAAGGCCATCGACCACGCCGAAGATCCCGGCCCGGTCCTCCGTGTCGACCGTTCCCTGCGCCACGATGACGATCTCGCGCTTGTTGCGCTCGTGCCGCACGAAATCGACATGGTTACCCAGACCGTCCACGTAAGAGACGTTCGGCTCGACGCCGTCGACCGTGACCTGCCAGTCGATCACCGTCTGCCCGGGGCACGACTGCGGACGCAACCTCAGACGTTGCAAAGCGTAAGGGACAGGTTGCTCGTACTGATAGTGCGATGTATGGCGAATTGCGATACGCATGGCCGGTCTCAATCGAAGTTGTAGGTTTCGGCGATTTCAAAACCAAGCCGGTTGTTCTGCCCGATGAAGCCCTCGAGAAACTCGTGCAGGCCCTGCGCAAAGATCTGCTTGACCGTATTGTCGCGGAGCGTGGCGAGCGTAATGTCGGCGGTCTTATGGCAGGCGTGGGTGACGCCATAGTCTTGCGCCAGATACGCGAGGTTCTCGACGATGTTCAGGTAGCAGAAGTTCAGCGAGCGCGGCATGCGGCCGTTGAGGATCAGATAGTCGGCGATATTGGTCGGCTTGTACTGGACGTCGTAGACCCAGCGGTAGGATCGATGCGCGTCGACCGAGCGCAGGATCGATTCCCACTGGTAGTTGTCGAGCGTCGTGCCCACATAGGACACCGCGGGCAGCAACAGGTGGTATTTGACGTCCAGAATGCGCGCGGTGTTGTCAGCGCGTTCGATGAACGTGCCGATGCGGGCGAAATTAAAAATCTCGTTTCGGAGCATCGTGCCGTGGAAGGTGCCGCGAATCAGCGCGGTCTGGCGCTTGATCTGATCGAGCACGACCGGCAGTTCGCTCGCCGCCACCGGCGTTGCGAGCACCCGCCTGACCACCATCCACGCTTCGTTCACGCTCTCCCACGCCTCGCGGGTGAGCGCCGTGCGCACCATGCGGGCGTTCGAGCGCGCCGCTTCGATGCACGACAGGACGCTCGACGGATTGTGGCCGTCGCGCAGCAGATAGTCGGAAACGGTGCCGGCGGTATAGGCGTCGTGTTTCTCCCGGAAACCCTCTTCCGTACCGGATGTCACCACCACGGACGACCAGGTTGCCTGCGCATCGGACGTTCGGGTCAGCGCCATACGCAGCCCGGCGTCGACTATCCGTGCGATGTTTTCCGCGCGTTCGATATAGCGGTGCATCCAGTAGAGTCCGCTTGCTGTGCGTCCGAGAAGCATGTGCTGTCCAACTCCAGTGTCTGTTCTTTTCCGTGTGCCAGTTCTGTATCAGGCTGGCGTTCTGTGAGGCTCGCCACCGGCCCTCAGTCGGCCCTCAGTCAGCCAATACCCAGGTGTCCTTGGTGCCGCCGCCCTGGCTCGAATTGACCACCAGCGAGCCTTCTTTCAAGGCGACGCGCGTCAGACCTCCCGGCGTGATGCGAATGCGGTCCGACACCAGCACAAAGGGCCGAAGATCCACGTGGCGCGGCGCGAGACCTTTTTCGGTCAGGATCGGTGTGGTCGACAGCGCCAGCGTTGGTTGCGCGATGTAGTTGTTCGGACGGGTTTTGAGCTTGGCTGCGAAATCTTCCCGCTCCTTCTTCGACGCGGCGGGCCCGACCAGCATGCCGTAACCACCCGACCCGTGGACTTCCTTCACCACCAGTTCTTCGAGATGATCCAGCACGTATTTCAGGCTGCCCGGCTCGGAACAGCGCCAGGTCGGCACGTTCTCCAGGATCGACTTGCGGCCCGTGTAGAACTCGACGATTTCCGGCATATAGGAATAGATCGCCTTGTCGTCGGCGATGCCGGTGCCCGGTGCGTTGGCGATCGTGATGTTGCCCGCGCGGTAGACGTCCATGATGCCGGCGACGCCAAGCACAGAATCGGGCCGGAAAGTCAGCGGATCGAGATAGGCGTCATCGAGCCGGCGATACAGAACGTCGATGGCGCGGAACCCTTCGGTTGTGCGCATTGCCACGCGGCCGTCCACCACCTGGAGATCGCTGCCCTCGACCAGATGAACCCCCATCTGGTCGGCGAGGAACGCGTGCTCGTAGTACGCGGAGTTGTGGATACCGGGCGTCAGCACCGCGATGGTCGGATTGTCCTGGTTGCCGCCGGGCGGACACACCGCGGCAAGCGACTCGCGCAGCAGCTGCGGATAGGCTTCGACCGGCCGCACCTTGACCTGCTGAAACAGCTCAGGGAAAAGCTGCATCATCGTCTCACGGTTCTCCAGCATGTACGAGACGCCGGAGGGTGTGCGCGCATTGTCTTCCAGCACGTAGAACTGATTTTCGGCCGTGCGCACGATGTCCACGCCGATGATGTGCGTGTAGACGTTCCCCGGCGGCCGGAAGCCGATCATCTCCGGCAGAAAGGCCTCGTTCTGGGCGATCAGTTCCTTCGGGATACGCCCGGCGCGCACGATCTCCTGACGATGATAGATATCGTCGAGAAAGGCGTTGAGGGCGATCACGCGCTGTTCGATGCCTTGCGAAAGGCGCGTCCATTCCGAACCGGAAATGATGCGCGGGATGATGTCGAACGGAATCAGACGCTCGGCGGCCTCTTCTTCGCCGTACACGGCAAACGTAATGCCCGTCTTGCGAAACACACTTTCCGCGTCATCCGCCTTCTGCGCGAGATTCGCAGGATGCTGCGTATCGAGCCATTGCTTGAGCAGTTCATAAGGCGCGCGGACCCCGTCAGCGGACGTCAGCATCTCATCGAATGGCTTCACTTCGGTTCTCCGTCGTTATTGCTGTTGTTGCTGTTGTTACTGTTGTTGTCGATGCAACAGGGAGGCGCTGCGCGCCGCCGCATTAGCCCGCATTAGCCCGCATTAGCCCGCGTTGTCCTCGAGCACGCTCTGAGTCAGGGCGACCGACGGGATCGTCGGCTTCATCATCGCATGCGCGCGGCGGCGCACCCCGTACCAGCCGGCAACCAGGATCAGGGCCACGACCGGAATCGCGGCAACGGTCCACGTGCCGTTCGGATAGTCGAATGCCATCAATACCAGCACCCCCACCAGAAACGCCAGCGTCAGCCAGGACGTCACCGGCGCGCCGGGCATTCTGAACGTCACCGGCTCAGCCTCACCACGGGCCACCGCCTGACGCAACTTCATCTGGCAAACCACGATGAATCCCCACGTGCTGAGAATACCGAGCGACGCCACGTTGAGCACGATTTCGAACACGCTCGACGGCACGAAATAGTTCAGCACGACACCCACGATATAGATCGCGACCGTGACCAGAATGCCGGCGTACGGCACCGACTGCGAGCTCATGCGGGACAGGAAGTGCGGCGCGGAGCCGCCCATCGACAACGCACGCAACACCCGCCCGGTCGAATACAGCCCCGAGTTCAGGCTCGACAGCGCCGCCGACAGCACGACGACATTCATGACCGAGCCGACACCCGGCACGCCGAGCGCGGCGAAGAACGTGACGAACGGGCTCTGCCCCGCCTTGTAGGCACTCCACGGCAACAGACAGACCAGCAATACCACCGCGCCCACATAGAACACGGCGATGCGCCAGATCACGCTGTTGATGGCGCGCGGCAGCACCTTGCGCGCGTCCTTGCATTCGCCCGCAGCCGTGCCGACCAGCTCGACGCCGGCGAACGCGAACACGACGCCCTGCACGAGCACCAGCGCAGGCAGCAAACCATGCGGGAACAGCCCACCGTTCTCGCTGATCAGATGCACCCCCGTGGTGTGCCCGCCGACGTGCGTCCCGGTACCCAGAATGATCGAGCCGATCACGAGGAACAGCGAGATCGCGGCAACCTTGATGAGCGCGAACCAGAACTCCATTTCGGCAAACCATTTCACGCCGATCAGGTTCATCGCCGCGACGATGCATAGCGCAATCAGTGCGAAGATCCATTGCGGCACGGACGAGAACGCCGCCCAGTAATGCATGTACAGCGCGACGGCCGTGATGTCGACGATGCCGGTCATCGCCCAGTTCAGGAAGTACATCCAGCCGGCGACATACGAAGCTTTTTCACCGAGGAACTCCCGGGCGTACGACACGAAGCTGCCACTGCTCGGCCGATGCATCACCAGCTCACCCAGCGCGCGCAGGATCAGAAACGAGAAAACGCCACAGACAAGATAGACGACGGCAAGCGAAGGACCCGCTATTTGCAGGCGCGCGCCCGCGCCGAGAAAGAGGCCAGTGCCGATCGCGCCGCCAATGGCAATCATCTGAACCTGACGATTACCCAACGTTTTGTGATATCCCGCTTCGTGCGACTCCAGCCAGCTTTTCTTATCTACGTCGCCAGTGGATGCCGGGGAATTTGGGTTGTGCAGTGTGGACATAATCAGTTCAATCCTTTTAATGCGGGCACTTGACTTCGCAATCCCGGAGACATATACGGAAGGATGTATGCGCGATGGCGCATCGATTAAGCTGCAAATCAACAACGTAAATTTTTGAACAGTCGTTCGTTTTTAGCGCCGGACCAAGGGCAGTTTGTATCGGGTCACCGAGGGCAGGCAGACAAAAGGTATGTAGCCCAATTTATGGGGGCAACGCTCATGCATATTTCGACTAACACCTATCGAAAAAAAACATCGGTATTCTTGCAATGAGGAACGGTAGGCTAGCGTTGCCGCGTCGCACAGACGCGGTTGTCGATTGACCCAACACAAGTGATCAATATGGAAGCAAAGTGGTTGGAAGACTTTCTTAGCCTTTCGGATACGAAGAGTTTCTCCCGGTCGGCGCGCAGCCGGCATCTCACCCAGTCAGCTTTCAGTAGACGGATCGTGGCGCTCGAAACGTGGATGGGCACGAAGCTCGTCGATCGCAGCGTCAATCCGATCACCCTCACGCCCGCCGGCCGGATGTTTCGCAGTCTCGCGGCGGACATCCTGCGCAGCATGCATGCGGCACGCAACCTGGTGGGCGGGTACGAACAGTTCGCCGAAAACGACCATGTGGTTCATTTCGCGGTTGCCCATACACTCGTCTTTACGCTTTTTCCCGACTGGCTCAAGCGCCTGACCAGCGAGTTCGGCCACATCATGGCCCGGGTTCAGGCCGTCAACGTGCCCGAGGGTGTGCAACACCTCGTGGCAGGCGACTGCGACCTGCTGATTGGCTATCACCACCCGCAATTGCCGATCGCTCTCGATCCCAATCACTTTCCTTTCCTTACACTCGGTGTCGAGCGCATCGTGCCTGTCTCGGCAGCAGGCAGTGACGGCAAGCCTCTCTTCGAACTCCCTGGCAAGAGCAGCAGACCGCTGCCCCTGCTCGCCTACTCATCCGGTGCATTCCTTGGCAACGTTGTCGAAATGCTGTTGATGAACGCGACGGAACCGTACTCGCTGTTCCGCTGCTTTGAGACCCACATGTCAGAGGCGTTAAAAGGCATGGTTGTAGCCGGCCACGGAATCGGCTGGCTTCCGGAAAGCTGTATCGCCAAAGAGTTAAGCGAAGGAAATCTGGTTCGCGCTGGCTCGGACATCTGGGCGACTGAGTTGGAGATACGCCTGTACCGCCCGGTCAAGGAGCGGGGCCAGGCGGCAGAACAGCTTTGGGCTTTCATCAGCTCCCAGTTGATTGAGCCGCGGGTGGATCGGTTACCAGACATCCTGACCGCGGCGTGAGGCCAGTCGGTGCGCAGCTATAAGGCGAGCTTGGCCAATTCACCATAAGCGCGATGTAGCCACACTTTGACGCGTTGCCGCTCAAGCATGCCCAAGCCTGCGGCGGCGCGATCATGATGATTGATGGCTGCCCAAAAGCTTGCGCTTTGCCGATCGATCTTCTGCATCGTCGCGTCGGGCAGCCGGCGCAGCGTGATCACGCTCGCGCCGAGCGCTTCAGCACGCGCGAGTTCACCGGATGCGTCCAGGATCTCGAAGCGGTCACCGCGAAGTTCGTTCAATACGATCACCAGCTTGATTCGTCCACCAAACTGGTCGAGCCACTGTCGCAGCAGATCGACCGAATCGCGTCCTGCGTCCATGACGTGCCACCAGGTCAGCGTTAGACCGTGCTCTTCGGCAAGACCGATGACGTCCGCATCGTCCAGCCATTGTCCGAGAGACTGCTGCGTTTGAGCGGCAAGATCGACCAGAACACGCCGCTGCGGATCTTCGAGTGCATGTTCGATAATGGGATCCAGGCTGTCGTGCTGATCGAGTACTGCCGGAGCTGCAAAATCGGCATAGAAGCGCAACAAGGCGCCATGTGATTTGTCGGTGTCAAAACCGACGAACTGAATACTCTCGTCGATAAAATACTGGGCCAAAACGCGGGCGACCAGCGATTTGCCGACGCCGCCCTTCTCGCCGCCAATAAAGTGGATGAAGCTCATCTGTGCAGATCCTTGGTTATGAAGCCGGCTGGGTTGAAAACAAAAAATACCAGATCTAAAAGGCGGAACTGCGACTTAGTCTACAGAGGATTTCCCATTTCCCCCTCCAAGGGAGTACCTCTTCGCGCCGCTTGCCCCACCGATATTGGCCGGTGAATGTCGCCAGAGTGACAACACCTCTGGAGAGCCGAACGTGAGTTCCGTAAATGATGCAGGTCAGGAGCTTCATCTTGCCGCGCCGATAGACGCAACAGGACTTCATAGAAAGATCGGCTGGGCAGGCGCATTCTGGGTAGCCAGCGGCGTACCGGCGCTGGTGCTGTTCTCGATCGGCTCGATTGCGGCGACCGTCGGCAAGCCGTCGTGGATCATCTGGGCGATTTCGATCTGTTTCGGCTTCATCCAGTCCTTTTCCTATGCTGAGATCGCCGGGCTGTTTCCGCACAAGTCCGGCGGCGCATCGGTGTATGGCGCGGTCGCCTGGGTGCGCTACAGCAAGCTGCTCGCTCCGCTCTCCGTGTGGTGCAACTGGTTCGCGTGGTCGCCGGTATTGGCGATCGGCTCGGGCCTCGGCGCAGGCTACGTGCTGAACATGTTGTTCCCGGCGACCGCCGCAATCAACACCTGGCAAATCACGCTGGTCGATCTGGGTTGGTTGTCGAGCGGCCTGAGTCTGCGAGTCAATGCCACTTTCGTGATCGGTGCCGCGATTCTGCTGACAACCTTCGCGATCCAGCACCGCGGCATCCTTCAAGCCGCGCGGCTCCAGATGATTCTCGCGATCTCCGCACTGCTGCCGCTCCTGTTGGTCGGCGTCTACCCGCTGCTGACGGGCGATCTGCCAATGCACAATCTTTTCCCGCTCTATCCGCTGGCAAAAGACGCCGGCGGCCGCGTGATAGACGGCACGTGGAATCTGAGCGGTATCGAACTGATGGCCGGCGGACTCTTTATCGCGGCCTGGTCCACCTACGGATTCGAAACGGCAGTCTGTTATACACGCGAATTCAAGGACCCGCGCCGCGACACGGTCAAGGCGATTGTCTATTCCGGACTCCTGTGCCTCGTGTTCTTTACGCTAGTCCCACTCGCGTTCCAGGGCGCCCTCGGTCTCGGCCAACTCGTCTCGCCCGAGGTCAAGGATGCCGCTGGCAATGTGACGCAACCCGCTGTCTATGACGGCATTCTTTCGCCTGGCATCTACAGCGGCATGGGTGTTTCCGAAGCGATGGCGAAAATCGTGCATGCCGGCAACTGGGGTGAATTCATTCTGAAGCCCATGCTGGTGTTCGCGCTCGTACTCGCCATCATGACCTCGATGGCGGGCTCGTCGCGCACGCTCTACCAGGCTTCCGTCGACGGCTGGCTGCCCAAATATCTTTCGCACGTCAACCACAACGGCGCACCGACCCGCGCGATGTGGACCGACCTCGTATTCAATCTCGTGCTGCTGCTGATGTCCGACTACGTCGTCGTACTCGCGATGTCGAATGTCGGCTACATCATCTTCAACTTCCTGAATCTCAATGCCGCGTGGATCCATCGGCTCGACCGGCCAACCTGGGAGCGCCCTTTCAAAGCGCCAAAATGGGTACTCGGCGCCGGCGCCGTGTTGTCGTTCGTCAATCTCGCACTGATGGGACTGGGTGCGGATGTATGGGGCAAGGGCACGCTGATTTCGGGCATCGTCTTCTCGGCGCTGATCGTGCCGGTGTTCATCTGGCGCCACTACGTGACTGACAAAGGCCGCTTCCCGGACGCAATGCTGGACGACATGGATCTTTCGAACGCCAGTACCAAACGGCGCGCGGGTTTCCTGCCGTATGCGGCGTTAGTGCTCGGCGTGGTAGTCGTCTTCGTGAGCCACTGGATCACGACCTGATTGCGCGCGTTGCTCTGAAGACCGAACGCCCGTGTTGCGCGATTCTCCGCGCAACACGGGCGAAGTTCATCGCACGGCAAAGATCGCGCCTTCGATACCCAGCACCTCGCTGCTGGCCGAATAAATACCGATGCCGCGCTCCCATACGTTTCTCACATCGCCATTCGCGCCGCGAATGCGATAACGCAGTTCGAACGGCCTGCGATCCGCCAGTGCTTCCTGCACGCCACGCCAGACGTAATCGACGTCGTCCGGCACGATCAACTGGCTGTAGCTATGTTCGTGACTGTCGACAAACCAGGCGGCCGGATAGCCCGTCAACTCTTCGCAGCCGTCGCTGACGAATTCCATTGACCACGATGGATTGTTGCGGCCGCGATAAATCAATCCCGGTACGCCGTTCAGGAGTCCCATCGCACTACGCAACCTGGCTTCGATTGAAGTCTCCTGACGCTTTTGCGCCGTGGTGTCGAACGCGGAGATAAAGAAGGCGTCTTCGTGCCGGCGACATGCCACCTCCAACCAGCGAAGCTGACCGCGAGGATGAACGAAGCGTATCCGCTCGCGGCTACAGACGCCGGTTTCGTTACGCAGCCGCGCCAGCATCTCGCGCCAGATCAGGCGATCCTCCGGATGGACATATGCGGCCATCTCGACGCCCACGGCGCCTGCATCCATCAGTTCGGACCATGCAGCGTTAGCGCTGCGAATGCTGCCCTCGTTATCCACTTGAAGCAACGCGACCGGATAGGCATCGAGGTTCATCGCGGCTGCGGCGAATTCGCTTACAACAGCATTGTCTTGCATTCGTTTACGCCTTCATCATTGACGCGTAAGAGCATCGCGGTGAACCCACGCTGCCAGTTCGAGCCGGGAACGCAAATTCAGCTTGCGCAGCAGATTCTTTACATAGACCTTAACGGTGCCATCGCTGATGCCCAATTGCCGGGCGATCTGCTTGTTGCTCATGCCTTCCGAAATGAGCGCCAGTGTCTGCGCTTCACGCTCGGTCAGTTCGACCCGGCGAGCGCCTCCTTCACCTTCGGGACCATCGTCGTCTTTCGCAAGCAGGGTGACCAGACAATCGTCCAGCACGATCACGCCCTGCACGCAGTTGCGTATGTATAAGCGCAGATCGTCGGGCTCGGTTTCCTTCAGCATATAGCCGTCGGCACCGAGACGAAGCGCGCTCAATAACTCCTTGCGATCGAGCGAAGCGGTCAGCACGACTTTGCGGCTCTCGATCTCGAGCTGGCCCAATTCATCGAGCACATGCAAGCCGCCGAGTCCCGGCATGTGAAGATCGATCAGGATCAGGCCGGGTCGTAACTGCTCCGCGAGCGCAATGCCCTGCCGGCCGCTGGAAGCTTCGCCGACTACCTGAAACTCCCCGGTCGAGTTGAAGTACTCGGCGAGGCCACGCCTGAACAGCGGATGGTCGTCAATCAGAAGCAACGTCGTCGGACCCATCAAGGAACTCCTTTCTGGCATCGTCATTCGGGACAAGCAGGCGCACCCGCGTGCCATTCGGCTGCACATTCTCGATTGCAACTTGCGCGCCTATCGCACGCGCCCGCTCGCGCATGATCTCCAAGCCATAGTGATTTTCCTCTACCGATGCGGGCCGCAATCCGAGCCCGTCGTCAGTCACGGTCACACACAAAGCGCCTGCGGGGTCGTCTATCACTTCAATCCGCGCATGTCTTGCATGCGCGTGGCGGACCACATTCGACAACGCTTCGCGCACGATCTGCAATGCGTGCAGCGCGACATCCGGCGCGAGTTCGATTTCCGGCATGCGGTTATCCAGTTCGAAGACCACGTTGCAGCGACGCGAAAATTCATCGACGGAATCAGCCAGCGCCTGGCGCCACGAGCGCCCTTCGAGCGTCAGGCGCGCACCGGTGATCAACTGGCGAACGTCGCGCTGCAACCGCGTCATCGTGGTCCGCAATTCCGCGAGCAGCGGTTCGGCGGCCTCGGGATTGCGCACCTGCTGTTGCACACGGCTGACGAGAAACGACATGAAGCCCAGTTGCTGTGCGACCGAATCGTGAAGCTCACGGATAAGCGCACGGGTGCCCGCGTCGCAATCGACCTCGCCGCCCCCATCCACCAGTTGCGTGGATGCATCGCGCTGCACCAGGGTCCGGGTCACCGCCATCCAGGCCACCCCACGGGAAAAGCGATCTTAGAGGCAAGAAACGTGCCGTTTGCGGCACTACTCCTTTGGGCATACCTCGTTATCAGGATTGAACGGTGTTTCCCTTTAAGAAACTATTTTGCTTGTGGGGAACGCCGCTTTTCGGGTGTTTTATCCGTCAGACCAGCGATTCGCAACGCACTCGAATGGAGCACACGCCCCGTTTTAGTTCAGATGCAAATGCACACGTTTGAAGCGAAACATGATCCACGTGCTTGACCCGCATCGACAGAACCGGCGACTAAAGACATGACACTGACGCACGATAGAACACCAGGCTCGCCTCCGAGTCTTCCGCGATATCAGGCGCTCCGGATATGTGAGGATGCGCGCCAACACGTTGTGGTCGTTCAAGCCGACGCACTTGCAAAGGTCGAAGCTTTCATCGCGACGCTGCCGGTCGAGCCTGACGTGAGCACGCTGCTCGTTCAAGGCGACACGTCGGCAACGGCTCGCCGTGCATCGTTCTTCCCGACACACGACGCGCTCGATCGCCATCTTCTCGCGACCCTGGATCGCGCGGCAATCGGCTTACGGCTCTATGTATGCGGCGACGAAGCGTTCATCTGGCGCATCCGCCGCCTCGCCGGCGAGGCCGGCATGCTGCCGGAAGAAATCACTGCCGAGCTCGATGCCGCACCGCGCGCCGTCTATTGCGTGCACTGCAGCGCTTCGCATGTGTACGACGCGCTGCCCGAAGTCGAATGTGCCGGCTGCGGCATCAACCTGAGTGTGCGCCAGCATTTCTCGCAGCGCGTCGGTGCCTATCTGGGCGTCTGCGCCGATCCGGATCGTCCTTACCTGGTGCGCCACGCATGAACACAATCGAGGTTCGAGTCGAAGCAACGCGGCTGCTGACGCCGGTGGTACGCGAGTTCACCCTGGTCGCGAGGCACGGTCGGCTGCCGAAGTTTTCCTCGGGCAGTCATATCCAGGTGCAGTTGCCACTGGATGACCGCCCATTGCGCAACGCCTATTCGTTGATTAGCGATCCGGCGGACGCATCCAGCTATCGCATTGCCGTACGCAAACAGGACGATTCGCGCGGCGGCTCGGTATTCATGCATGAGCAAATGCGTGAAGGTGCGGCATTGAAAATCACGCCGCCGGCCAATCTGTTTGCACTGCATTCCAGCGCTCGCGCTCACATCCTGATCGCGGGGGGCATCGGCATCACACCGTTCGTCGCGCATGTCGCCGCACTGGAGCGCGATGTTGCCGACTTCGAACTGCACTACGCCTACCGGCAAGGGCTCACGGATGCATATCGCGCCGAGTTGAGCGAGCGCCTCGGCAGCCGCTTCCATGGATACGACGGTGAGCGTGCGCGCCTCGATGTCGAACGGGTGCTGCGCGGTCGCCCGCTGGGCACGCATGTTTACGTGTGCGGTCCGCAAACCCTTCTGGACTCGGTACGAGACACGGCTCGTGCCCTCGGCTGGCCGGACGGCCGCGTGCACTGGGAAGCCTTTGCTGCGCCGCAGTCCGGCACGCCGTTCGTCGTGACACTCATGCGTAGTGGCTCGAGGTTGGAAGTGGCGGCAGACCAGAGCCTGCTGGAAGCGCTCGAAGCAAGCGGACTCGACATCCCGAACCTGTGCCGCGGCGGTGTCTGCGGTCGGTGTTCGACCCGTCACGTTGCCGGCGAGGTCGACCACCGCGATCTGTTCCTTCACGAATCCGAGCGCGCCACGCACCTGATGCCGTGTGTCTCGCGCGCCCACAGCACCTCCCTTTTCCTGGATCTTTGAGGAACACCCGCCATGAGCGTCATTCTGAAGCCCGCCGAAAGCTATCGTGAAACGTTTTCGTTTCGCAACAGCGAAGCCGCCATCGCCCGCTTCCCCTTCCCGTTTCCCGAAGACGCCTACATGTATTCGGTGAATATCGAGCCGGCCACGTCACGCGATCCAGGCTCGGTCTTCGAGCACTGGTTCGATATCGACGAGCACTACCGCTCCGAAGTCGCCGAACGCGCGATCGTGCTGCAAAACGACTCGCGCCGCTGCATGGTGATGCCGCACATGCAGAGAGCGTCGTGGGACGCGCTGGAAATGATCATGGAGCATCTCGCCCAGGATTATCCAAAACTGTTTTCACTTACCCGCGCAGGCGACCAGTGGTTGTGGCGCAATCGCGCGCTCGGCATTGAGCAGGCGTTTCGTTTCGGCAATGCCGAGACGCTGCCGTGCGAGCCGCTCGAATACATCATGCGGCAGACGCAAGGCGATATCGCGCTGCTCGATCAGCGCGACGGCGACCTCTTTATGGATGCCGGTGTCATCACCGGCCCTGCCGACTGGTCGCTCGCGTTCGATGCGGGAATGAGTTTCAAGCAATGGCATTCGCCGGTTCCCATGGCACACGACATGGGCATTTTCGATCGCGCGCTGAAGTATCTGCTGCATATCCAGGTAGACCGCCCGGTACGCCGTCTGAATTGGACACTCACGATCAACCCGCGCCTCGATACCGCTCCCGAGAATTACCACCTGTGGGGCGCGGAGCGCGGCCAGGTCACGCCGGAGAACGTTGCGCAATGCGTGCATCTGCGCGTCGAACTGCAATTTATGGCGCGGCTGCCACAGAGCAACGCGATGATGTTCAGCATCCGCACGTATCTCGCCAGCATGGCCGAGCTCGTCACCCAGCCGGCGTGGGCGCGCCGTCTTCATCGGGTGCTGCGCGACCTGCCTGAGCCCATTGCCGACTACAAGGGTATGACGCGTTACCGGAAGACCCTGGTCGACTGGTTGAGTCAGTTCGACAACGGCGCCTGATGCGTTGTCGATTTCGTACACCAACACATCCTCACCTCTGGAGTAGCAGACATGGCTAATTCATGGCGTATTTCCGCGCTCGCGGACCGTCATCGCGCATTGGGCTCGAACCTCGAAGACTGGAACGGCATGGGCACCGCATGGACGTACTCCGGCGACCTCGCCGATCAGCACGAGGCGATTCGCACCAAGGCTGGCTTGATGGATGTATCCGGTCTGAAGAAGGTCCACTACGTCGGCCCGCACGCGGAGAGCCTGCTCAACTGGGCAATCACGCGCGACGTCAGCAAGCTCTACCCCGGCAAGTCGGTTTATGCAGCGATGCTGAATGAAGACGGCAAGTTTATCGACGACTGCATCGTCTACCGCACCGGGCCGAATGCGTTCATGGTCGTGCATGGCTCCGGAACCGGTTATGAACGCCTCGTTCGCTCCGCGCAGGGCCGCCAGGTCGCCGTGCTGTTCGACGACGATCTGCATGATCTGTCTTTACAGGGTCCCGCCGCCGTGGACTTCCTCGCCGAACACGTGCCGGGCATCCGCGATCTGCCTTATTTTCATCACCTGCAAACGCGGCTTTTCGGCAAGCCGGTGATGATCTCGCGCACCGGCTATACCGGCGAGCGCGGCTACGAAATCTTTTGCAAGGCCGCGGATGCACCGTTCATCTGGGACACCGTCCTCGACAAAGGTGCGGCGTCCGGCATCATCCCGTGCGCGTTCACGGCGCTCGACTGGTTACGCGTCGAAAGCTATCTGCTGTTCTTCCCCTACGACAACTCCGAGATGTACCCGTTCGCGAACGAAAAGGCGGGCGACACGCTGTGGGAGCTCGGCCTCGACTTCACCGTATCGCCGGGAAAAACCGAGTTCTGTGGCGCGGGCGAACACTTCCGTCTGCAAGGCAAGGAGCGTTTCAAGATCTTCGGCGTACTGGTGGACTCCACCGAAGCAACCAACGGCGGCGACGCATTGTGGAACGACGGCAAGCAGGTCGGCGTCGTCACATGCGGCATGGTCTCGCGGTTGACCGGCCGCTCGATGGCGATCGCCCGCCTCGACGTGGACTACGCACGCCCCGGCGCGCCGCTCGAAGTGCGCGGCCGCATCAAGGCCCGTGCCAGCGCCGCCGAATTGCCGTTCGACGATCCGGAAAAGAAGAAACGCACCGCAATCGGCTGATCCGTCGACGGTCTCCCGTTACGTCTCTCACGTATTTTCAGGAGTGTCGCAGTGACCCAGAATTACATACTGACGATCAGTTGCCCGGCCACCTCCGGCATCGTCGCGGCCGTCTCGTCCTATCTCGCGCAATCGGGCTGCTATATCAGCGAGCTGGCGCAATTCGACGACGAATCCAACGGCACATTCTTCATGCGTGCGGTGTTCCGCTTCAACGATGCGAAGACCGGCAGCATCGACAAGCTACGCACCGACTTCGGCAGCATCGCAAACGACTTCGCGATGCAATGGAAGCTCTACAGCGCCGCGCAACCGATGAAGGTGCTGCTGATGGTCAGCAAGTTCGACCATTGCCTCTCCGACCTGCTGTACCGGTATCACAAAGGCCAACTGCATATGCAGATCACCGCCGTCGTCTCCAACCATCTGGACCTGCGGCCGATGGCGGAGCGCGAAGGCATCCGTTTCATCTATCTGCCGGTGACACCGGAAACCAAGGACCAGCAGGAAGCCGAACTGTTGAAGATCGTCGCCGAGACGGAGACGGAACTCGTGGTGCTCGCGCGCTATATGCAGATTCTCTCCAACAACCTCTGCAAGCAGCTCGCCGGCCGGGCCATCAATATCCATCACTCGTTTCTGCCGGGATTCAAAGGCGCAAAGCCGTATCACCAGGCATTCGAACGCGGCGTCAAGCTGATCGGCGCCACCGCGCACTACGTCACGTCAGATCTCGACGAAGGACCGATCATCGAACAGGAAGTGCAGCGTGTCGATCACGTCCTGCAACCGGACGGGCTCGTAGCGATCGGGCGCGATACGGAAACGGTGGCGCTGTCGCGTGCGGTGAAATTCCATACCGAACATCGCGTCTTCCTCAATCGCGACCGCACCGTGATCTTCCGATAACCCTGGCTCAACTCATCGGCGGCAAACCATGAAAAAACGCGTTGCAATCATCGGTGCGGGCCCTTCCGGGATGGCGCAATTGCGCGCTTTCCAGTCCGCGAGAGAAAAAGGCGCAGACATTCCCGATATCGTCTGCTTCGAGAAGCAGAAGGACTGGGGCGGCATGTGGAATTACACATGGCGCACGGGCGCCGACGAGAACGGCGAGCCGGTGCACGGCAGCATGTATCGCTACCTGTGGTCCAACGGGCCAAAGGAATGTCTGGAGTTCGCGGACTACACCTTCGAGGAGCATTTCGGCAAACCGATCGCCTCGTATCCGCCGCGTGAGGTGCTGTGGGACTATATTCGCGGACGCGTCGAGAAAGCCGGTGTACGGCCTTATATTCGCTTCAATACGGCGGTTCGTCAGGTGAGCTTTGACGCCGCAACCAGGAAATTCACCGTCACTGCGCAAGACTATTCCGCCGGCACAACGACGTCGGAAGAGTTCGATTACGTCGTCAACGCGTGCGGCCACTTCTCGACACCGAATGCGCCAAGCTTCCCCGGCTTCGAGAGTTTTGGCGGCCGCATCCTGCATGCACACGATTTCCGCGACGCGCTGGAGTTCAAGGACAAAGATGTATTGCTGGTCGGCAGCAGCTATTCGGCGGAAGACATCGGCTCCCAGTGCTACAAGTACGGTGCGAAGAGCATCACCAGTTGCTATCGCACGGCGCCGATGGGCTATCACTGGCCCGAAAACTGGGAAGAAAAACCGATATTGCAGCGCGTGCGCGGCAATATCGCTTACTTCGCCGACGACACGCACAAGCGCATCGACGCGATCATCCTGTGCACCGGGTATCAGCATCACTTCCCGTTTCTACCCGACGAACTGCGCCTGAAGACCGGCAATCGCCTGTGGCCTTTGAACCTTTATAAAGGCATTTTCTGGGAAGACAATCCGGGCCTGATCTACCTCGGCATGCAGGACCTCTGGTATTCGTTCAACATGTTCGACGCTCAAGCCTGGTATGCGCGCGATGTGATCCTCGGACGCATCACGCCGCCGTCGAAAGCGGAGATGACTGCACACAGCCTCGCATGGCGCGCGAAAGAAGAAAAGCTCGTCACCCATCAGGAAATGTTCGAGTTTCAGGGCAGCTACATTCAGGAGCTGCTCGATGCGACCGACTACCCGAGTTTCGACATCGAAGGGGTGAACCGAACTTTCCTCGAATGGAAACACGACAAGCATGACGACATCATGGGCTACCGCAACAAGTCCTATCGCTCGCTGATGACTGGCACGCAATCCCCGCCTCATCACACGCCGTGGCTATCGGCACTCGATGACTCGATGGACGCGTATCTTGGCGAACCCGTTGCGGCGTTGAAAACCGCCGGCTAAGCGGCGCGAGCCAGGGAAGAACATGCTGATACGCACCCCCATAAGCTCGCGTCCCGCTGAGCCGGCGCTATTTGCTCGCGCGGCCGGATGCGAACGATATCGCGTGGCGGGCGGCGGCCTCACGGTCGTCGCGCTCACGCCCGGCGATACTTTGCAGATCGTGGATATCGAAGGCCTGCAGCCCTGCGAACTCATGGCCTTCGATGCGCACGGCGAAGCGGCGCTGGCCGCGCTCGATCTACAAGCGTCGGCGGGCGCTTCGTTCATGGCGAGTCTGTTGCATAACAGCGCGGCCTCGCACGTGCTGACCGGTCTGCTCAAGCGTGGCGTTCATGCGAGCGCATTGCAGTCCGCGGCGACTATCTGGAGCGGCGACACACCGGCGGGCTTTACGCGAAAACTCATTGCCTCCGAAGCGCTGCTCGTCATCGTCGCCGCGCCGGGTGCCGCAAGGGCAATCGATTCGCAGAACCCGCCCACCGGCTTGCGCCTCACGATCGATCGCGCGAATCCCGCGCTGCTCGCCGCGCCGCCGCTTCCCGCACCATTGGCCGACACGCTGAACGACTTCACGATCCAGCCCGGCACCGCCACCGCGTACACGGTGCGCGCGGGAGAATACATTCAGGTACTGGACGTCGCGGGTCGGCAATGTTCGGATTTCGTCGCCTTCGATCTCGCCGCGTTGGATAGAAACAAGGAACTCGACCTCGACCAGACCGTGACGAGAACGCTGAATGGCAATGCGTATCCCGCTCCCGGCCTGTTCTCGAAGTTCTTCAATCGAAACATGCAGCCCATGCTCGAAGTCGTACGCGATACGGTGGGCCGTCACGACTCATTTGCACTGGCGTGCGCGGCGCGCTATTACGAAAGCCAGGGCTATTTCGGCCATAGCAACTGCAGCGACAACATGAGCCGTGCCCTCGCCGCTTTTAACGTGGCGCCGCGCCCCGGCTGGCCCGCGATCAATTTCTTCTTCAATACCGGCATCAATGCCCATCAGCAAATGACACTCGATGAACCGTGGTCGCGTCCAGGCGACTACGTGCTGGTGCGCGCGCTGACCGACCTCGTGTGCGTGAGTTCGTCCTGTCCCGACGACATCGATCCTGCGAACGGCTGGAATCCGACCGATATCCAGATCCGCGTCTATCCGAACAAGGAACGCTTCTCCATTGCCATGGCTACCCGAACCACGCCCGATGCCGAACCGGTCCTGACCCGCGAGTCAGGCTTTCATGCAAAGACGTCGGCGCTCACCCGCCATTTCACCGACTATCGCGGCTGGTGGCTGCCCACGCACTACGAGGGCTTCGGCACCGTCGAAGAATACTTCGGCTGCCGGGAGCGCGTCGCCATGATGGATCTGTCCGCGCTGCGCAAGTTCGAGATCATCGGTCCCGACGCGGAAGCCCTGTTGCAATACTGTCTGACGCGCGACGTCCGGCGCCTCGCGGTAGGCCAGGTCGTGTATTCGGCGATGTGCTATCCGCACGGCGGCATGCTCGACGACGGCACGCTGTTGCGCCTCGGCCCGGACAATTTCCGCTGGATCTGCGGCGAAGACTACGCCGGTGTCTGGCTGCGCGAGCAGGCCGCGGCGCTCGGCATGAAAGTGTGGATCAAATCGGCCTCGGATCAGATTCACAATCTGTCGATTCAGGGACCGCTGAGCCGCGAGTTGTTGAAGCAGATGGTGTGGACGCCGCCCACCCAGCCGGCACTCGATAAGCTCGGCTGGTTCCGCTTTCTGGTCGGCCGGCTCGACAATTACGAAGGCTGTCCGATCATGGTCTCGCGCACCGGCTACACCGGCGAACTCGGCTATGAAGTCTGGTGTCATCCGCAGGATGCCGAACGCGTGTGGGACCGTTTGTGGTTGGCTGGGCAACCGCTAGGCATGGTTCCGCTCGGACTGAACGCGCTCGATATGCTGCGCGTCGAAGCCGGCCTGATCTTCGCCGGCTACGAGTTCACCGACGAGACCGATCCGTTCGAAGCCGGCATCGGCTTTTCGGTGCCGCTGAAAACCAAAGCGGACGACTTCATCGGCCGCGACGCATTGCTTGCCCGCAGCGCGCATCCGCGGCACAAGTTGGTCGGACTCGAACTCGACGGCAACGAACCCGCGCATCATGGAGATTGCGTGCACGGGCAACACAACGCGCGCGCGCAGATCGGCGTGGTCACGAGCGGCGTGCGTTCGCCGATCCTCGGCAAGAACATTGCGCTGTGCCGTATCGATATCGCCTATGCCGAACCGGGAACACGCTTGCAGGTCGGCAAGATCGACGGGCATCAGAAACGCATCGACGCTCAGGTCGTGGCGCCGATCTTCTACGATCCGGACAAGAGCCGTGTCCGCGCCTGAACGGCTGCAGCACGGGCCCCGGCTTGCGCCAGGTAGCGCGGCGGGGCTGCGCCACCAACCCCGCTCAATGCCGCATCAAGGACCACAACAGCAGCGCCAGCAACAGCACCACGACCACCTGCCAGAACAGCACCGGATCGCTCTCGAGCAAGGGCTTGCGCCGAATCGGCGCCATCGCGTCCCGACCGCTCGAAAAACGATCGAGATCAGCGCAGACTTCGAGCACGTCCTGATACCTGCGCGCCGGGTCGGTCTGCAGGGCTTTCTCCAGCACCAGGTCGAGCCATTGCGGCGCGTCCGGCCGGTACTGATAGAGCGGCACGCGTCCATTAAAACCGTAGGGCAGCTTGCCGCCGCTGAACAGCCGGTACAGGGTCACGCCAAACGCGAACACCTCGGAGCGCGCATCGCCCTGTGCGCCCTTCATCAACTCAGGCGCCATATAAGCGGGCGAGCCCGGCGCGGCGTCAGGGCCTGGCAACTGCATGCCCGGCATATAACCGAAACCGAGATCGAGCAGGCGCGTGCTATCGCCCCACATCACGAGCACGTTCTCGGGTTTGATATCGCGATGGAAGATATTGCGGCGATTCAGCACGTCGATCGAATGGCCTAGCTGTTGCGCGATCTTGAGCGCACGTGGCAGTGCCATGGGCTGAGGCGCCGCCAGCAGTTTTTCGAGCGTGACGCCTGCGCCGAGCGGCATCACCACATAGAGCCGGGTTTGCCGGTCGGCATCGATCGGCATCGGCGCGAGCACGCCGTCGTCGCCGATCTTGCCGGCCAGCCAGCGCTCGCGCACGATCGACTGCCGCACGTTCTCGTCCTGCTCGACACGCGGCTTGGGAAACTTGAGCGCCAGCGGCGTGTTCGGATCGGCCAGATCGTAGCCGGCGAAAATCCGCGAATAGAAGCCATCGCTCAACACGCTCTTGAGCAGATATCCGTCGACCACCTCGCCGGCGTCGGGAACAGCCGGAATAGGCAAAACGCCGACCACACGTTCGAGGTAACCGACATCGAGCGAAGGCAGGGCGCCCACATCGAGCACCGCGCTCGTCACGTCGTCCTGCGAGCCGCGCGTCAGCGCCAGCGCGCCCAGCCGCCGTGCCGTTTCGAGCGCACCGCCGCGCGCCGCCAGCACCGTCTGCAGTTCGCGCATCGGCACGCGGCGATAGAGTCCGTCGGAGCACATCAGCAGTCGGTCGCCCTCGCGCAGCTCAAGCGTTTCGATGCGCGTCACCAGCGTCGGAAGCATGCCGACCGCGTGCGCCACATACGAACCGAAAGCAACCGGCACCACGTCGTCGTCACCGAGCTGGGTCAGTTGGCCATCGCGCAGCAGATAGAGCCGCACATCGCCGGCCGCGACCAGATACGCGGTAGCGCGGCGCACGATCAGCGCCGCAAAGGACGCGGACATCTGCTTCAGTGCAGGGTCGACGCGGCCGATCTGATGCAGCCAGCCGTGTATCGCCTCGAGCGCGCGCGCAGCGGCCACGCCGGGCTGCAAGGTGTCGGCGAGCCCGTAATAGGCATCGATAAAGGTCCGCACCGAGAGTTCGGCTGCGACCCGTCCGCCCTTGCTGCCGCTCACGCCATCGGCGAGAGCGATCACGCTGCCACGCGCGGCGCGCGCCGCGAGATCGCCGAGCATCACGCCGACGTAGTCTTCGTTAATGTGATCCTGCCCGCGGGCGCGGGCAGGGAAAGAAACACAACCGATCTCGAGCGCGGCGCACTCGCCGCGCTCCGGCCTCAACTGCAGATCGATTTCCTGGCCGCTCATTCCGCGACCGCTAGCGGGCCTTCCCTCTGGATCGTCTGGCACCGGGCTGGTGTTCGGTGCGGGCAAGCTATCCTGGGAGAAGGGTTCATTCATTTACTTTTTGCCGTGGGTCATCACGTCGCTTGTTTCCAGATCGTGCTCGATCTTCTCGAGCACCTGCGGCGAGCGCTTCTTGAGCATCAACAACCAGACTGCGCCAACCAGCATATACGCAACGAACAGATACGGCAGGATGTTATACGGATAATCGGGCACCGGATACACGCTGCCGATCACCGCGCCGACCATCGCCAGTGCGCCGAGCACGCCCCACACCACGTTGCTCGTCTTGAGCTCGCCCTGCTTCTTCAGATAAACCGGTGCCGCGATGGCGACCAGGAAATACACGACCAGGAAGCCGAAGGTCGCAAACGTACTGGTATAACCGAAGGTGTTGAGCGGACCCGTGCCGAGCATCGCGATACACACCACAAAGGTCACGATGGAGGAAAACGCAACGGCAATGTACGGTGTCTGGTGCGTGCGGTGCACCATGCCCATCGAGCGATGCACGAACTGATAGCGGCCCATCGAATACAGCAGACGGCTGGACGAGTTGATGCACGCAAGCACGCACGAGAACGCGCTGACCGAGGCAATCAGATAAAACACCGGACCGAGCGGCGAGGCGCCGACGCTCGTAAGCAAGGTGCTGAGCACGGCCGAATCGCCGCCGAGCTTGGCTGCGTCGTCGTGGTAGGCGATCGTCATAGAGTACGCCACGAACATGAAGAACAGGCCCGACAGGATCACGCACCAGACCACCGCACGCGGAATGACGCGCAACGGGTTTCTGGTTTCCTGGCCGAGCGAGGCCGCGCTTTCGAAACCGACGTACGAGAAGATGCCAAGCACCATGCCCTGTGCCATGCCCTTACCGCTCACGCCCTGCAGACCCAGTTGCGTATGGTCGATGATATGGTCCGGATGCAGTGCGAGCACATAGATCAGCACACCGCCCACGATCACCACCGAAGCGGCTTCGATTGCCAGCGACAGGCGCGAGGAGAGCTTCACGTCACGCGCCGAGAAGAACCAGGCCAGGCCGACAAAGATCGTGTAGACCGCCCACGACGGGATATTGACACCCCAGGCCGTAAAAGCGTTCTGCACGAACACTACGCCTGCGGCGCCAACCCCCATTGCAGTGCCCACGTAAGCCGCGATCAGGCCCCAGCCGGCAATGCCCCCCGCCATCGGCCCAAGCGCGCGCGAGATATAGATAAAGAACGAACCCGCCGACGCGATCCGGCTCGAGAGCGCGATGATGCTCATGCTCACCAGCAGCAGTCCGAGCGTCGAAAGACCATAAATCAACCATGTCCCCGCACCGGCCAGCGCCGCGATCGCGGTCACGTTGATCGACGGCGTGAAGGTCGGTGAAAGGTTCGCGATAGATTGGCCGATGACCTCGGGAAAACCTAACGTGCCGGCACGCAGACCGCCGGATGGTGCCGGCGCTGCTTGCGTGGTGCTTTGCGGAGTGCTCATGTCGGGCTCCTGATAGATTGGTGAATCAAGGTTGAATGCACTCAACTTTTCCACAGTCAAAAAACTCAAAACAATTCAATTCATTTGGTCCATCCGGGAATCCAGGAAGTACCCGCGAGCGGAATGCGCGCCATCGCCGCCGCCTCGACCGTCAGCGCGACCAGATCCTCCGGTTCGAGGTGATGGACGTTCTGCTTGCCGCACGCGCGCGCGATCGTCGTCAGTTCCATGTTCAACGTCTTCAGGTAGTTGCGCACGCGGCGCGAACCTTCATCTGGCTGGACACGCTGTTCGAGCACCGCGTCCTGGGTGGTCACGCCGACCGGGCACTTGCCCGTGTGGCAGTGATGGCAGAAACCCGGCGACGTATTCAGCGCCGCGTAATCCGCCGCCGCCGAATGCAGCGCGCCGTTCTGAAAGTACGTATCGCTGTTGCAGCCGAGCGCCATCAGCATGCCCTGCCCGATCGCCACCGCATCCGCGCCGAGCGCCAATGCCTTCGCCACGTCAGCACCGGTGCGGATGCCGCCCGAGACGATCAGTTGCACCTGGCCTTTCATATTCAGGTCTTCGAGCGCGTCCACCGCCTGGCGAACCGCGGCCAGCGTCGGAATGCCGACGTTCTCGATGAAGCAGGTCTGCGTCGCCGCCGTGCCGCCCTGCATCCCGTCGATCACCACCACGTCCGCGCCCGCATGCACCGCGAGCTTGACGTCGTTGAACGTGCGGGTTGCGCCGACCTTCACGTAGATCGGTTTTTCCCAATCGGTGATTTCGCGCAGTTCCTGAATCTTGATCGCCAGATCGTCCGGGCCGGTCCAGTCCGGATGACGGCTCGCAGAACGCTGATCGACGCCGGCCGGCAACGTGCGCATCGAGGCGACGCGCGGATTGACCTTCTGCCCGAGCAGCATGCCGCCGCCGCCCGGTTTCGCGCCCTGGCCGATCACGATTTCGATCGCATCGGCGCGGCGCACGTCGTCCGGATTGAAGCCGTAGCGCGACGGCAGGCACTGATAGACCAGCGTCTTCGACGAGCGGCGCTCTTCCTGCGTCATGCCGCCGTCGCCGGTGGTGGTCGAGGTGCCCATCGCGGTCGCGGCCTGGCCGAGCGCTTCTTTCACGTTTGCGGACAGCGCGCCGAAGCTCATGCCGGCGATCGTGATCGGAATGTCGAGCACCACCGGTTTTTTGGCGAAGCGCGTGCCGAGCACGGTCTGCGTCGCGCATTTCTCGCGATACCCTTCGAGCGGATAGCGCGACAGCGAGGCGCCGAGAAACAGCAGATCGTCGAAATGCGGCACACGGCGTTTCGCGCCCAGACCGCGAATTTCATAGAGGCCGCGCTGCGCGGCGGCGTGGATATAGTCGATCGTCTTGCGGTCGTAGCCTTGCGACTCTTCCTGCTGCAAGCGGACGAATTGAACGGATTTGGCTTCCATGGGGGCCTTCTTCGAGAGCGTGTGTTCAATATTCCTGGTTCGCGTCGGCGTTCCAGTGATAGAGCGTGCGAGCGGAGGCGATCCGTTTGAACGACGCCGGGTCGTGGTCCATGCCAGCGGCGGTCAGCAGCGCGCGCACCGCGTCGATATCCGTCTGCGTCATCGGCTCGTACTGCGCGTCCGCGCCGAGCGATTTCACGTCGCCGCGCACGTACAGCACCGCTTCGTAAAGTGAGTCGCCGAGCGCATCACCCGCATTGCCACAGATCACCATGCGGCCCGCCTGCGCCATGAACGCCGAGAAGCTGCCCACCGAGCCGCCCACCACGATGTCGCCACCCTTGAGCGAAATACCGCAGCGCAGGCCCGCATCGCCGTCGATCACCAGCAGGCCGCCGTGCGCCGAAGCGCCCGCGCCGTTCGACGCGAAACCCTTCACATGCACCTTGCCGCTCATCATGTTTTCCGCGACGCCGGTGCCCGCGCTGCCGTCGATCTCGATCGTCGCGTGTTTGTTCATGCCGCCCGCGTAATAGCCGGCGTGACCGGCGATCGTCACTTGCACCGGCGCATCCACGCCGACTGCGAGGTTATGCGCGCCATTCGGCGCGACGACCGTCACCGCCTGGCCCTCCAGTTCGCTCGCCGGTTTGTGCAGGAACTGGTTCAGCTCACGGACCGTCGTGCGCGCCAGATCGAAAGTCAGGCTTTCCATACATACATCTCCTCAGGTGCGGGTTCGAAGACCCTGGCGTTCTTGATATCGGGCAGATGCGCGAGCGAACGGAACTCGGAAGCGATAGCGACGTAGTCGTCGTTTTCCGCGACCACCGCCGGCTTGCACGCGAACGGATCGCGAATCAGCGCGAGTTCGGTCGAAGTGCCCATCAGGAACGTGTAGAAGCCGTCGAGTTCTTCGAAACCCTTCTGCAAGGCGACCGGCAACGTGTCGCCTTCGCGCAGCCGCCATTCGAGAAAGCGGCAGGCGGCTTCGGTGTCGTTGTCGGTATCGAAGTGAATGCCTTGCGGTTCGAGCTTGCGGCGCACGCCATGCGCGTTCGAGAGCGATCCGTTGTGGACGAGGCAGAAGTCGTCGCCGGCCGTGAACGGATGGGCGCGGTCAGGCGTCACCGCCGATTCGGTCGCCATACGTGTGTGGCCGACCAGGTGCGAGCCTGTCAGGTTCGCAAAGTCATAACGCTCGGCGACTTGCGACGGCGAGCCAATATCCTTGTACAGATCGATCGAGCGGCCGCTCGACAGCAGATACAGCTTCGGATAGCGCTCGCGCAACCACGTCTTCACGCGCTCGACATTGCCTTGCACCGTCAGTACCGCATGATTGCCCTTCGCATCGGCACGGGCAGTCACGTCCATTGCCGCGTTCAATGCGTCCAGCAGCGGTTGCCATGCGAAGTCCGCGCCTTCGTCGGTGAAGCCCGCGTAGATGCTCAGCTTGCGCTGGCTCGCTTCGACCTGTTTGCCGAACACCGCGAGGCCCGCCGAATCCGGTCCGCGCTCGGTCATGCCGATCAGCATCGGCACCATCAGTTCGCCGAGCCGTTCGCGCAATGCCGGCGTCTTGACCAGCAAGCCCACAATTCCGCACATGGTGCTTCTCCTTAGAAAAATTCGAGGTAGGTCTTCAGTTCCCAGTCCGAAACGTGGCGCATGTATTCGAGCCACTCCATCCGTTTGAGCTTGAGGAATTCATCGGCAACCGGGCCGAGCGCGTCGCAGATCACGCGGTCGCTTTCGAGCGCATCGAGCGCCTGCTCGAGGTTTTGCGGCAACACGCCGATGCCGTGTTCGGCGAGTTTCGCGGGCGACCACTCGTAGAGATTTTCGTTAGCCGGTTCGCCCGGCGACAGACCACGGTCGACGCCGTCCAGCCCCGCGGCAATCACGGCCGCCGTCGCGAGATACGGATTGCATGCGCCATCCGGCAAGCGCAGTTCGATGCGCTCGCCGGGCATGCGCACCATCGTCGAACGGTTGTTGTCGCCGTAGCTGATGTAGGCCGGCGCCCACGTTGCGCCTGTCAGCGAACGGCCAACCACGAGGCGCTTGTACGAGTTCACCGTCGGATTGCACAGCGCGGCCAGCGCCGGCGCGTGCGCGAGCAGGCCCGCCGTGAACTGGTAGCCGAGCGTGGAGAGGCCCATGCCGAGCTTGTCGCTCTTGTCGGAGAACAGGTTGCGTTCGCCGTCGCCGATGGACATATGCATGTGCATGCCATTGCCGGGACGGTTCGCGAACGGCTTCGGCATGAACGAGCAGATCATGCCGAGTTCATTGGCGATCTCGGAGGCTGCCATCTTGAAGAACACGTAGTGATCGCACGAGGTCAGGCAATCGGTGTACGTGTAGTTGATTTCGAACTGACCGTTCGCGTCTTCATGATCGATCTGATAGACGTCGATGCCGACCGCGCGCATCGACTCGGTGAGCTTTTCCAGGAAGACGCGCGTACGCGAGAGTCCCTTGTAGTCGTAGCACGGCTTGGCGAGCGTATCGCTCGGATCGCAGGGCTCCAGCGTGCCGGACGCCGAACGGCGCAGCAGCGAGAATTCCGGTTCGAGGCCCGTGAAGAGCGTCCAGTCGCGCTCGGTCATCCGTGCGACCTGCTTCTTCAAGGTCACGCGCGAATCGTATTGCCACGCTTCGCCATCCACATGACCGTCGCAGACGATCCGTGCGAGACCCGGCTGCCACGGCACCGGCGTGAGCGTCGCCAGATCGCCGACGGCCATATAGTCGGGGCCGTTCGGCTCGATACCGACTCCCCAGATCGCAAACCCCGCGAAACCGGCACCCGCTTTCAACACGCTCTTCAGATGACTGACCGGCACCGATTTCGCCTTGGCCACGCCGTGAATATCGACAAACTGCGCCAGCACGTACTTCACGCCCTGCTGCGTCAGATACGCTTGCGCCTCTTCCGCCGAGCCGAAGCGGGGCACGCATCCGAGCTCGTTGACCGGCAGCTTGCTCGCATCGTTCAAGTTCATCGCCACTCCTTGCAACTGCATCTTTCGTGGTTTGGAAAAGCCACACACAACGCGTGTGACCGGGTTACGCAATACGCTCCCGAACGCCGGTTGCGGCGCGCTTCGAGCCTGTTTTCAATCGGCCGGATACTTTATTGGTGAGAAACAAAGATTCTTTTAGTGAAACTCTTTGCGCGTGACTTGGCGCTGCAATCTGCTACGCTTTCCTTTTACGTGAGGCTTACATGCAAATCGGTGAAGACAATAAAACGCCGCTTGAACGCTACCTCGGCAACACCATTCGCGAATTACGCCAACGCCACGGCCTGACCATTGCTCAGGTTTCCGCTCAGGCCGGCATCAGCCGCGGCATGCTCTCGAAGATCGAAAACGCGCAGACTTCCGCAGGTCTCGAGGTCCTCAACCGCATCGCCCAGGCACTCGGCGTTTCGCTCTCCATGCTGTTCCGCAATTTCGACGTGCCGCAAGGCGGTGCACAACTCGTCAAAAAAGGCAGCGGCATGGAAGTGGTGCGCAAGGGCACCAAAAGCGGCCACACCTATCACCTGCTTGCCTATGACCAAGGTCCGCATAAGCTTTTCGAACCCTTCCTGATCACGATGGAGGACGAAGCCGAACGCTTTCCCGTGTTTCAGCATCCGGGCACCGAATTCATTCACATGCTCAAGGGCGTGATCGAATACCGCCACGGTCAGCAAACCTACATTCTTCATCCTGGCGACACCCTCACCTTCCAGGGCGAGATACCGCACGGTCCGGAACGCCTGATCAAGACGCCCATTCAATTCCTGTCGATCTTCGTGTATCCGCAATCGAGTGCAACTGACTGATCGCTCGCTGCGGCCGTCTCAGTCGATGCCTCTATCAATGCAACGTTTGTGCCATGTTTATCTGAGTGAATCAAAGATTCCCACCAATAAACGCTTTGGACGCCATGCGCCGTTCCTGATTTCGACGCTGAAAGGTTCATCAGTCTGACTGCGGTGCACATCGTCGCTGTGACTGGTGCGACTTTGCACAAAAACGAGGTGTGCGGTTAAGCAGCGTTAAAAGCAACACTTATACAAACTCGCGCTATCGCGCCTGAATCAGCGCAATGCATCGTCCGGCAGATCGGGCAGCGCCCGCGCGAGCGACGGTTGAATCGCGTTGTCCAGCACGCCGCGCGTCAGCATGACGATGTCGCCGGCGAACTGTTCCCACTCGCCCTGGCGATGCAGCAGGAAAAAATCGCGCCGCCCGAGGCGGCTCGGCGGCAACGGCATCACCGCGATATCGTCCAGATAGTGCCGCGCCTGCCACAGACACAAAGGGGTCGAAATCGCGAATCCCACCCGCGCGGCTACCAGACTCAGCAGCGGATCGGTCGCGTCGAACTCGTAACGCCGCGGACTGTTGATGCCCAGATGCCGCGCGAAACGCTCGATCTGCTGGCCGATCACCGAGCGCGCCGTATAGCGGATCAGCGGCAGCTCAAGCGCAAGCGTGCGCCAGTCGATATTGCGGCGTCCGTTTAATTGGCTGCGTGCAACCACCACCACGAATGCCTCGGAAAACAGCGGCACTTCGATGATCCGTGCGTCGCTCAGCGTGGTCTGCGTGCAGATCGCGATATCCAGTTCGCGGTCGTGCAACTGTTTGCTAAGCCCCGGCGTGAGACCGGACCACATCGAAATCTGCCGCTCTGAATTCGACACCGCACGAATCAATTCAGGCCCGACAGTGGCCGCGAACGAATCGACGCACCCCAGGCGTACCGGCATCTTGCCGGCCTGCGAGGCATCGCCGATGCGGGTGCTCACCATCTGCGCGTGTTCGATCAACGGCCCCGCCAACTCCAGCAACGCGCGCCCCGCTACATTCGGGCGCGGCGGACGGCTCTCGCGATCGAACAGCGTCAGGCCCTGATCTCGCTCCAGCGCGGCAATCGACTGGCTGATGGCGCTCTGGCTCACGCCGAGCTGCTTCGCCGCGCCCGTCATCGAGCCGCTGTCGCAGACAGCCACAAAAGCCTGCAACGCGCGCAGATCGATCGGGGTCGGGGTTCGTCTCATGAAATGCTCCGCTCGCGTGGGTGACATGCCGGTCATCCTGTGCGGTACGACAGCATGGTGCCGAGGTTCGCGCGGTTGGTGCACAGGATGAGAAATTGCATTGGCTCGCCATAAGTTTGCCTAATACAAAATTGGCGCGGCCAACGTTTTCCTAGAATTCGCCTCATTGCCTACACAGAGGTCCACATGAGCCACTACGATTTCATCGTGATTGGCGCTGGCGTCATCGGCGCGTCGGTCGCCCATCATCTCGCCGCATTGGGCGCGCAAAGCGTGCTGGTTATCGAACAGGGCACGATCGGCGCGGGCACCACGTCACAGTCGTCCGGCCTGTTGCGCACGCACTATTCGGTGCGCCAGAACGTCGAACTCGCGCGCTCTTCGTGGTGGGCATTCAATAATTTCGCTGACTATCTCGGCGACGACGAAGCGTCCTGTGGTCTCGTCAAATGCGGCTATCTGATCTGCGCGCCCGACGGCGACAAGCTGGAGCCGCTGCGCGCCTCGCTCGCCGCGCAGCAGGAGATGGGCATCGAAGTGCAACTGCTCGACAGGGCGCAAGCGCACGAGCGCCTGCCGATCGCGAACTTCGACGACGCCGCGCTGATCGGCTATGAACCGGAGGCGGGTTTTGCGGATGCCTATCTGGTGGCGACCGGCTTCGCCCGTTCGGCGCGCCGGCGCGGTGTCAAGATCATGGAAGGCGTGACGGTCACGGGGCTCGTGCGCGAAGGACGCCGGATCACCGGCGTCGCAACCAGCGCGGGCAACTTCAGTTGCGGAACTCTCATCAGCACGCAGAATATCTGGACGCCGGAACTCGCCGGCTGGATTGGTGTGCCGCTGCCGGTCAAGCCTGAGCGTCACACGGTGCTCGCGCTCGAATGCGATGGCGCCGCGTACTCGTTCAAGATGCCCGCGTTCAAGGACCTGGGTTCGGCCGGCATGCTCTATTACCGTAGCTATGGCGGCAGTCAGATGCTCGTGTCCGAAGGCGTGGTCGGCGAAACGCTGAACTCGCCGGAAACCGAACAGGGCGATATCTCGCTCGACTACGTCGCCGAAGTCGGCGCGCAAGTTGCCGAACGCTTCCCTGCTTATGAGGCCGCCGGGCTGGCTTCGTCATGGACCGGCGTCTACGACGTGACGCCCGACTGGAATCCGGTGTTGGGCAAGGTCGCCGATATCGAGGGACTCGTTGTCGGCTTTGGCTTCTCCGGGCACGGCTTCAAGCTGTCGCCGGGCATCGGCAAGATTCTCGCGCAGCATGCGCTCGGCCAGCCCACGGATGTTTCTCTCGCACCCTATGCGCTCGACCGGTTCGCCAGTGGCGCGCTACTGGTGGGCAAGTATGGCTCGGGCGCGGTCTCCTGACTACTGGACGTAAATACAGAACGTAAAGGGTGCTCAAGTCATGACAATCAACATTCTGGTTCCAGTCAAGCGCGTGGTGGACGCCAACGTCCGCGTGAGGGTCTCGTCGAACGGTTCGATCGACACCACCGGCCTCAAGATGTCGCTCAACCCGTTCGACGAATGTGCCGTCGAAAAGGCATTGCAACTCAGGGAAGCCGGTGTTGCGTCGAAGGTGACGGTGATCACGTGCGGCACGCAAGCCAGCCAGGACGTGTTGCGCACGGCGCTCGCGATGGGTGCCGACGATGCCGTGCTGATCGACACATCGGCGGCAACCGCCACGCTGGATTCGCTGGCGGTGGCGCGTCTGCTGAACGCTCACATGGCGAGTCGGGAATACGGCCTCGTCCTATGCGGCAAGCAGGCGATCGACGGCGACATCGGCGGTGTCGCCGCCATGCTCGCCGCCCTGCTCGACTGGCCGCAGGCGTTGAACGCAGGCGCACTCACGGCGGATGGCACAGGCTGGTCCGTCATGTGCGACGACGACACCGGCACGGCGACGTGGCGGCTCGAGGGCGCGGCTGTCGTCAGTGCGGATCTGCGCCTCGCCGAGCCGCGCCGCGTGACCTTGCCGAGCATCGTCAAGGCGAAGCAGAAGCCGCTCGCGATCGTGGACGCCGCCACGCTGTCAATCGACCTGACGCCCCAGAGCCATATCATCAAGCTCAGCGATCCGCCGGTTCGCCAGCCCGGCATCAAGGTCGCCGACAGCGCCGCGCTCATCGCAGCGCTCGCAGAACGGCGCGTATTCGATCAAGCAGGAGTGTCCGCATGAGAAGCCTTGTCGTAGCTGAGAGCGAAAACGGCCGAGTGGCCGACGCGACGCTTCGCGTCATCACCGCGGTCATGCAACGCGGCCTGCCGGTCGATGTGCTCTTGCTGGATGCCGCGCTTGCATCCACGGTCGAAAAGATTGCCGGTGTCGAGCGCGTTCTCGTGATGGCCGACGCGATGAGCGAGGGCGTTGTGCCTGAAACGCTCGCCGCGCAGTTGCACGCGATGCATGGACCATACTCGTTGATCGCCGCGAGTCATCGGACGCTCGGCCGTAGCACCCTGCCACGCGCCGCGGCGCTTGTCGGCGGTGCGTTCATTCCAGATGTGATCGCGGTGGAAGGCGAAGGCGCGTTCGTGCGCAGCCTTTATGCAGGAAGCGTCATCGCCAACGTGAACACGGCCAGCGCCGTGACGTTCGCGACATTTCGGGCGTCGTCGTTCGCGCCGGCGACCGACAGCGGCGGCAACGCGCAACGCGTGACGCTTGAACCGGCTGCGGGCTTTAGCCGGACGAAGCTCGTCGAGCGCCAGGCATCGGCACGGACTGGCCGCGAATTACCCGACGCGCGGATCGTCGTCGCGGGCGGGCGCGGTCTGGCATCGAAGGACAACATGGATCGGCTCGGCGAACTGGCGGAAAAGATGGGCGCGGCGCTCGGCGCATCGCGGGCCGCGGTGGATGCCGGCTACGCGCCGAATACCGCGCAGGTCGGGCAAACCGGCAAGATGGTCGCACCCGACGTCTACCTTGCATTCGGCATCTCCGGCGCGATTCAGCATCTGGCCGGGATGAAGGACTCGAAGACCATCGTCGCAATTAATAAAGATCCGGACGCGCCGATCTTTTCGGTCGCGGACATCGGGCTCGTCGGCGATCTGTTCGAGGTGGTGGGCGAGATCGAAGCGCATGTCGGCGCGGGAGGCGCGAGCCGATGACGCTTCATCTGGCGGGCGCGATTGAACCGCTGGCGGACCGCTAAGAGAACCCTATGGCAAGCAACGCACTGATCGTCAAGGACCCGACCCAGAACATCGTCTGGGTCACGCCGGAAGGTGGTGATAGACCGAACTACGCGAACATGTGAGCGCCGTAAAAAAGGCGGCTTCGGAGTCGAAGCCGCCTTTCTTATGCATTCACGCATTTGCCATCAGCGATTGCACGGTGCCTTTTTCGACATCGCCGACATAGATGCCAAAGGCATCTTCGGTCCGCTCCTTCACGTAGCGGCGCAGCATCGACTGCACGGCCGGGTCGCGAATCTCGTTCCATGGTATCGCGTCGAGCGGCACATAGCGGACGTCCGCGACTGCCGGCGCGTCGTCGACGACGCGCCCGCGATAGTAGATGTGCGTGACGCCCTTCTCCTCGAACACCGCGAACAGAAAATCGAGGTTGACGTTCAGTTTCAGAGCGTCAAGCACGCCGCGCAAACTCGTAGCGTCCGCCGACGGTTCGAGCCGCGTGCCGGTAGGCAACTGCAATCCGCTCGCGGTCCTGGTCAGCACGAGCCCTCTGGCATGTTCGAGAATCGCGCCGACTTGCGCACGTTGGCCAGTCGCCGCCAACGCTTCCTGCGACAAACTGAAATTCACATACGCGCCGCGGCAATACCCTAATGGCGTCGCGCTGGAATGCGTGAAGTCCACCACGCGCCCGATCAGGATGATGTGATCGCCGGCGTCCACCACCTGATGCGTCTCGCAGTCGAAGCTCGCCGCCGCGCCGTCCATCACCGGGCTGCCGGTGCGCCGTGCGTGCCAGGCGACCTGTGCGAACTTGTCCGCGCTCTTCGACGCGAACACGCCCGACACCGGCCGCTGGTCTTCCGCAAGCACACTGACCGCAAAACGCTGCGTCTGCGAAAACACCGGATGGCTCGACGCGGTCCTGGCGATGCACACGAGGATCAAGGCAGGATCGAGCGACACCGACGTGAACGAATTCGCGGTAAAACCGCGCGGCGTGCCGTCCGGCTGGATTGTCGTCACCACCGTCACGCCGGTGACGAACGCGCCCAACGCGCGGCGAAACTGGATGATGTCAAAAGAAGAATCGGTCATGGCGCTGCTCCTCAGGACTGACGGCTCACATCGCGAATAAAGTGCAGAAGCCGCTGATTCACAATCGACGGCGCCGTGACGTTCATCATGTGCCGTTCGTTGGCAATAATCTCGGCGCGGCCGAGCGGCGCTGCGGCCGCCATTGACTCCGACATCGCCGGACTCGAATTCGGATCGCATTCGCCGGTCATGAACAGCGCCGGCATCGCGAGTTGCGGCAAGCGGCCCAGATGCGCCTGGTCCGAACTCGCAAAAAGCCGGTACGCGCGCGCATAGCCTTCGAGATCGACGCTCTCCAGCAACGAGCGCACGAGCTCCGCGACGTTCGCCAGATGACCCGGCACCGGGTCGTCGAACCAGCGTGCGATCGTGGCATTGATGCTCGGCTGGTCGAGCCCGCCGTTCAGCGACGCCGCGCGCTGCATGACGGCGGCCCGTTGCGACGGCGTGCGGTCGTACACCGCATTGAGCGCGGTGACGCTCGTCACCCTCGGCGGGTAGCGCAACGCGAATTCGAGCGCGATCAGCGAACCCATTGAATGACCGACGACATGCGCCGTCCGAATGCCGAGGTGATCCAGCAGCGCCAGCAACTGCGCCGCGTATTCGTCCAGTTGCGGCGACGCGGCCGGCAGCCGGCTCGCGCCGTGTCCTAGCATGTCGTAGCTAACGACGCGAAAGTGCGCTCTCAACGCTGCGACCTGCGGCTCCCACACGCAGCGATTCATCCCCACGCCATGGATCAGCACGAGGACATCACCCTCGCCGGCCACGCTGTAGGCCGTGCCGTCAAACACGCCTTTCATCGACGCATTTGCGATGTCGGTTTCACGCTTCATTGGAGCCCAGCTCCTTCAGATCCTGATAGCGGTCGCCGATCCGGTGGTGCGGCCGCCCGCCAATCGACGCACCGAGCGCAATCACGAGTTCGTCCGGCGCAGGCGCGTCGATGATCGAAAACTGGATGGTCAGGTAGTGCGAGCGCATGCCTTCGTCGCCCTTGTGCATCAACGGGATCGTGACCGGGCAGTTCGGGCCGCCACGCAGGTTCGTAAAGCTCAGATAACTTTTAGCGCCGACCGCTTCGCGAAACTTGTTGCCAAAGCGCAGCGTATGAATCAGCGCCGACGCGTGTTCGACTTCACCTGACGTCCCAACGATCGCCGCCTTGCCGTAACCCTCCACCGCATCGCCGGAACCGGCGATGCGCAGAATCTCGGCCGTCAGCACTTCACCGAGTTGCGGCGCGAGCGAGTGAATCTCCGGCCTCAGGTCCTCGACGAAGCCGCGCCCGGCCCATGGATTGCGCAGCACCGCCGCAGCCGCGAACAGTTTCAACGGCCGGGCAGCAGCTTTGCCGCCTTCGATGAACGTGTCTTCCACATAGGTGATCAGTTTGCGAATCTCGAGCTTCATCAGACTTCCTCCGGAGACAGATGCGCCTTGGCTCAGTGCGCGGCGCGCTGGGAGTATTATGGTATTCCATATTAGCGTATGCAAGATTTTTCATTCCGACGACGGGTTTACGAGACTCCCTTCAGTGCACGGACGAAAAAAAACCGTCGCGCGCGACGGTTTTTCTGGCGAACGATACGAAGTGTTCAGGCGCTTTCGCTTTGATCCGCGACACGCTCGGCGAGCGTGGCCATGGCGATGGCTGCCGTGCGCCGCACATGCTCGAGCGACGCGGCAGCAGCCGCAGCGCCGTCCTTCTTTGCAATCGCGCTCAACAACTTGTTCATTTCGCGATTCGAATCCACGCCGCGCCCCGGCGACGAGATCGTCACCGAACGTAACTGGTTGATGCGGCCGTTCAGCGATTTGACCACCTGATGCATCATCAGCTTGTGGCCGCCCGCGAACATCGCTTCGTAAAAGCGTTCGGTGTAAGCCAACACCCGGCGAAAGTCGGACTTGTCGAAAGCGTCTTCGATTTCCTTGCGGATTTCGCGCAACTGCTTCACGAGCGCGGGCGTTGCAAGCTCGGCGCAAGCCCGGGCCGCCTCCGACTCGAGCAACGCCCGAATCTCGTAGATTTCCTGCACCTGTTCCGGATCGAGCCGCGCGACGATGGGGCCGGAATGCGCGACCGTCTCCACCAGCCCTTCCGTTTCCAGATGGCGCAGCACTTCGCGCACCACGGTGCGGCTCACGCCAAGCTGATCGCACAATGTTCGCTCGATCAACCGGTCGCCTGGACGATAGAAGCCCTGCGAAATGGCCTCGCGCAGCTTCTCGAGCGTGAGTTCGCGAAGGGTCGGCGCACTACGGTCAACGCGCATCTGTTCGATCATGGCGAGCTTCCCAAGCGAGATGCTGGGTCAGTTGGTTTTTGGAATACCATAGTATCGCACAGTCGTCGGCTACGGACCGCGATGCCGCGCGTCATGCGGGAAACACCTGCGCATGGGCGCGGTCCCAGTCGAGCCAGGCTTGCGCGCCCACCGCGAGCCCCGCCTCATGGGCGCCCACCGCTGTGCGCACCGCGATCTCCTGCTGCCAGGGCGTCGCCACCGAATAGTGCATGGTGTCGCCCAGATACGTGATGTCACGCACGACGACCGGCAAGCCATCGTTCGCCATGTGCGGCGCCTGCACGCGGATACGGATCTGTTCGGGCCGCAGCATCAGCGCGCCGCCGTCGCCCGCGTTAAGCGCATGGTCGCAGCCCGCGATCGGCACCGGCCTGCCGTTGGGAAACACCGCATGCGAGTCCGCATGGCCGCCGGCCAACGTGACCGGCAGGAAGTTGGAATTGCCGATGAAGCTTGCCACGAAGCGCGACGCCGGCTTTCGGTAAAGATCCTCACCCGTGCCGACCTGCTCGATGCGCCCTTTGTTGAACACCGCGATCCGGTCGGACAGGCGCAATGCCTCTTCCTGATCATGCGTCACGTACAGGATCGTGACACCGGTTTGCTGATGAATGCGCCGCAGTTCGGTCTGCAGTTCTTCACGCAGCTTCTTGTCGAGCGCGGACAGCGGCTCGTCCATCAGCAGCACTGGCGGATCGTAGGCCAGCGCACGCGCAATCGCGACACGCTGTTGCATGCCGCCCGACAACTGCCCGGGCATCCGGTCACGGCAATCGGCCAGATGCACGAGCTTGAGCATTTCATCGACTTTCGCGCGCACTTTCGCCTCCGCCCAGCGTCGCACGCGCAACGGAAACGCGACGTTCTCGCCGACCGTCAGATGCGGAAACAGCGTGTAGCGCTGAAACACCATGCCGATGTTACGGCGGTTCGGCGCGACCGACAGCAGCGGCTTGCCGTCGAGCAACACGCGGCCGTCGGTCGGCGACTGGAAGCCCGCAACGATGTACAGCGTGGTGCTCTTGCCCGAGCCAGACGGCCCGAGGAAAGTCATGAACTCGCCCTTCTCGATGTCGAGCGACACCTGATCAATGGCGACGACCTGATCGTAGGTCTTGCGAAGACGCTGAATCTGCAAAAACGGCGCGCTCACGATTTACCTCTCTTCAATACAAGGCTCAGCAACATCAGGACGACGGTCAGTCCGACGAGCAACGACGACGCGGCGGCGATCACCGGGGTCAGATCCTGCCGCAGCGTGCTCCAGATGCGCACCGGCAACGTCTGCAGCGTCGGGCTGGCCATAAAGATCGACACGACGACCTCGTCCCACGACGCAAGAAACGAGAAGATCGCCGCCGCAAACAGGCCGAGCCGGATACCCGGCAGCGTGACGCGCCATTTCACTTCAAGCGGCCCGGCGCCGCAGATCAGCGCGGCATCCTCGAGCGACGTGTCGAAACTTTCCAGCGAGTTGCTGATCGCGATGATCGAAAACGGCAACGCGATGATCAGATGGCCGATCACGAAACCGACCAGCGTGCCGGTCAAGCCGATACGCAGGAAGAAGCCATACAGCGCAACGGCGAGCACGACGACGGGCAGCACCATCGGCGTCAGAAAGAACGCCTTGAGCAAGGCACGTCCACGAAAATTGCCGCGTGTCAGCGCCAGCGACGCGAGCAGCCCCAGCACTACCGACAGCACCATCACGACGAGCCCCAGCTCGACGCTCGTCAGCAGCGAGTCGAGCCAGCCCGGATCGGCAAACAGCATGCCGTACCACTGCAGCGTCCAGCCGGGTGGAGGAAACATTAGCCATTGCGAATTACCGAACGAGAGCGCGACGATGAACAGCACCGGCAGCAGCAGGAACAGCGACACCGCTCCGCCGACGCTCAGCAGCAGCCAGCGCAACGGGCCAAGACGATCGAAATCGAGCAGCATGTCAGTGAACTCCTGTGGCGCTCACGGCGCGGCTCGAGAAGCGAAGCTGCACCGCGTACAACGACAACGTGACGAGCAGCAGCACGAACGCGGCCGCCCCCGCCAGCCCCCAATTCAGCAACTGCTGGACAAGTTGGGCGATCAGTTCGGCAAGCATCATGTATTCCGGGCCGCCCAACAGCGCGGGTGTGACGAAGTAGCCGAGCGCCATCACGAACACCATCAGCGCGCCGCTCGCAATGCCTGGCATCGCGAGCGGCACCAGCACCCGCCAGAATGCCTGCCAGCGGGTCGCGCCGCAGATTGCGGCGGCGCGCAGCGTGGTCGGATCGATCGCGCGCAAGGTGGCATGCAACGGCATCACGAGAAACGGCAACATGATGTAGGTCATGCCGATTGTCACACCGGTGAGGTTATTCACGAGCGTAAACGGCTCATGGATCACGCCAAGCCACATCAGCAAACGGTTGATCGGGCCAGTCTGTTGCAGCAGCACCATCCATGCGAAAGTGCGCGCAAGCAGATTGGTCCACATTGACAGCAGCAGGATCGCGAACATCAGCTTGCCGATCCAACGCGGCGCGATCGCGAGCAGCCACGCGGTCGGAAAACCGATCACAACCGTCACGAAGGTCACCACCGAAGCGACGAAAAACGTATTGCCGAACACGCGCAGATAGGTGGTCGAGCCGAATAGCTGCGCGTAGTTCTGAATGCCGGGCGTCGGCTCCAGCACGCTGCGCAGCAGCAGCGAAAGAACCGGCAACACGAAGAACACAACCAGCAGGAACAGCGCCGGCGCGATCAGCCGGATTTTCCTGAGGCCGACTGTCATCTTCGGCGCCACGACCGGCGGTTCCGCGATAGTACTGACGGCATTCGACATGATGACTCCTTCGCTGGGTTCGTCCGGCCGCGCTTTACTTCGACTGCCACGCGTACCAGCGCTTCGCGATTTCATCGCGGTGATCGGCCCAGTACTTCATGTCGAGATTGATCTGCGTCGTCTTGTACTGATCCGGCTGGGTCTTCGCGACATCCGGCGGCAGAAGCGCGGCGGATTTCAGATTGACGGGCGCATAACCGGTTTCCGCCGCGAAATTCGCCTGGGCCTGTGCACCCGTCGCGCTGGCAAGGAGCTTCATGGCCTCGGCTTTATGTTTCGTGCCCTTCGGCACGACCAGCATGTCCGCTGCGGTCAGGTTCTGATTCCACGATATGCCCACGTCCACACCGGTCTGCTGCAATGCATGCAGCCGGCCGTTCCAGAACACGCCGATCGGCGCTTCGCCGGATGCCATCAATTGCTGCGACTGAGCGCCGCCGCTCCACCAGACGATCTGGCTCTTGATCGTGTCGAGCTTTTTGAAAGCGCGATCGAGATCGAGCGGATAGAGTTTGTCAGGCGCGACGCCGTCGGCGAGCAAAGCGACTTCGAGCACGCCGGGCGCAGACCACTTGTAGAACGTGCGCTTGCCGGGAAAGCGCTTCGTGTCGAACAGATCGGTATAGTTCGCCGGCGCGCCGCTCTTGTACGCCGCCTTGTTGTAGCCAAGCACGAACGAATAGTAAAAGCTGCCCACAGCGCCCGCCGACATGAAGCGCGGGTCCAGTTGCGCCTTGTCTACCACCGAATAGTCGATCGGTTCGACGAGGCCGTCACGCAGCGCCGCATACGCAAAATCACCTTCGACGTCGACCACGTCCCACTGCACGTTGCCGCTGTCGACCATGGCCTTGAGCTTGCCATAATCGGTCGGGCCGTCCATCAGGACCTGAATGCCCGATGCCTGCGTGAACGGTTGCGTCCAGTCCTTCTGCTGAGCCGACTGCGTCGTCCCGCCCCAACTGGCGAATACGATCGGCGCGGGGGCCGCTGACACCGGCGCATGGATCAACACGGCCGCTGTGGCGGCCACGGCGGCAACCACAGTGACGGCCACTGCGCGCGCCCGCGCGGGCATACGTAGCGCTTGCTTCATGACGACTGCCCCTTGAAAGGATACGGCTGGCTTCGAGAGGACGGTTTGCGAATACGGTGCTTACTTCAGCGGCGAAAACGCGGCGGGCTTCATGATCTTGCTTTCCATCGTTTCCATCAGCGCCTGAATCTTCGGAATGAAAACCTGCCATGCGGGATCTTCCGCAAGCCGTTGACGGCGCGCTTCGCGCTCGTCGAGACTCGGATATGCCCACATGTGGACAATCTGGTTCAGCGGCCCGATCTCCGAGAAGAAGTAGCCGACGAGTTCACCGAGATAGCGCTTCTGCAGTTCGATGCCTTCTTCCTCGACCAGCTTCAGATACGCGGGCACCGCGCCTGTTTTGATCTTGTACGTGCGGATTTCGTAGTACATGTCAGCCTCTTTAGCGCATGACGAACGGGTCGGCGATCGGGTCGTCCGACGTACGGATCCAGACGGATTTGGTACGTGTGTAGTCGAGCACCGCATCGAGGCCGCCCTCGCGCCCGAGGCCGCTCAAGCCATATCCGCCGAACGGCACGATGGGCGACACGGCGCGATAGGTATTGACCCACACGATGCCTGCACGCAATTGTCGAATGAGCCGATGCGCGCGCGTCAGATCGCGCGTGAACACGCCCGACGCAAGGCCATACTTCGTATCGTTGGCGAGCGCGAGCGCTTCGGCTTCAGTGTCGAAAGTCATGACGCTCAGCACCGGACCAAACAGCTCCTGCGCGACGCTTGGAACGGTGGATGACGGGCAATCGACGATGGTCGGTTCGAAGAAGAAACCCTCGCCGTGTCCTTCTGGACGGCCGCCCCCCGTCAGCAGCGTGGCGCCCGCTTCGAGACTGGCAGCGAGCACGGCTTCGATGTGATCGCGTTGCTTGCGCGTCGCGAGCGGCCCCATTTCGGTACCCACATCCTGCGGATCGCCGATCCTGATCGCGCGCGCCTTTTCGATGAGCCGCGCGAGCAGCCGGTCACGGATGCCGCGCTGCACCAACAGGCGCGAACCCGCCACGCAACTTTGCCCGCTCGCGGCGAAGATGCCTGCGATCACCGCGTTGCTGACGCTGTCTACATCCGCGTCGTCGAAAACGAGCACCGGCGATTTGCCGCCCAGTTCCAGCGACGTTGCCGCGAGGTTCCCGGCGGAGTTATGCACAATCTGACGCGCGGTGTCTGGGCCGCCCGTGAACGCGATCTTCGACACGAGCGGGTGACTCGTCAGCGCGCGGCCGCAGTCCACGCCGAAACCGGTCAGGATATTAACGACGCCCCGCGGAAAGCCCGCCTCATGCACGAGTCTGGCGAATGCGAGCAGCGGTGCAGGGCCTTCCTCAGACGCCTTCAGGACGATCGTGCAACCGGCGGCGAGCGCCGGTCCGATCTTCACGGCCGAGAGAAACAGCTGCGAATTCCACGGCACGATACCGGCGACCACACCCACCGGCTCGCGTCGCAGGAAAACGTCCATATCGGGTTTGTCGACGGACAGGCAGGCGCCCTGGATCTTGTCGGCAACGCCCGCGTAATAGCGGTAGTACTCGGCGACGTAGCCGATCTGGCTGCGCGTCTCGCGAATGATCTTGCCCGTGTCCGCCGTTTCAAGTTGCGCGAGCTCCAGCGCGTTTGCCGTAACGAGGTCCGCGAGCCCGTATAGCAACTTGCCGCGCTGACTGGCCGTCAGACCCGCCCACTCTGGCGCGAACAACGCGCGGTCCGCAGCGTTCACCGCGCGGTCCACGTCCGCCGCGCTGGCTGCGGGCATCGTCGCCCATGCGGCGCCGGTCGCGGGATTCACGCTGTCAAAGGTGTCGGCCGCCTCGCTGAACTCACCGTCGATGTAATGCTGGAACGACTTCAACATAACTTCTGCTCCTGAGTGCAGAACGTCGATTCGAGGACGACCGGCAATCAGCCGTGCGCAGCGAAGGCAGGCATCACATCGGAGATGAAGCGTTCAAGCGAGCGGCGCTTGCGCTCGAAACTCATGTTGCTGTCGACCCAGAAACTGTATTGATCGAAACCGAGTTCCTCATACTGTTTGAGACGGTCGATCACGGTACCCGGTTGGCCGATCACGAGATTCTTGCGAATCTGCTCCGGCGCGTATTGCGGAAACGACGCGATGTCGGCGTCGGTCAACGGCTCGATGAAGCCCTGCGTCACCGGACGCTCGTTCTTGAACCACTTGCTGAAGTAGCAGTAGAAGCGCGACAGGTCTTCGACGGCCGTGTCGACTTCGGCGGCATCCGCGCCGACGAAGGTGTGCATTAGCATCATGATCTGCGGCCGCGGAACATTGGGGTTAGCCTTGCAAGCTGCGTTAAAGCGCTCCATCAGACTGACGACTTCGCCGTCGCCCGCGGCGAGCGAGGTCACCTGCACATTGCAGCCGTTGCGTACCGCAAATTCATGCGAGTTCGGATCCCGTGCGGCCAGCCACATCGGCGGATGGGGCTGCTGGACAGGACGCGGTACCGGCGTGGTGGACGGCCACGACCAGAACTCGCCCTGATGCGCGTAATCGCCCTTGAACAACTGGCGCAACGCAGGAACCAGTTCACGCATTCTGGCGCCGGCGCCGAAAGCATCGAGTCCGGGCAACAGACGTTCGTATTCGAACGAGTAGGCGCCACGCGCAATGCCCAGGTCGAGCCGCCCGTTGCTCGCGACGTCCACCATGCCGGCCTCGCCCGCGAGGCGAATCGGATGCCAGAACGGCGCGATCACCGTGCCCGTGCCGAGGCGAATCCGCTCGGTGCGTGCGGCCAGATACGAAAGGTTGATGAAGGGATTGGGCGCGATCGTGAATTCCATCGCGTGATGCTCGCCGATCCAGGCGGTTTCAAAACCGCCCTTTTCCGCGATCCGAACGAGTTCGGTCAGCTCGTCGAAGAGTTGCCGGTGGGGCGTGGCAGCGTCGTAACGCTCCATATGAGCAAACAGCGAGAATTTCATGATCGACCTGTATGCAGAAAGCTGGGAGTCGGTCCTGCCGCGACCGGCGCTCGTTGAAGGACGCCGTCGCTCCGTGTCGACCGCTGGGACGCCGCGGTTGGTATTACGGTATTCCACCAGAGCGCTCAGATCAAGCGTTTCAATATTATGGAATACCATAATATATCGCGCTGCCGCCGGCGGAGCGCCCAAAGCGATGGTGTAGGCGTGGTTGGCCAGGAACAGGACTCGCCGAACCTGCTGCGGCGATCGGCACAGGTCACGTTCATGCAGGGTACGGCGCCGATTTCGTCCGCGGGAATCAGGGACTGGCGTCCGTCATCTCACGTGCGCTCAGACGCACCCAAGCGCCGCACCCATCAGGCCTACCGCGGGGGCTGTTGCCTTGGCAAAAATCCGCCGCGTGGGGTAAGCAGCTTCTCGCGTGCGTTGGAACACGGTGAATGCGCGCAAGCGTTACTCCGATCGCCGATATCTTTTCGGAAATGCGTGACGACCCTGGCATCATTCATACCGAGGCCTTAGGCTCCCCACGGTGAAAATCAATGGCTTGGCAAAAGCAAATGAAAGTCGTCAGTGCATCCGCTACCGCTTCGCGAGAGTCAACTGACGCAGGTCTATGTTGAAGCATCCGTAGAGGTCCGCACGAGCACCGTAATTGGTGAGCCGAAACGGCGGACAATCACGAATTGCGGGGCCTGGATAACGCACTGACTCTGACGTCAATGATCGCGCCGCCGGTTCCTGGTAGGTGTCGCTATCTCCCGGCGGCGCGCATCAGACAAATTACTCAGTCCATATTATTCGGCCAAATCGCTCAAGCGACGTGATGGACCCAGCCGAACGGATCGGCGATCCTGCCACGCTGTATGCCGGTGAGCCTGGTGCGAATCTGTTGCGTGACGGGGCCTTCGCCACCGTCGCCGATCCTGAACTCGCCGCCGGCATGACGGACCTCGCCGATCGCCGTGACGACCGCCGCGGTGCCACAGGCAAATGTTTCCTTAACGCGGCCGCTGGCGACGTCCGCTTGCCATGCTTCGAACGAGTACGGCGACTGGTCGACAGCGATACCTTCACGCGTGGCCAATTCGATGATCGAGGCGCGCGTGATGCCCGGCAGGATCGTGCCCGACAGGGGCGGGGTGCGCAGCGAACCATCGTCCAGCACGAAGAACACGTTCATGCCGCCCAGTTCCTCGATCCACTTGTGTTGCGCGGCGTCGAGGAACACGACCTGGTCGCAGCCCTTGCTGGACGCTTCGGTCTGCGCAATCAGGCTGGCAGCGTAGTTGCCGCCGCATTTCGCGACGCCGGTACCGCCCGAAGCGGCGCGCGTGTATTTGTCCGACACCCAAACGGTGACGGCCGACTTGCCGGGCTTGAAGTAGGGACCAACCGCACAGGCGATCACGCAGAAGATGTACTCGTGCGCAGCGCGTACGCCCAAAAAACTCTCCGAAGCGAACATGAACGGGCGGATGTAAAGGCTGGCACCTTCGGCGGCCGGAATCCATGCGCGGTCGATATCAACCAGCTTTTCGACCGCTTCAACGAACGCGGTTTCAGGCAGTTGCGGCATCGACATGCGTTCGGCCGATTCACGGAAACGCCTGGCGTTGGCTTGCGGCCGGAATAGCAATATCTTGCCGTCCTCGCCGTGATACGCCTTCATGCCTTCGAAAATCTCCTGCGCATAGTGCAGCACCGCGCAGGCTGGGTCGATCTCGAACGGACGGCGGGCTTCGACCTTGGCGTCATGCCAGCCCGTACCCTCGGTCCAGCGGATCGTGACCATGTGATCGGAGAAGACGCGCCCGAACACCGGGTTGACTAGCTTGGCGGCAATCTGGTCAGCGGGGGTAGAGTTGGCGTGCGGCTCAATGACAAACCGCAGTTGATTCTCAGTGCTCATGTCTCAGTACCTCCAAAAAAATGCGTGTCCTGAATTCTGCCATCGTAAACGGCATTGGTGCCATTGGCCACGTATCCGGTCTTCTACGTCTTCCAGCCTATACGACAGCGGCCACAATGGTGATTTCTACCAGCAGTTCCTCAGAAGCAAGATGTGCCTGCACAGTCGTACGCGGGGGCATCTCCGGCGGGAAGCCATGATTCCCACACCTCATTCAGCGTGACGCACGATCTTGCTCATGCGCGTGGTTACGTCAATGCGTTCAATTTGAGTCGTCATTCCGAGGCATCCTCATCAGTATTTGCTTCGCCTAAACCAATATGCAATCCGCCAAGCGAGTGCAGAGGGATTGGTTTGATTGGCGCACGCGCGCGATACGCTCCAATTTGCTGCGGCGTCTCGTGCCGTGATTCGGCCAATATTTGCGTGACGGTAATCCCACACAGACGACCTTGGCAGGGTCCCATACCGCACCGGCTGAAGAACTTGGTCTGGTTCGGCCCGGTGCAGCCGAGGCGTGCCATTTCGCGCACTCGTCCTGCCGCGCGACGGGCGTAAGCTGGATGCTCGGAATCGGCCGTATCGGCGGTATCGTCGGTGCGTCCATCGGCGGAATTCTGTTGACGATGGGCTGGGACTTCCAGCTCATCTTCAATAGCCTCGCGGTACCGGCCGCGCTGGCCGCTGTGGCCATTGGCGCGATGGGTATCCAGGCGGGGAAGCTTTCGGCGCGTGGAAATCGCGAGGCGAGCGTCGATGCCGGGCCGGATCAATCTGCTCGCAGGCAGACCTGAAACCGGAGCAGCGAATCAGGACGGAACGGCAGCCGTTTCGTCGCGCAACTCCATCTCGATCTCCCGCGCACCGGTCGAGACCAGTGCGGCGAGGCGAGCAATCGTTTTCTCGTCTGTCTGCCCGGTCACGACATAGCTGATGCTTCCGACGCCCGTCCTGTCAGCCGACAGAATGGCCGCCGCGATCCCGACCAAACCGGTATCGACCTCTCCTCGTGTCACGACACTACCGGCTTTGCGCCATTCGCCCAGCACAGACCGAAAGGCGGGAAGTGTCTTGCCCAACCCCGCCTTCGCGATCGCTTTGGTGTGCTTCTCAAAGAGCGCCTTCACACGCCTCGGCGGCAGATACGCGAGCAGCATCTTCGACGTCGCGCCATAGAACAGCGGCATAGGCCGTCCCCGTTCGTAGCTGACTGCCGGCGAACTGCCCGGTGCATGCACGCGGTGAATGCACAGGACGCTTTCACCGACTGCACGGCACAGCAACACGACCGAGCCGGGCGGCGCGTAGGCAGACAGATCATTCATGACCGGGCGCGCGGCGATCAGCAGCGGGTCGGTCAACTGCAACTGCCGGTCGAGCTGTGTGATCGCCGGCCCCAGGCCGTAGCGACCAGGACGGGTCGTGGCGATCAACCCTGCTTCGTCGAGCGCAGACAGATAACGATAGGCCGTGGCAATTCCAACGTCCAAAGCTGCGGCAACGTCTTCCGCGGTCCATTCCGGATGCTCGACCGTGAAGAGTTTCAGGACGGAAAGAGAACGGTCAGATGCGGCCATGGCAAGTATTTTTTGGCAGGAAAATGGTTAAATTTTCTCACCTTTAGATAATTTTGTGCAATCCATGTAAACACCGCGCCCCACGCCGATCAAAGATCTGATCGATGTGGGACCAAGGCGGGAAGTCGCCGTCCGTGCGGACGGCTGGATTGCGGCCGATGCGGCCGTATTGAAGAATGCATATTGACCGGACAATCACGGCAGCCGCGATGTCAGCGTCTCGAGTCGTCTGAACTTGCGTCAGACTTCCGTCTTGCGCCGCGCCGCCGCCTGCTCGGCCCACAGGTCCCAGCAGCGGCTGGTCTGGGTCGCGTTGGCCCGGGTAGCAGCACCGGATTCCGCAGCGCTCAGATAGTCGACTTCCGTACCGAGCGCAATCGCCTGAGCCTGGATCCGCGCGTTGACCTCCGTGTAGACAGCCCGATACACGGACTCGCGCAGGTTGCAACCGACCACGACCGAACCGTGACCGCGAAGCAGAGACACACAGGCGCCACCAAGCGCCTGGGCCAGATAGCGGCCTTTCTCCGCATCGCGGATCAACAGGTCGGTTTCATCGCCGAAACCCTCCCGGATCTCGAAGCGCGTAGCGCCATGCAGGAACGAGGCCATGTGAAATACAGGCTTCAGGCTCACCCGGGATATACCGAACGGAATGACGGATGCCGAGTGACTATGCACCACCGAAACGACGTCGGGCCGTGCCCGATAGATTTCGGCATGGATGAACCGTTCCAGATACACGCCTCGTCCATTCGCATCGACCGGTTCACCATTTTCGTCATGCTCGATGATGTCCTCGGCACGTACCCGCGATGGCGCCATGGAGCGCGAAAGCAGGAAATGCCCCGGCTTGCCGGGATGCCGTACGCTGACGTGCCCAAACGCGTCGACAACATGCTCGTCGAACAGAATATGATTCGCAACGACCAGCTCGGCAATGACCTGTTCTAGGTTCGAATCCATGCGCGTCCCCACGAATTCAGCGTACGTTCGCCATGCGGCCAGACACCCGGCGCATCGTCAATACTGACGTGTGCCAGTTCCGCCGAGAATTCCAACCGGTTGCCATCCGGGTCCGTGACCATGAAGAAGAGGTTGTTGCCCGGTCCATGGCGGCCCGGCCCGAAGAAAATCGGCACTTCCGCCTTCGCGAACAGGTCGCCCCAATCGCGCATGTCATTCCATTCGCTCGTCTCGTAGCAGTGATGATCCCAGACATTCTGGCTGCCCTGAAAGAACGCGAGCGTGTGGTGTTCGTCGTCAGAACGCATGAAGACCACCATCGGTTTGCCGCTGTCGTCGACCACCTCGTCCGAGATCGCAAAGCCGATGACTTCCGTATAGAAGGCAATCACACGTTCCAGTTCCGTCGTCTGGAATACGGTATGTTGCAGGCGCCCCGGCATACCATTTCGCTGCGGCCCGTCAGCCGCCAGCCCAAAAGAAACCAGCCGGCCCTGGGGATCACGAACCATGAACGCCCCGGACTGATACAGCACGCTGTCGGTAGGCAAGCATTGAACGTCGCTCGTGGTCAATCGTTGACGCAGTCTGTCGAGTTCCTGCGTGGACTTGAGCACGAAACCCGAATGAGGCAAACGCCCGCTGCGGGAATCGCTGATTTCCACCGCGCGCGACGGCCCCGTTAGCACGATCCTGTCGTCCAGCGACTCGACATCCTCAAGGCCAAGCCGGGCGCGATAGAAAGCAGCGAGCTGTTGCGGATCATCCGACACGATATGCAGATGATGCAGTCGTGCAGGCGTGGCCTGCTGAAGCGTAGTTACCATGATATTCCCCTCAGACATGCGATGACGCAGCAGCGGACTCAGTCACCGTGACGACATCCGCCACACGCTCGTCAAAGCGATCGATACCGAGTCGTGCTGCATAGACAGCGGCGAACCGTGACTGCTCCTCCACCTTGAAAGACCCGGCAACATAGCGATCAGGGCGTAACAGCAGCACGCGTCCTTCGTGGTGTGCGAGCGGCGTTTCAAACACGCCATTAACGTCAACAACAAATCTGTGCGAGGCGCCACTTCGAAGCGTCGGAAAGGGCGAGCCGGCAGGCAAGACATGCACCCTTGTACAACGTAACGTTCTCCACAGCGGATGATCCAGCGCAGCCAGCCCGCTGACATTAGCCGGACCATACTGGATGAGTGCGAACCCCTGACCTGCCAGATCATCAAGCAGGCATGTCCTGCCATCGGCGGTCCGAACCAGGGGTTGCGGCAGCATGCGCCCGCGATAACTCTGTTTGCCGAGATCGTCCTCCGGTCCCAGCAACCCCTCCTTGAAGCGCGGCTTGGGCTTGAACTTCATCTGCAGGAAATAGTCGCGCAGCGGCGGGATATGACCGGCGAAGGTAAAGAACGACTGCCAGAGGAACGCGCTCAGACGCGATGACGGCGCCATCACCGTGCCAAGATTGAGCGCAAGGCGGATCAACGCCCATGCATGCTCGCGGCGCTCCATCTCGTAGGTGTTGAGCACCTGGGCAGGCAAGCGCCCCTCCAGCACAGCGGCGATCTTCCAGCCGAGGTTGAACGCGTCTCGCACGCCGCTGTTCATTCCCTGCCCGGCATAGGGCGGCGTCAGGTGAGCGGCGTCACCGGCGAGAAATACCCTCCCCTCCTGCCAGCGTTCAGCAACCCGCGCGTGGAACGTATAGACCACCTCGCGAATGATGTTCGTCTCCCGGTCGCCCCGGAACGGCATGAGCAGTTTCCGGATCGCTGCGGGTTCCATGATCGCGTCGGCGGACTCATCGGGATGAACCAGAATCTCGAACCGCCGCGTGCGGTGTGGTCCCGGCACGTCGACGACAGCCCGCTTCGCGTCGCAGTAGACCCGCATCTGCGAGAACGTATCGTCGTCGTCCTCCGTATCGATGACAAGCCATCGCGACTTGAACGTCGAGCCGACCATCTTGATACCGAGCATTTCGCGCACCGGACTGCGGCCGCCATCACAGGCAATGAGGTACCGTGCGCGAATTTCCATCTGCGCGCCATCGTGAGCCGTGACCTGGGCGACCACCCCCTCGTCGTCCTGCGTGAAGGACTCGAGCGTATGACCGAACAGCACCTGGCCGCATTCGAACCGGTTCAACCCCTCGCGCACCGTTGCTTCGAACAGAGGCTGTCGGAACGCGTTCCGGCGCGGGAAGCCATATTCGCTGGCAGTCGGAATCACTTTGCCAAAGCACCGCCCACCGTAACGCGTAAAGTAATGAACGCCGTAACCAGGAACGACGTCTTTCATCACGGGCTCCGCAAGCCCGATTGCCTGCATGGTTCGCAGCGACTCGTCGTCGATCGATACAGCACGCGGCTCTGCGATTGTGGATGGCTTGCGGTCCACGAGCGTGAACTGCACGCCTGCGCTCCCGAGCACATTCGAGAGCGCCAGCCCGGTCGGACCACCTCCGACTACGAGTACGTCGGCATGAATAATCTTCAATTCCTGACTCCATCAGCATCAGCTACCGGCGACGTCACCAGGGACGCGCACCAGCCGCCCACCGTAAGGCGGGCGCCTCCTGGACATTTATTCCTAGCGGGCCTCGTCGATCACCACATTGCGCAGCGTGCCGATGCGGGAGATCTCGACCTCAACCACATCGCCAGCCTTCATCCACAAGGGAGGTGAGCGGAAGGCACCGACGCCGCCTGTGGTTCCGGTGATGATCACGTCACCCGGGCGCAGTTCGGTGAACGTGGAGCAGTATTCGATCAATTGACCCACGTCGAAGATCAGGTCGTCGGTTTTCGCTTCCTGGACCGCTACGCCGTTCAGGCGTGTGATCAACGTCAGTTTCGACGGATCGCCGACCTCATCGGGCGTGACCAGCCACGGTCCAAATCCGCCGGTTGACGGAAAATTCTTGCCCGGAATGAACTGGATCGTATGCTTCTGCCAGTCCCGCACGCTGCCGTCGTTGTAGCAGGAATATCCGGCGACGTATTGCGCGGCATCCTCCCGACGCACGTGACGCGCGGTCTTGCCGATCACGATTGCCAATTCGCCTTCAAAGTCCAGTTTTTCAGACGCACTGGGCCGAACAATCGGGCCGCCGTGTGCGGTCTGCGAATCAGCCCAGCGGGTAAAGATCATCGGAAACGTGGGAATCTCCCGCCCCGTCTCCTTCACGTGCGACAGGTAGTTGATGCCGACGCACAGAATCTTCTCCGGGTCCGGCACAACGGGTAACAGCCTCACGTCCGTCAGCGCGATGCGCTCCTTCGCGCCGGCGACCCATTGCGCGATTGCCGGCAGGCTCCCTTTCGCCAGCGCCGCCTTCAACGTCCCGCCAACTTCGCCGGCGATGGGCGCCAGATCCACCAGGCTATCGCCATCCACCACGCCGAACGACGTGGCACCCCGATACTCGAAACTCACCAGCTTCATCTCATGTCCCTCCGGAATCGATGTCTGAATCATAACGCAACTGGAATTCACGTCAACAAATTTATCGTATTTCGATAATTAAGCGTTAACGATAGTTATGTTTGTATCGGTATAGGGTCAATATTCACGCCATTGCGCGGATGCCAACACACCGGCGAACGACTGGATGACACAACAACATGAAGGAGACAGATAGATGAAAGCAGCATGGCTGGCGGCCGCACTCTTATGCACAAGCGCCACAAGCGCGTACGCGCAAAGCTCGGTCACGCTATACGGCATCGTCGATTCGTATCTTGGCGTGACCCATGCCACCGGTAAGGGAACGGCAGTCAGTATTGACAGCGGCGGGTATCAGCAAAGTCGTCTGGGCCTGCGGATCGTGGAAGATATTGGTGCGGGCTACCACGTCAACGCGGTGCTCGAGAATGGCTTCTCGCTTTCGCAGGGTTCGGCTGCCGATCCCACACGCGCATTCAGCCGGCAAGCCTGGGTGGGTCTTTCCGGCCCGTTCGGCGAAGTGCGCGCGGGGCGGCAAAACTCACCGCAGTACATCATGCTGGCGCAACTCGATGCTTTCTACGGGGCAACCTACGGTTCGATCATCAACAACTCGTCAAGCCTCGGCATCCGCTACGACAACTCGCTCAGCTATATCTCCCCGAATCTCTATGGCTTCAAGGTGCAGGGACTCGTGTCGCTTGGCGGACAGGCGTCGCCGCACACCGGCAACAACGTCTATGTCGCGATGATCGATTATTCGCGCGGCCCCTGGTATTTCGGTCTGAACTACGCCGAACAGAAAAGCCAGAACGCGTCGTTCTCGGTCAAATCAACCTTCGCCGCCGCGAACTACGACTACGGCCACGGCCGCATCTACCTGTCTTACTACCGTGGTGACAACCCCGGCGCCAATGCGCCGGCCAACGTACGCGGCGTGTATGCCAGCATCTACTCGCTCTCAGGCGACTGGCGCATCACGCCGGATCTGGCAATCGGCGCGGGATGGGGATGGATTGATGTCAGCGGCGCAAACGCCCCGCGGGCATGGCAGGCAAGCGCAATCGGAACCTATGCGCTATCGAAGCGCACGCTCCTGTTCAGCACGCTCGCTTACGTCAGCAACAGCAACGGCGGCGTGTTTTCCCTTGGCGGCGCCGTGCCCATCACGCGCAATGTGCCGCTTGCCGGTGGCAGCGAGCTCGGCTTCCAGGCAGGTATCCGCCACACGTTCTAGGTTGGTCAATCCATCACGGATTAAATGCGAGGAAATTTCATGCGTATCGCTCACGTCACACTGGATGCCGCCGGCCGCGGCAAATCTGGACAATCAGACCGGCCACTCGCGAGCGGCGGCAGGCGCGAAGCGCTCGTGGGCGACGTCATCGACGCGCACCCCATGTCGGCCCTGCAACGCTTTACCGTGGCCTTATGCATGCTGGTCGCAGTACTGGACGGGTTCGACACGCAGACCATCGGCTTCCTTGCTCCCGCCATCTCCGCCGACCTGCACATTCCGCTGCACCAGTTCGGACCGGTATTCACAGCGGGACTCGTCGGCCTGATGATGGGCGCGGTCGTATGCGGCACGCTCGCCGACCGTTACGGCCGGAAAAAGATTCTGATCGCGTCCACACTTTCGTTCGGCGCATTTGCACTCCTCACCGCTTACGCGACGACACTGCCACAACTGCTGGTCGTCCGGTTCCTGACCGGTGTCGGCCTGGGCGGTGCCATGCCGAACATCGTCGCCATCGCGTCCGAGTTCTCGCCCCGCCGCCTCGCAAGAATCTCCGTGACACTGCTCTTTTGCGGCATGCCGGCCGGCGCGGTGTTAGGCGGGCTGGTCAGTGCGGCATTGTTGCCCCACTTCGGGTGGCATGCCGTGTTCTATGTGGGCGGAGGCCTGCCGCTGATCATCGCAGCGGCGCTGGCGGCATGGATGCCCGAGTCGGTGCGCTACCTCATCTGTCGCGGCGATGCGAACCTGCGCGTCAATGCAATCATGCGACGGATCGCTCCGGATCTTGACTCGAACGCCGTCGCCTTTGTCGACACCGTCCGCGGTCCAGGTGGCGCAACGATCCGGCAATTGTTCACGGACGGCCGCGCGCCCACCACAATCCTGTTGTGGATCCCCTATTTCCTCAACCTGATGGTTCTGTATTTCTCGATCAGTTGGCTTCCCGCCGTGCTTGTTTTGAACGGGCAGAATGTGTCGATCGGGATCGAGGCAATTACGGCATTCAGCGTCGGCGGCATCATCGGATCGATCGCGCAGGGCAAATTGATGAACCGGTTCGGCGTGACACCAGTGCTCTTTACAGAATTCATCCTTTACATGGCATTTGTTGCGATGCTGGTACTGCTGCCCCTCGACAGCACGCTCATTCTGGCCTGTACGCTGGGCGCAGGCTGTGCCGTACAGGGCGCACAGGCGGGCCTCAATTCGCTCGCGGCGGAAATCTATCCTGTCTCGATGAGGGCGACGGGGGTCGGGTGTGCGCTGAGCGTCGGCCGTATCGGATCGATCCTCGGTCCGGTCGCCGGCACCCTGATGCTCGCGCAGCACTGGAATGCCAGGCAGATCTTTCTGTCCGGACTCGTGCCGGGCGCCATCGCCGCACTCGCACTGCTGAGCGGCGCGCTGCTCCAGCAACGCACGCGAATTCCGGCCGGGGAGCAAAGATAACGCGGTGCCGGTAGCAGCGGGACGATCCGGAATCTTGAGCGCCGTGTCGGGCTTGCGCTGTTCAACCGCAATACCCGAGGCGTTAGCCTGACAGAGACAGGCGAGATTTTCTTCGAGCGAATAATGCCGGCAGTACGGGAGCTCGTGCAGGCTTCGGACGAGTTAGGCGCCATTGCTGAACTTCCTGCCGGCTTGCTGCGCATCAACGTCGCGCGTGCCGGGCACATGATCGTCATGCAGCCTGTTTTGCGGCGTTTTCTCGATCGCTACCCGGAGATCCGCATCGATATCAGCGTCGAGAACTCGCTTGTCGACATTGTCGGGCGCGGCTTCGATGCCGGCATCCGCTTTGGCGACCTCGTCGAGCGTGACATGGTTGCGGTCAAGGTCGGGCCGGCGATCTCCGCCTGGATCCTCGGGCTTTTTACGGGCGGAGCGCTACTGACCCGGCTGGCAACGCTCGTGTGGGCGGCGCATGGATGGTATGGCGTGTGTACGCTAGGACTCGTTGCCACCGCGGTTGCCGCAATAGTGAATTTCGTACCGGGCAGGCGTCGCGCCATGGGCATCAGTGTCAATCATTCGCCGGCGGAGTAAAGGACCGGGATGAGCCCTTTTTCATGTCCTGTTCCGTCAAGAGCATGACGCCATCCGCCGCGTACCTCCACCGTCTGCTTCGAACGACTAAACTCAGCTTCGGTCTTTCGAGGGGGCGCTTCTCTCAAGCGAACCCCACCCCTCGAACTTTTAGCCTGCCGCTCCGTCGGGCGGCAGGTTCTTTTTCGTGGACCTCTTCTATACCAGGCGGTATGAGACTGCCGTCCACGGCCATAGACGAAGGATGATCAGTTCCTGCGGGAGAATCGCACGACGTTGTCGAGGGAAGCATGCAGCTACCGAACGTAGACAATTTCATCAAAGACCGGCAGCACGGCGTCACGTACAACATTTGCGCCTATCGCAAGCTTTCAGGCCAGGAGATGACGCGCGCCATGCAAGTCTTCATTCAGCAACAGGGTGAGCGTCAACCGAAACCAGGATCAGTCGTCAAGATCTTTTCCCTGGTGGGTCTTGGTGACCAGTAGTTGTCGTAAAGCTTCAGACGCCAATTGACGGACATCGGATACGTCCACAATCACGCCATGCGGCCGACTGTGCCGCGAGCGGTGGAAATGCCGCGCCTGAACCGCGCCGACGCCGCCATCTAATCGAACATTGACAGCAAATCGGCGATGTTCGTGTTAGGGAGTCGCTTGGCAAGCATGTCCCAAAAGATCACATCGCGCATCGCGCTGGCATCTTCGGCCGTCTTCCACTCGCGCGCACCGACGATAGAATCGGCCGTTTCGCGAGCTGCGGAGACAATTGTCTGAATGTCTTGTTTGTGCATGAACCCGTTAACGGTCGCGCGCAGAGCTTATTTAGGCTCACGCGCAATCGTTTGCTAAAAATTTTTTATCCCCCGCCCCCCCGCCCGCAACGATGCCAGTGAGGTAAACGAGTTAAACATCACACGTCACATGGCACAAGCGTTCCCCATGCGCAAGTCGGCGGGAAACGCCTTTCGTGAAAATCCGGGCGCATCGCAGACGAACGCCTGCTGACCAGCAGCAGACCACATACGCCCAAAAAGCCACCATTCGGCCGCTGGTGTTGCTCCAGAGTATTGAGCAATCCGCAAGGCGATCGGCACGTTCAAAGCCCGTGGCCCGAACGACGCCGAGTCCCACGAACCCTGATCGTTAGATTCCGGCGTGACGGCAAAGTAGAGTCGGCTCGCGAGGTATCGCATTGAGTTAACGTGCTGATGCACCCTATTCCTGGATGTATCGTGATGCAGTACCTTCGAAATCGGCACACGGTCGCTGCCCTACGGCGTAGCTGGGCAACGATACGCGTGGCGCGCCTTTGCAAGCGCGGATTCTGAGCAGCCGAGCGAAATTTTACATCTTCCCGTGTGTCGCACCGTTTTGAGGCGTTTATCGGAAAACTTCTGTCCGAAAAGACCAAGCAGCTGGACGTCGCCCCGCGAATGGCCTGAGGCGTCTACTTTCCCGGCGTCGGCAGTGGCGTTTTGTGAAAGCCTGCGACGCGACATAGCGAATGCACTAGGTTGGGTCAACATAGCTCCAAATTGAATTACTTACGAGATGTTTCGCTTGCAATGGTCAATTCAGCGATATTGACAAACAATTATTCGTTACCACATATAAATATAAAAAGGATGCGCTATACATTCCGTCTCAATTTTTTTGAGAGACGCACTGGGCATTCGAAATTTTGCCAGTTCGCGGGTAGAATCATAAGCCCAGCAAGACTGCCCGCTATCCCGCTTCTCAGTGTCCGCAACAGCCAATGTGTTGGCTAATTCGGCCATTAAATACTGGTAAGAGAACCATATGTATAGGATGCTCCAATAAGAAAAAGACAGAGTCTTGGGGAGAAGACTTTGCAGACCACATATTTCCGGGGAAAACTAAATGGATTTGGTACATACTCTGCCGCGCATCTCGCGGCAAAGTGCCGTGCCGATGCAAACGAACGCTTTGACTCGCATCGACATTGCGCTGTTCAACGGATTTGCACTGCCTACGGTCGCAGCAATCATCGAAATCTTCCAGAAGGCAAACTCGCTCGTCGCCGCGCAGCGATCTGGCAGTGCACGCTACGACGTCTCGCTACTTTCCGCCGCGGGTGGGCGCATCGCCAGTTCGTCATCGGTATTTGTCTGGACCGACGACGTCCAGTCGCACCGAGGCACGAACCAGACACATCTGTTGTTCATCGCCGGCGGTGCGGGCGTACAGCAGGCATGCCGCGACGAGCGGCTGAGCAACTGGCTACGCCGTAGGCACCCGTTCAGCGAGATCGTGCATCCGATCGCAGAGGGCCTGTTGCTGCTGCAAGCGGCCGGGCTGCCCAGTCGCTACTGCCCGCTTCTCTATGGCGGCAACGAAGCGCACGGCCTGTATCCGGCGAAGTCGCTGACGGAAGCGCCGGGCGCCGTATCCACGGCGTTACGCATCGTCGAGGAGGATCTCGGGGCCGATTTGGCGCAGCAGGTTGCAGAGTCGATCGCGCCACAACCCAATACACCTTTCACGTCGTCGGTCACGCTAAACGCGGCGCCGCAGATCAGCGAGAAGATCCTGGCGTCGGCACGCTGGCTGGAAGCGAACGTCGATCGTCCCATCTCAATCGACGATGCTGCGCAGGTCGCGGCGATGAGCGAGCGCAACTTCCTGCGCCGCTTCAAGAGCGAGATCGGCATGACGCCCTCCGACTATCTACTTCGTGCACGATTAAACATGAGTTGTCGGATGCTCATTGAATCGCGTTTGCCAGTCGACAAGATCGCGCGCCGCTGTGGTATCAGCAGCGGTGGGCAGTTGTCGAAACTCTTCAGAAAATATCTGGCGACGACACCGACGGACTATCGGATGCGCAACGAAGTGGCACTGTAGAAGGCCTCAAGCACAGGTGCCGGATCAACGGCACGAGCCCAATCCGGGGAGTACCGCGGCAGCCCCTACTCCAAGCGGACGCCACAGATTGCCCTCCCCGATTACTACCCGTGACAGTCTGCCGAGACGAATGAGTCCCTTCGCAGTCGCGTTGACAGTCAAAGCAGACACAGCCAACACGACCGTGGATATTGAAAAGCAGGACCGCGCATGGATAACGCGCGCCCGTTTTACTGAACGTAGCGCTTGACTATATCGGCCAATATAGTGGTTTATTCAGCCGTGCTTTCATTGTCCCGGGACGGTTTCGATAACATCAAAACCGGTCAACTCGTTTCTGAATTCCGAAGACCGATTGTCCTGAGCGGCCGGCATTCGATGGTAACGTTCGAATTGGCGGCTTTCAATTTCAGATGGTTCTGGTGGTTTAACGTTCCAGGTGAACGGGAAGTTATGGGCGAGTTTATTCCAGAGTATTTGCTCCGCGAACAGGCTGCTGTGGGTGCGCTTGTATTATTCGGCGTTCTGCGCGTTGTCGCCGCTGCTGTCGCTTTCGAGAAAGGCTGGCGCATATCGGTCATGCAAGGTTATTGCATTGTGATCGCAGCGTTCTACTGCCTACCTCAGCTATTTGATCTATCCACGCACCTGTACGGAATGCAGGCCGCTGCTGCGGCCGCGGTGCTCGAGGGTAAGGCAGCGGGCTCTGCGATAGCACTCTTTTTCGCGCCCATTCTGAGTCATAGGCTCGGCTACGAATAGTTGCCTTTCACGTCTCAAGCCCTTGTAGTTCCGTTCATGGATATTGGCGGCAGAATCGCAAAGACCCTCATTATCCAATCCAGACCATCGCGATACGAAGCCTCAAATACCCTCCAGGCTTGTTAGAGCGATTTCGTATTGGACAAAGGTTCTTTAGCGAGCGGCCGGCCCAGTTCCGTTGAGGACCTGAACCGGTCCGGCGGCCCGATTCTCTGCTTCCGCGCGTGAAAGCTATTTCGTTGTGGTTCCCGTGCCACCGGTGCCGCCCGTTCCACCGGTTGCTCCACCGCTGTTACCCCCGCCGGAGATCGGAGCTGCCGCCCCCGCCGCTGTCGCAGCGGCTGTCAACGACGCCGCTGGCTGACCATTCGCGGTAATCGCGCCAGCGGTCAGCAAAGTGTCCAAATCCGCATCCGCGCCGGGCTGCCCTGGCGTGAACGAAACCGTCAAGAACGAAGATGACGAAAGCGTGATCCCGTACCGGGTCTTGATCAACTGGGCGATGGCCGCCTCTGCGTTCGCGATCACCGTGCTGTTGGACAGCGCGCTCTGAAATGTTGCGTTGCTCGAGATTCCCGACAGCAGCCCGCTAACCGTGGTTCCAAGCTGCCCGGCCAGATAGCTCAAAAGCAATTCGGTCAAGGGAGTCACATTGTAGGTACCCGCGCCGGCCGCAAACGAATGAATCGTGACCGCGCCGCCGGTCGCCGTAATCGCACACGGTCCGTCAAACTTGAAGGTCGCCGAATACGCGCCGCTTGCGTTAGCCGTCGCACTACCCGTGCCGTTCTTGCAAGTCAGGACAATGCTTGCGTTTACCATTGCTGCACCCACCGCGGCCGTACCGCTCACCGTCGCGCCCGGCGAGTCGCCGCTGCCACCGCATGCGACCAGCGCACTGGTCGCAAGCACTATCGATCCGAACTGCAGCGTGCGCAGCGTGGCGCCGTTTAGAAGCTTCATCGCCTATCTCCAAAGAAAGTCATTCACAATTGACCGGCACCAGCGCCCGTCCGTCGCTTACACCCTGCAAACCGTTTCCGCAGACGCCATGTGAAAGCGCCGCGCCCGTCGATACAGCCGGTACACCCGCTTGCGGCTTCGGCTTCGTTTCGCCACTACCGGGGCGCCCATAACGCAGGTACGCATCACGCATCCGGTAAAGCTGGGTCGAGAAGTACTCGCCGCTAAAGCGGCCCTGATTCAGCAAGAACTGCTGCGTGCTGTACGGGAAGATCATGTTCTCGGCCGCATTGGCCGACAGATAATTCGTCGACCCGACTCGCGTGCGGAAGTCGAGCTGGAACTGTTCCGAGCCATACACCTGACTGATCCCCGGCTTCATGCCCTGACGCAACGTCAGCGGGAAGCTGATTGCGGCGCCCACAAACGTGCCCTGCCCGCTATGTTCGCCGTGCACGCTCACCGAAACGTCGTCGAACCAGCGCGTCAGCGTCGCGACCGGTCCCTTGTCTCCACCCACAAAGCGCGCCACGCCCGCTTCGATCCACAGCTTCCAGGACGGCTGCACCCAGCGGTAAGTCAGCTCGGCATTCTTCACACCCGGCAATTCGTCATGACCCGGCTCATGGTGCAAATAGGCAAGCCGCAAGCGAATCAGGTCGGGACGGCCCGGCACGAACACCGTTGTTTCGTTTTGCACACCCACATACGAGTAATCAAACTTGCCGACCGACGCCACGTTGAACACTTGCGGAATGATCCAGAAGCTTTGTGCCAATGCGACTGCATTCAGGCCGCCGCGCAGGCGGTAATTGCTGAACACACGGCCGTCGTCCATGTTCTTCGTGTTGTAGATCGGTGCGATGTAACTCGCGTACAGCTCCGCGCCGCGCCACAGCGGCACGAACCCTTCAATGTTGGCGCCGAGCGAAATGTCGAAGTTGCCGTACTCGGTGCCGTACAGGTAACTGACGATCGGTTCGATCTGAATCCGCGTCAGCCCATGCGTGTGCTCGTTGCCATGCCATGCGATCGAATCCGCGTCGTAAGTCGGACGCGTGCGCATCGTCATTGATGCGCTTGCGGCCGTCGGCGCGCCACCCGCAACGAACTGCGCAAACGCATCGCGATCGACAATGACTTCGCCTAACGGCTCATTGGCCTTCTTGATCACCACATGAATCTTGTCCGTCCCGTGCGGCGCATTCACGCTTGCCACGCCAAGCACAATGCCGAGCGCGTCGGCTTCGTTCTGGTTGTAGCGGTGGTTCTCGTACTCAACAACCAGATCGCGACCGCTCATCCCGACGCGCACACGCTCGAGGCCGGCGGCAAAGAGTTGCGCGGCGATTTCGTCGAGCGCGGAGGTGTCCAGCGCTTCCGGAATAGCGGGCGACTGCGCGTCCGACGATTTGGCCGTCACATCACTCAGCATCACAGACGCATACGACTGCAGCGGCGGCACATACGTAATCGGTGCCGCAGCCAGCGGGTTGTTGTTCGCTGTGGCGGCACGCATGTCCACCGGTTGCAGGCTGGCGAGACGGATGGGGCCGTCATCGTCGGCGTCCGCAGTCTGGGTGACCGGCACCTGTGGGCCCTCGCACAAACCGTCTGCACACCGCGCACTGCTAAAGCGTTTGCCCAGCGGAATCTGAATGCCCACCGAGAACGACGTGCGCGGCGACACACCATCCGTCGAACGGATCGAACGCATGAACGTGCCAATCACGTTCGCATCGGCGAGCCAGCTAATCCGCGGAGACTGATAGCGCACGCCGGCATAAGGCGTCTTCGAATCGTCTTCTGCAAGCAGCGACAAGCCCGTGTTCCACAGCGATACCTGCGCGCCGCCGAACAGACCATCGAGGCGATCGCCCTGTCCGTAACCGGCGGTCAACGTCACCGGTCCAAATGCTTGCGACACCACGCCGTACTTCGAACGGAAGAAATGCGTCTGGCCGCCAATGTCGCTAATGCCGAACGCAATGCTCGGTTGATACTTGAAGAACTTCGGCACTTCGATCTTGACGTCGCCCATCAGGTGACGAAACAGGAAGTGGTCGGCGCCGCTGAATGGCGCGTGGACATCAGCCGGGTAATTGGCGAGCCCGCCAGAGAACTCCACATAAGGCAGCAACCCCACCGCGCCCCAATACATTTGCGCGCCCGTCGCTTTCTTCCCGTAGCGCGGATCGATGTAGTTGTTGTACTGCGCCTCCACCGTCCCTTCGGGCAGTGCAAACGCATACGGAATCACCAAACCACCAGCCTGACCGAGTGCATTGAGCGCAGGGTCGGCCGCGTGCGCCGAAGCGGAGAACGCTAAGGCTGCAGCAAGCGTCAGCGCGCTCGGCGCCGATCGGGGTTGTTGTCCGCGCAAATTTTGAGTCATATTTTTAATTTTTTGTATCAGTTCGCGTTGCTGTGGACCAACCCGTCGCGATCGCAGCGATTATCAGCCTATCTTGATGTTTAATACTCGACGTATTCATCACCAGTCCACTCGCTGATACGTCACGCCCACGTCCAGTTCAGCCGCCTCGTGTTGTTTCTCGCTAATTCTGGACGATGCCTCTCTTTTCATGCCACGCGCTTTCACGAAACCCCATAACTGGATCGGGTTAGAAAAATCTCCCTCGTATATCAGGCTAACTTGCCGATGCAATAAATAAGCATGCCGAATTAATTACGACGATCCTAGTGATTTATTTCAATACGATGTGCCAATTTACTATCAACCAAAATTGCCAATTTGACGTTGGGCAGCAAAGAATATTGAACTGCCTGACACAGCGACTTCCAAGATTCGTTACAGCGCAGAGAAAAGTCTATTTAGATTGCAGTGCATCATATCCAGATTGCTGTATGGCAGAATGCCGCTGACGGAAAAAGCTAACATGTTGGCGGAATACTCCATTTTTCAACTCTATGCCGCGGGATCGGATGTGGGTCTTCGAGATTGGATCCATGCCTTGCCCTCAGCCTGAGTAATAGCAGCGAATGCCCGATTCGGACAAAATCTTAACTATCACCGCCATTTGTGCGCCGCGCCATTCTTACCGCTCGATACTAGCGACTGGCCGATTCGAGGGGTCATCCCGGTCCGACGACACTCCTCGATTCTTTTTGCCCGCCGGCACCTCGTCCGGCGGGCTTCTTTTTATTTCCTTGCCATCACGTACGCGATTGCGAGCGCTTCAAGCTGCCCCTGCCCTCTCTCATGGCAGATGATCCCCTTACGATCAGTCGACGGCCAAGCCATGCGGCTAAGCGAGCAAGTAGGTGTCGGACAGGAATACCGACGGCGGCGACGACGTCCCGCTGCCGGGAATAAAATGCAGCGCAAGCCGTCACTTTTCATCTCGCGCACTGCGCGGTGAGACGCCGCGCAGCCGTCTAGCGTCCGCTGCCATGACGCGCCGCGCTGCGGTTCACTTAAGCGTGGCCGCCCCGTGCCACCGTTTCCGGTCTGATCGGCCACATTAATACGCCGTTGGTCAGAGCAACGGTTAGGATGCTCGGCCGACCCGGTTCTTCGGCCGCGATCGTTATCGCATACTCGTGCGCCGTTTCGGCATCCCCGGCTTCTACTGCGGCCCGGAATGCCTCGAGTTGGGCATTGAGTCGGATGTTCCCCTCAATGTTCGGAAGGCTCGCCTCGATGAGGTCGATCGCTTCCCGATACTTGCCTTGACCACGCAGCGCGGCCGACTCCTGGATGATTTCATTCTCCGTCACCGATCATTCTCCCGCTTACCAACCCCGTTTCCAATTAATCCAGCGCTTGTGAGTCCTGTGCGCTATCAGTACGCTCAACCCTTTATGGTGGTCGTGTCATTCCTTGACGACCGGCGCCAGGGGTTCGCCGCGCCGTCCGTTGAAGTGGGCCACGTCACCGGTCCACCGGCCACTAACGCTATTGCGAGTTCCAGTGCGCGCCAATTCCAACGCCTGACCACACACGTATTTCACGAGGCGTGCTGTCCGTCCCCACCCGACATCTCGAAGAATCAAAACAAGCGCTCACGTATTGAATTGGTGGGAAACACGAGGTTTAAAAGGTGCGGAAGTACTCACCGAGACCAACAAGCAATGGAAGTATGAGTGAGCACCGGCGTGCGTGGAGACAGGTTGGCAGATACCAACCAACCTCTGACGTTAACGGACACGATAATTCTTTAATCCTCCGCCGCGTGCATGCGCGGGCTAACCATTTTGCCAACGTATTCGCGCTTGGCGAAACAGTCGGCCCCGGGTTCGGGGAGGGCGTCCATGTCATACTGAAAAACGACCTCCGCACCGTAGCGCGGGACCACCGAAATAAGCTTTCGTGTTCAGATGAACCTCCGCATCGGTCGTGATCTCTTCTTTCGTGGCCCAACGGTACGCCGTGTGTTGCAGGTCGGGCAGGCTCGCAAGTTCAATAGTGCCCCGCAGCTTGTACCCGAGTACAACGTAATGAGTCGAGATGCCGGATTGACCACTAAAATTGTCCTCGTACAGATGTTCGTACACGCCAAGAAGGTCGGCGTCGGCCCGTCTGAGGTCGGCTCGACCAAGTTCCTCGCTTGCGATCCGGTGAAAGGCGTCGTCAAGGCGCTCGTTCTTGCGAATGCGACCGCCCGGGACAAACCAGAAACCTTGAGCGGGTTTGTTGACGCGGCGCCCGAGAAGATAATCGCCCATCTCGTTCTCGATGATAAGGTCGATGGCTACCAGTGGTGTTGCATCAACGACATTCAAGTACATATGGATTGGAAGCATGGTCATTCAGCAGGAAATGATCGAAAAGAACGTTGTTACGTGTGAGAAAGCCATCACAGATTGCGGGAAAAAAGCATTGATCAATGCGCGTGCCCCGTGCCGGTATGTCTTTGAGATAGCCATCGTACGCGTACTTTCGCGCTACCGGAGCCGTGCGTATCCCAGCAAGGGTACGTTGCAAGATTGGGCCCTGTCCGACAATCTTGGGACCTTATCCGCCGTCTTCTCGTCACTTATCTCGTCAATGCAGCGCTACGCTACTCACGTAATGAAACTCGACGCCGCGCTATGCGGTGAATGTCACGTGCAGTCTCATAGAAGTGCGCGAAAGAACGTCGGATATGCTTGATATGCGAACTGTTGACCAGCAATGCAACAGCGTCGTGAAAGAGAGAGTGGCGCTTCCGTATAGAGACACCACCGCTGCAAACCACCCTTCATTCACCAGAATCTCCCAACCGTCAGCTCCCTACTAGCGAAGCGGACACTCTCGCTGCGCATCCGCCAAGCTCGCCATGCCGATCAAACCTTGACGGAAAGAGAAATTACCTTGTCGCCTTGCGCCAGATATTCCCGAAACAGGTTTCGTTGAGTAAAGATGCGAGCTCGTCGGACCGTTACGCCTTCGGACAAGCCGATCAGGCGTGCATTTGCGTGCCGACTCGCAGAATATTTCCACTTTCTACGCGCACCATAATCCATGAAAGTCACTATCGTCGGAACAGGTTATGTCGGTCTTGTCACCGGAGCATGCCTCGCGGAGTTGGGTAATGATGTGCTGTGTCTCGATGTCGATGCCGCGAAGATTGAAGAGCTCAACAACGGTGGTGTACCCATCTACGAACCCGGTCTATCGGAAGTGATCGCACGCAATCGCGATGCCGGTCGCCTGACGTTTTCCACCGATGTCGCCAAAGGGGTCGCACACGGCGATATCCAGTTCATCGCGGTCGGAACCCCACCCGATGAGGACGGCTCAGCAGACTTGAAGTACGTGCTTGCTGCCGCGCGTAGCATCGGCCGGCACATGGACTCATTCAAGGTCGTTGTAGATAAGTCGACCGTACCGGTGGGTACCGCGGACAAGGTGCGTGATGCGATCTTGGAGGAATTGGCGGCACGCGGCCAAGACGCACAGTTCGCTGTGGTCTCAAACCCGGAGTTTCTCAAAGAAGGCGCTGCGGTCGAGGACTTCATGCGACCTGATCGTATCGTATTGGGATACGATTCCGACGTCCCGGGGTTGCGCGCGAAGAGCCTGATGGAGCAACTCTATGCACCGTTTAACCGCAATCATCAACGCACCCTGTGCATGGACGTGCGATCGGCCGAGTTCACCAAGTACGCGGCCAATGCAATGCTCGCCACACGGATATCCTTCATCAATGAACTCGCGAACCTGGCGGACCGCGTTGGCGCGGATATCGAACACGTCCGGCGTGGCATTGGTTCTGATCCACGGATCGGTTACAGCTTCCTCTACGCCGGGTGCGGCTACGGTGGCTCCTGCTTTCCAAAGGACGTGCAGGCGTTAATGCACACCGCCAACGAACACGGCATGGAGCTGAACGTCCTCGCTTCGGTCGAGTATGTGAACACCCTGCAAAAGACGGTGCTGTTCGACAAGATCAAACAGCACTTCAACAACGCACTTAATGGCAAGCACTTTGCCATTTGGGGCCTCGCTTTCAAGCCGAACACCGACGATATGCGAGCGGCAACCAGCCGGCAACTGATTGCGGCATTGATTCGCGCTGGCGCGTCGGTCAGCGTGTACGATCCTGTTGCGCTCGACGAAGCCCGGCGGCGCCTGGCGGAAGACCTCGGTCCCGACCATTACGAGTGTGTGACCTTTGCGAAAGAGCGCGACGTGGCGCTCCGAAACGCCGACGCGCTGGTGATCCTGACCGAATGGAAGGAGTTCCGCAGCCCCGATTTCGAGCAGGTTAAAGAAGCGCTCAACGAGACGGTCGTGTTCGACGGACGCAACCTGTATGACCCCAGTGTGATGAGGGATAGCGGCTGGACGTACTATACGATCGGCCGCGATGCGGCCCACTCTACTTCCCGGTAACGCAGTGGTCACGATTCGGATTCGTATCAGGCTCAACGCGTTTGCGCTGCTCCACCGCATCGCGCGGGTCTGTACGTACACAGGTACGAACCGACTGCAAGTTCGCGTGGGCAGATTCGATCTGCTTTGGCGCGACGCTGGTGCTGGTGAGCGGCGTCAGTACTTTGACTCGCATATGAATATCTGCTTTATGAAAGTTAGACCAATTGCAACGGTAGCGGCTGCGGTGGCTGCCATCGCCTGCTCATCGGCGCACGCGCAAAGTAACCCTAACTCAATGCGAGCCCAATATTCAAGCGGCGATCCGCAGCGCGGTGGGCAGACTGGCTCAGAATCGTCCTTGAGCCCCCTGCTTGGATCGCCTCCGGACTACGAGATGAACGACCTCTCAGGTAATGACACCTCGAGTTCAACCCGGAGTCAAACTTCCGTACGCGATGACCAAACGCGTAATACAAAGCCGTCGCAGGGTGCGCGCATTAGCTTCCCGTACGGCGCGCCCAAAAATTTCGAGGATAGCTGCTCAGCACGCTTTGGAAGCCAGTCTGAAAAAATGCATGGGGCGCGTCATTTGACGAGCTACGGGCTCGCGTCGATTGAGGGTTTGTCGTCGCCTGAAGGTTTATCGTCGCCTGAAGCGGGCAGCAATGAGAGGGCTTCCGCTGGGAAGGGGACATTGCGGCGGAATGCTGGAGGCGTACGCCGCGGTCAGTCGAGCAACAGCGATATGTTCGGGTCTTCGATGGCGGCGCCCGAGTCGTCTTTTGTTACGTGATCTGATTCACCTGACGGCGGAGATACGGCCGCAAGCCTCTATCAGCCGCCATGGTAGCCTTCCTTGATTGCCATTCATCGTGTAACCATTAGCTACTGCCTTCGCGACCATTCCCTGCATATCAAGATCAAAGCGGGCGCCAATCCGCACGATCCGCAATGGGTGCCGTACTTCGAATCCCGATGGGGCAGGAAGATGCTGAACTCGGCGCGCGGTCGCCGTAAGCTGTACCGTGTCTGGTCAAGGCAAGATGGCATGTGCTCCAACTGTCAGCAGCCCATCACAACAAACACCCGCTGGGGTGTTACGCATATTGCGAAGCAAACTGACGGCGGGACGGATGCAGCCAGCAACCTCAGATGCACCATCTCACTCGCCATAGCAATCCGCAATATGCCGGAAAATGAAGTTGTGCTACGGGGTGTCGACAGATGCCTTTGTAGAGGCTTGAGCCGTATGCTCCTAAAAGCGCACGTACGATTCTTAAGGGTCAACAGCGCAGCAATGCGCTGCAGCTACCCCACCAGGACCATAGCGCGATCAAGCGCCCGCCGCACGCGCCCCATGCAGGGGTTCAAGACTTTTCGCTGCGCTCGGATTCTGCTGGGCGGCATCGAAGTCAATGAAAAGAACGCCTCCCACCCGTGAGCAGCGGCGACGATGTAGGAAGGCGGACCGTCATGAGCCGACGGCACCAGAGTACCCAGACGGAAGATCATGTAGTTCTTGACAGGCAACTGGAGCATCCGACATGAAGCCTACGCCAGTAGGGATCGATATCGCCAAAAGCGTGTTTCAGGTGCACTACGTTGATGAGGAAACTGGCGAGATCGTGAACGGGTCGATCAAACGAGCGAAGTTTCTTGAGTACTTCGCGAACCGTACACCCTGCCTGATCGGGATGGAGGCGTGTGGCGGTTCACAACACTGGGCACGGCAGCTCACGAAGCTGGGGAACGAGGTGAAGCTGATGCCGGCCGAATTCGTCAAGGCGTTCAACATCCGCAACAAGAGCGATGCAGCGGACGCCCGGGCGATCTGGCTGGCCGTGCAGCAGCCAGGCAACGCAGTGGCAGTAAAAAACGAAGCGCAGCAGGCAGTGCTGGCGCTGCACCGGATGCGCCAGCAACTGGTGAAGTTCCGTACGATGTAGATCAACAGCTTGCGCGGACTGTTGACCGAATACGGCGAAGTGATGGGCAAGGGCCGCGCTCCGCTGGACAAGGCGACACCTGCGGTGCTGGCCAGAGTCTCGGATCATCTGCCGGCAGTGCTGGTCGATACGTTGCGCGAGCAGTGGAACGGGTTGACAAAGCTCGATGAGCAGATCGTCGTGATCGAGCGGCGGCTGCGCCAGTGGATGCTGGAGGACAAGGCGGTCAAGGCGATTACCGAGATCCCGGGCGTTGGTGTGCTGACGGCGACAGCCGCAGTGGCGACGATGGGCGATGCGAAGTCGTTCAGATCGGGCCGCGAGTTTGCGGCCTGGATCGGTCTTGTGGCAAAGCAAACGGGCTCGGGAGGCAAGGTGACGCTACTCGGCATCAGCAGGCGCGGCGACACGTATCTGCGCATGCCCGAGAGCCTGGCCCGTGGATCGAACAGATCAGCAAGCGGCGCCCGCCGAACGTCGTGACTGTGGCGCTTGCCAACAAGATGGCGCGGACGATCTGGGCAATCCTCGCCCATGAACGGCCCTACCAGAAGGGGTACTTGAATGCGAAGCCAGTCTGAACAGTTAGCCGCGCCTTGAGGATTTAAATCTACACAGGATGACACGTCGAAAAGTTGCGTTGGAAATCGAATGTGATGACAAGACAGGTTGGACCGGGACTCGCTAAACCTGAATGTGCATAAGAGCTACCAGCTCGTGAGGTCAATGAGGTGCGAGTCAGCGAATTTCATATTGGCCCGCTGCGTCCGTATCGGCTGCAGTAAGACCGTATATACAGCCGCAGCCGATCCTGTACGTCAAAACAGGCGGAATTGCTTCGCAAATGGGGGGCGATCATATACATGCACATGATCGCCAAAAGACAGATGAAGCGTGCTCGCGGAACCCATCCGTCGGTCGCTGACCTATTCTACGACTTTCCAATATAACCACTACTATTCATATCGATCTCGTGTACACCGCATTCCTTACTACGACAAAACCTTTCGCGAATCCTATATCCGAGGGAATTATGTCAAGCGTTTCGTTGCCGAGAACACTGAGCGCCTGCGCCTGATCCGGCTGCCGGGGTACTGTCCCGAACTGAACCCGGACGAGCTGCTCAATCAGGACGTGAAGACCAACGCGCTCGGGAAAAGCCGCCCGACCAGTAAGGCGGAAATGATCGGCACCGTTCGCCGGCACCTGCATCGCCAGCAGAAGGAACCTCACGTAATTCGCAACCTGTTCAAGGAGAAGCATGTTCGTTACACCACTTGATAAACTACGTACTATTTGATCCACCGGTCAGTAAGGATGTCGATTTTGCGTTGATCAACGTCAAGACGAAAGACGTCGTTACCAATTTCCGCAAGACATGCGCCAGTGACCAGACCAACGTAGCCGGTGCCGATAATGGTGATCTTCATGTTGCCCTTTGTAATGAGAAGACGCTTGCGATTTCAGAAATCCGAACGCCGCGCCAGATGCCTAAGTGTCAGAAGTGCCGGCGCGCAGCGCGCATAACTTCGCCTCGAACTCGCGCAGGACGGCGTCGCGCGAGAGCACTTTCTGGGCGAATTCGCGGGCCGCCTTCCCCAGACGCGCTCGCTCGACCGCGTTGCTGGCCAGCCTTTCGATCGCCGAGACCAACAGGTTCGCGTCTCCCGGCTGCACCACCACGCCACGAGGGGAGACGGCCTCGTACAACTCGGTGCCGGGGCTGGCCATGGCGATAACGGCCCGGCCGCTTGCGAGCATGCCAGTCAGCTTTGATGGCATCACCAGATCCGCCGCGTCGGCGCGCTGGGGCAACACATGAATGTCCGCCAGGTTCAACAGTTCGTTCAGTCGGTCAAGCGGCTGCAGGTCAATGAAGCGACAGTTGCGCAAATTGCCGCATATCGCTGCGATGGCCTCCCGCGCCGGGCCGTTGCCGCAGAAAACAAAGACTACGTCGTCGCGCTGGGCAAACCCAATCGCGGCCGCCGCGAGCACTTCGAGGCCCTGTTTCGCGCCCATGTTTCCCGAGTAAAGGACCACTGTTGCGGCGTCAGGGATATTCAGTTCGTCCCTAAGCCGGCTGCGTCGTCCAAGCGGATAGATCGACTCGGTGTCCGCCCAGTTCGAGAAGCGCACAACCTTACTTTGCTCGACCCCTTTGCGTAGCGCGTGTTCAACCATCTTTCCTGAGATCGTAGAAACAGTATCGAAGCGTTTGAGCAGCACTCGCTCCAACGCTAGTGCCGTACGCTTTAACAGCGAGCCTTTCAGCATGCCAAGACTAAACGCGGCGTCTACCTCGTAGTCCTGAATATGCAACCACGCATACGCGCCAGTCAGTCTGGCAACCAACCAGCCGGTGGGCGCATTCATCAAGCTCGGTGCGATGCAGATGACCACATCCGGCCGCCAGAACGCATGACGCAACAGTATCGGAAGGCTTGACAACGCAAAACTCGCCAAATGGGCGATGCGCTGCGCACCCTTCGGCTGCGCGGGTACCCATAGCGGCGTACGCCAGATATGCACACCGTTGCGCCGCTCATTCGCGTAGCGGAATGCGGCAAATCCCTTGGCGACACGCCATTCGGGGTAGTACGGTGGCGCACACACGACGCGCACCTGGTGACCGGCCGCGGCGAGCGTCTCCGCCATCTCGGCGGTGTATTTGCCGATCCCGGTTAACTCCGGCGCGTAGTTGATGCCATATAGGAGAATCTTCATTGGGCTCCAGCGCGACTTCGCTACAAAATGCTGCAGTGCATAACGATTGCATCTTGCACGATGTGCATCTCAACGACCCGCCACGATATTGGCGCAGTCCGCCAATCGTCGCCGCTGCCAGTCGGGCGCGCTGCTGAGGCGGATGGATAACGCCAAAATGTTCACATTGTCCGCAAATTTCCCTGCCTAGATCGCCACCGTCGACCGCGACGACAAAGGTGTTTGGCGCCAAATTGCGGCCCCGCGCCATTTCAGTTCCGTCATTTCATTTGTGTCAGTGGGGGCCGGACGAATCCTGGCGGCAACAAACCCAGTTTGTTGAGCGACCGAAAATCGAGTGCAGCCGGGCTTTCAAGGTCACGAAACAATTGGACATTACTATCACAGATGTTATCTGAGTAATCAAACCAGCTAGAATTTTCCAGCACACTTTGCCCATTCTGTTTCGCGCACAGGGTTCTGATCATTACATTTCTACGTACGACGTTATATTTCGGCGCACCCGGATCGTCCGAAAGCAATTGTTTCAAATGCGAATACTTTTCGAACGCAACTGGCGCATGCAATACGGACGCGTATCGCCTTCTTAGCTCACTGTTAGCGTCAGTTACCGAACTGGTCTGCCATGTCATTCCTCGGTCATCCGCAAGGATAGCTACCGGCGTATCCACAAACACATTATCCTTAACCTGATTGTCACGCCCTCCGCCAATAAAAACCCCGGTACCAACATTCGAAAATACGTTACCGTATATTTTCGCACCACTAGCCTGATCATCCAAATACACACCATATATCAACCGGCCATTTGACGGTGATATATTATCAATAAAATTGTACCTTATAACATTCCCCCGCTCGGTCCAATCGCGCCCGAAATATATCGCACCAGCATCACTCACATCCTTGTCAACATCATGTATATGGTTATATTCCAGCACATGATCATTTCCGTGCAATATAATTGCAACATGCTGCGCGTCATATATCTCATTTCCCGATGCAGCATTACCCACGCCACTCGTGGAAATTGCTGGCCGATAGGTCCAGTCAAACTGACTGTACCGGTATATTTTGCTATTAAATACTCCAAGATTTCCCGACGTGAGGGTTGCGCGGTCCCCACCTTCGATATCCACACCACCGCTGCCGGCATCATGGATAGAGCAGTTATACACACCACCATTTTTCCCAGTGAACTTTACAGCCAATAAACCTATATTACGAATTTCACAATTCTCAAGCTTGACGTGGTCCGCATCTCGAATATCAATTGCAGTCCCGCGCGAAAGCTCAAAATTCACGCCAGTAATATTGATGCCACTCCCACCGGCGATGGTAAGCAAGTGATCTGTATTGGCAACCTCAACGATCTGTTTTCTATTCGCATCTTTCGGCAAAAGATAAATCATCCCAGCGGAGCTATCCAAATACCAATTACCCCGCGACATCACTCCAGCAGCGACATTTTCGAAATAAATTCGCTGCCCATTTTTTACAGGTCGTCGAGGATAAGTCAATATATCAAGAGTATCTACGGACTCGCTTGACGAGTGAACCTGTAGGGATTCCATTGAATAGTCATTCGACCAATATCCTATAGCCCACAGGTCCGACTGCGCCGAAAGATCTTTCGGCAAAGGTCGATCCAGGCGAACTTGCATCGGATACGCTGCCACGATTTTCAGAAATCCGTCCCTAGGCCACCTCGCAATTTGCATTGGCGCGTGATCGACATATAATGCTGAATAGGCACCTTCTGAATTCCTCTCTGTCCCGTGATTGAATGGCCCTTGGACATTAACACCAGCAGCCCGAAGGTCGTACTTCACCATTCGATCCGCGCCCGACGAAGGAAAGCGCGCTTTTTCGGCGTCTGAAAGTGGCAACGGATTTTCAAGCGCGACGCCACCACTAACCCAGACCGTCCCCCTTTTTTTGGCGTATATCCTCAATGGAGCCTTGGAAGTACCGGAAAGTTCTCCCGGAATATCAATAGGATTGCTAACGCGGTACACGCCCGGATACAATTCGATTTCAAGCGGCTCGGTCGACGCAGGGTGCTCCTTTTTGTAAATCTTCAATACCTCAATTGCGGCGGGTAGATCATGGACAACCGGCGAACCTCCCTCCCCTCGCCCCTGCGCAACGGGTGTCGCCATCACACGAACCGTCATAGCTTCTGCTTGATTCACGTGGCCGATAGATACCAACGTAGCTATCGCTAACCCGAATCGCAGGAGCCCTGTCTTTGGTTGATTCATATTCATTTCCTTTCGTAGCAGTCCTATTAATTTTCAGCACGCCAGTGCGGTCCGTGCGCGGCGGATGCCAACGACGCGGTTGATTTGAGGCAAATTTCGAACTTCGCTGATCGATCTACTGGCAATCACGGGCATTATCACTAAGGATACCTAGACAGATTGACTGGGATGCGAGACGATGGTAACCAAGCACATTGTGAGGGCAGGAACGCCCAGTGAGGACTCTATGCAAATTATCTTCAATCCGACCATTACACTTTCGCTCCTACTTGCGGTCGTCTCTGTACCAGGCGCCGCTCAATCTGTCTCGGCTAAGGCCGGTTCGCAAACAACGCCCGCACACGGAACATCTAAGTCGTCAGGATCGCAATACGGGTCGTTGAAGTCAAAAGCCAACAAGCAGAACTTGGACCTGAATGGTATAGGCGGCGACATTCTGGGCGCCCCCCCGGACTATATTGATGCTGATACTTCCTACCTTGGAGCCCCCTCGGTTCCCTTCATCCCGCCGGAGGACCGCGTCACTGATGACTCCCCCCTTCCTATGGGGCAAGGGCTCTCTCTTAGCTCGCAACGATCCGGAGGCGATTCGTCTTCCGACACGCTTGGAACCGATTTGAGCCAATCCCCCAAGTCAAAACAAAAACGGGTCGGTCACGCAGGAACAGTTCAGACCACCCGCAAGTCGCCTACCGGTACTCTCGATGCCGGCGGTGACGCTCACCCAATCTACAGGACACCTTGGTAAATTCTTTCTCTGCATCAAGCCGCAAGAGAAGCCGCAGCTTCCCCAGGATCAGTGCAACCAATCGGCTCCAACAGGAGCTCCGCGGCCTGAGTCTGTTACATGGGCGGCGTCTCGCTCCAGCTCACGCATAACACGTGCGCCGCTCGAACCGGCGTGGGCAATGCCTTCCTCATGCGACAAATCCGACGCACACTGCAAATACCGCAGCCTCGCGGGGCGGGGTAGGTTGTTTAGAGCAGACTAACTAACGCTAGTTCGACACTTGATTGGTACGCATGGGTGCCCCTTGCAGATCATGTCAGACGGCATGTCCTTAAATACTGAACTGCGAGCCCCGATCACCGCACCTCGAGCAATTGTCACCCCTGGCGCGACAAATACGTCTGCGCATACCCACGCCTCATCCTCAATCACTATCGGGCGACCTCGAATGTCGAACGACACACTTCCTGGATCGTGATCTCCTGCGCATAAGTAACTACGCTGTGACACGACGGAATTACGTCCAATCTTTACGTCTGCGAGACAATAGATCACCACGTCGTCACCTACCCAACTGAAATCACCGATCTCGCATTTCCACGGGTAGGTCACTGTCGCAGTAGGCCTGATCTTCACTCCACGGCCCACACGCGCGCCAAATAACCGCAGCAACAAAGATCGCCACCCGTAGAGAAACTGCGGCGAAAGTCGAAACAGGGTGGCCTGTGTTAACCACCAAAGCTGGACGATCACAGCGCTGCGCCCCCTGAAACCCGCGGGCAACTGAAATCGATCCAACTCCTGCACGGACACTCGCCGAGCGTTCCGCATCATGTGTTCCTCCGCATCCTCAAGTATTGGCACAACGTAAAGCTACAAGCTATAAATCTCCGGCTGGCCGAAATTACCCTCCTAAAATAACCCAATTCAAGTACATCGCGTTGAATCAAGTAGGCTTGTCTAATCAGCGGCATAATCTTGATCGTCGATACCCCACCCACATAAAATTTCGCAACAACTGAGTTGAGATAGTCAACTTTCACGCCTTTTCGCGCCAAATGCGCTGCGAGAAAAAAATCACCACATATAGAAAATGGGTGCAAGAAATATTCCTTCGCAAGAAGACTACGCCGATACAAAGTCGCTTGCTGATTTGCCGGTACCGAATGCCAAATAGATTCATAAAAATTGCGTGCACGCCGAACAGCAATAGGCAACGACCCGACCATAAATCGAGCATCGCACAGCAACATATCGGCTTCGCGCAACTTTCCTTTTACACTGAATACGGCGTCAGCACTATCAAGCTCATCCCCTGCATTTAAGAACCAAACAAATTCTCCTGTGGCAATTTCTACGCCCTTCCACATGGCGTCATAAATTCCATTATCAAGCTCAGAGATATAACGGCTTATTCCCGGATTTGACTCGATCAACTCTTTCGTGCCGTCCGTCGAGTCACCATCAACAACAATCCATTCAAAGCTCTGGCTACTCTGAGCCTGTAGCGATTGCATTGTTCGGAGCAAACCGGCTGCATCATTCCAGCACACGGTAATTATAGAAATCAACATATGCTAACCTCGGCAGCACGCCCTTGCCGCCTCTCAGGGAGTACTTTTCTACCGACGACAAAAATGACCGCAGACAACATTACAAATCGGTCATAATATAGCGGACTTCCGTTAATCATGCAGAACGCGCAGAACAGAATAAAAAATTTCCGGCCAAATAACCGGAAGAAGGCACCAAATACAAATATCACATACAGGCCCGAGAGCAATGCCTTGCCGAGCAGAAAATTGTCAAATATGTTTTTTCCTGCGCCTAGCGATGACGCGTACATAAGAGCCCGTCGCTGATCCAATCCCAATATATTCCAATGTTCTACTAGGACACGAAATGGAAAATATAAGCGCTGCATGGTGGACGCGTCCTCGCCACTCACGACTGTCGATAGTCGCGCCGCAAGAAGGCTGATGCCTAGTACACATGCCACACCCACCATCAGGCGTTGAATTTTATTCAGCCTGCCGTAAAACGATAAAACAATTATCGGCAAACAACCCAAAGATGACAATGACGCACTTAATATCGTAATAACTATTCCGATCAGCAGTAGCTTAGGATTCCTAAGCACACCGGCAACGAAGCAGACGCAGAGCCCGAACGCTCCAAGTGACGATGGCTCGGAAAACGTCGCGGATGGCCGACTAAATGAGCCATATCGCTCATACAATTCCGCACCTAGTGTCCCATAGTCCAGATTGTAGTAATTCCCCGGAATAAATAACTTCCCCGAGTGTATAAATAATGCGTCCATTGTTTGTACCGCCGCCAGAGCAGCTACGCATATCGATACCAGCGTAAATGCCCGCACACGCTTTTCGTCGACTCCCGAGCTACTTGAAGCCAAAGTAGCCAATAGCGCGATTGAGGCGAGCTCCCGAAGATTTGTTAGGAAAAGTGGATCGTCCTGCCTAAATATGGAAAAAATTATTGCTGCTGCAGCGGCGATACCGACGGGGCCGATTAACACGCGCACAAGATACGGAAAGCGTACCAATACCAGATATCCCGCAACTAGCGCAAAAAGAACGAAACTAACCGAAGCGAATTCGCTCCTTCCTAAGTGCACGAAAGGCAAACAAAAAATCACGATAACGCCAAGCACGCTGCCCAGTCCCCCGACTGAACTACGTGTTTCCGAGATATGCGTTCTGACGACAGCCTCTGAAGAGTACATAGATTCCCTTAATTTTTTGCGACATCAAGAAATACATTTCTGTATTGCTCGGCAATCACCGAAAAAGAATATTTTCTTACAGCAGCGTCACGACACCACGCGGAAATTTCGGAATTGCTTCGCTTATCCAAGCATTCTTCAATCGCAAGTCCGAGTGATTCCGGGTTATTCGGCTCTGCCAAAAAACCTGTCACGCCATTCTCCACGATGTCAGAAAGACCGCCGACGTCGAAAGCCACCACTGGCGTTCCACATGCCAACGCCTCGACCCCGATGTTCGGTAAATTATCCAGACGCGAGGGAATTACCACTGCATCAACCGCCGAATAGACAACCTTCAAACTTACCTCATCGTTGAGATACCCCAAGAACGTGATTGAGAGATCACGGCACAGTTCAGCCCTTCCACCGGTGTCTTCGCCCAACACGAGATATTTGGTATCGTTACGCAGGTTGGAAGTAGATTTGACAGCCTTTATCAGCAAATCAAATCCTTTTCGACTGTCACCCGTTCCCCCGAAAGACGAAAAAAGAACATACCGCTCGTCTGGCCGTAAATTGAGAACCTTTCTCGCAAATGCTTTGTCTACAGGTGCCCAAAACGACGTATCGATCGCGTTTGGAACCACGTGCACTTTCCACTTACTCATCAACGCGCTCTCCTGCGCGCACCTTGCCAGCCATCTACTCGGGGCAATAACCGTCATTGGGTCAAGCCAACTCCGTTGCTTCCTTAGCCAAACCCACCTGTTCAGATCGAAGCCTTTTTCGCTTTCGTGCCGCGTCGCTTTGGTGTAGCCATCTTTCCAACGTGCGTCCGATGTATAGTGCTCCGCACCACAGAATCCCCACATATCATGTAGTGTCCACACGATCGGCTTTCGAACTCGACCCAAACCTTCAATGGATAGCATTTCGTTGCAGATCCAATGAAGGTTCACTACGTCAACGTCTTGCGCGTTGAGATATTTTGGAAGATCAGAAGGCAATACGCCAAAGGAATGAAGAACCTTGTTCGATGTCCTGAAAAGTGATTGCACCTTTGACCCCACTCTCGGTCGTAAAAGGTGATATATCCTTTCGAAGTCAGTTTCTGGACCTTGTATATCCGGACGTTCGGAAATCTTTTTCCGAACGAGAAGGCGTGCGTCCAAACCGCTATGCAAAAGTGCGTCGAATAGCCGTGTACCGGCCCGAGCCGCGCCTCCACCGTGATCCGAATAATTGACTAGCAGGGCTTTCATAGTAAGTATTAGCGTATCTGTCTGGCTGGGTTTCCGATCATGACCGCGCGAGGCGGTACATCCCTGGTCACTACAGCAGCGGCTCCGATTTTCGCGCCGTGACCGATCGTAATCCCTCCGATAATCACGGAGTTCGCACCCAATTCCACGTCATCTTCAATAACCGGCGACGGACCTTGGGTACCGTCTATTAGCATCTTGCATCCCACAGTGACACCATGGCGAATATCGATATTTTTTCCTAAAACGGCGTGTTTATTTATCACAATTCCATAGCCGTGATGAATCCTGAAGTCTCGACCTATCTTTGTTGCAGCCGGTATTTCATATCCAAGGACAAATTCTGTCAGATATTTGTATCCCAGTAGAACTGGCACCGCCCAGATCAGATTTAATCCAAATAATCCGTGTTTCTTAGCAGATGCCTGATGCGCAACCCGATATAGACCGATCATCAGCGATCCGCGCGGGTTGTCTATCAAACAACGCTTGGCTCTAGCCCACAAACTCACAACAGCCTCGCCTTCTTTCTAAAATATATTTCCGCATATTTTGCGAATGCAAGTACGCCGTACCGAGCGGAGACCAGCACTTCATAAAGAGGAAAGTTGGTTTGTGGATAAGCAAAAGCATTCAACTTGAGGAGGCGAGCGTCCTTATTACTGAAGAATCGACTGTGCTTCGTGTAAAAAGTCTCATATGCTGATACATATCGACTAGCGCCGCCTAACGAAATTCGATGATTGGCAGATTCGACGTCAACCACATAGCTAGATTCAGGAGAAACCTTCCTTCCCAAACCAAATTTCTCAACCAATCTGAACCAAAGTTCGTAGTCTTGCCAAGCCGGCATCGCCGCATCAAAGCCACCCACAGTACGTAGCCGTGAAGTTTCAGTGAAAATTTGGCAGCCGACAAAATTGGACTGTTTGAGCATATCGAGCGAAACAACATCCGGCAATGTACGCCGAACCCGACTATTCGCCCTCTCTATCAAGAAGTCAGTAAACAAAAACGCCACTGGCTTCTTCGAATATAAAATATCTTTATTTTTTACGAAGTCAGCTATACGGGTAGACGTATAGTAATCGTCGTCGTCCAGCCCTGTAATAAATTCCCCTCGAGCCCGACTTATTGCTTCATTTCTTGCTCGACAGGCTCCAACCGAGGCCTCGGACCTAACATAGACGACGTTGTCGCTAGTTCTAGCCAAATCCAGCAAATACTCTTGAGTCCCGTCGGTCGAGCCGTCGTCAAAAATTACCAGCTCTATTTCTTTATACGTCTGCGACAACACGGTATTAACCGCTCTTCTAAGCAGCTCAAGCCTATTATGCGTTGTTAGATAAATGCTAACCAACATAGTACAAATCCTTTAGATATCGGAAGTTGCCAATGCGCTTGCCGGGTAGCTGCACATCAGGGCTCGCTGATATTCCGCGTTGGCCCAATTTCCCGAATATATGAAATCTCTGTACGCCCCCAATCTGTCCTTTACCACATCGACGAAAACGTCATCTCGACCCCATGTGTCGAATTCTCTTTCGAATGTTATGACACGTTTCAGCCGCTTCGAAAGCGCAGAAACTCCCTCACAAAACGTACCACTCCCAGCTATAAGGGTTTCTGCCTTTAGAAGTATCCCTATATCATCATGCAATTTTCCGCCTATCCTCGACTCAACCTTGAGCGATCCTGATTGGCGCAAATATTCCAGAAGCGGCTTGATTACAGGATTTTCGTCATCCTCTGCGACCACTACTATCTTTGCGCATGCGATCGAGGCAAGAACGCTTTGATAAAACGAAAGCGGCGGTTGACCGTAATCGGGATGCGCACCCGTTCCTCTGAAGAGGTCACCAGATCTTATATGTATAACAACGGTTTCAGAATCGAAGTCCGAGGACGGCTCCTGGATACGCATTAAATTCATCACCGATCTAAGCGTATCGCTGCGCTTTCTGTATGCCCCGTATAACGGCCCGAGTGTCGTCCGGTAATAGTAATAGCCGTCCAGAACTAAACGTTCCCGGTGCATAAAAGGTACTGCCCCGGTACGCAAATTGACGCCACCATTGCTTATTCCGGAGCGGAGATACCAAAATCCTGGAGCATATACGGTCGAAATTCCGTTGGCCTCGGCAAATTCCACGGCGTTTGCCAGTTGGATCAGTGAGTTCGAAAATCGATGAGGTGCCCGAATACTAACCGCAGATATTGCAGGCGCTTGCACGGTGGCGTTGGAATTTCCCGGCCCAACGTTTCCGGAAAACAGTTGATAAGGGTCTTTTCTAAAAGCGTAGCGCAGATCTACATCGGTAGCAGCGCCGCGGAAGCTTTCCAGACTAAGGCCTCGTCGCATACAGAACCCTTGTTCCAGATCGCCTTCCCAGTGCAGAGACGCGGCCCGAATTACTCGCCGGAATGCGGATGCAAACATATGTTATCCTTTCTGCAAGAAATACCGTACCCGTCTCACGTTGCACGTCGCAACTTCAAGACGAGGGAAGCGTAACTGGTTGGGTAGAGCCAACGCACAGCAACTCCATACGCGATTGCGCCGGCGGACGCACCGACCAGCAATCGGACAAATTGCCCTAAATTTCCTTCAAATTCCGGCGCGAAAAGCAGCGCGACTGAGACACATAGGGCAAGGAGCGCTGTGGCGCAAGCAGGCCGAATCAACGCACTGAAGACGAAATTCGGGCTGGCGTTGATGCATTTCGAGCCGAAGTAGTACATCGGATACAGCAATATGATATTTGCCAGCGCGTATCCCCGTGATACGCCCAAAATACCGTAGCGTAAGCCGATTGCTATTCCTGCTACCTGCACAGCGGACGAAAGAATTCCCCAATAGAAAAAGCTCTTCGTTTTGCCCGTGCAGGTATATAGAAGCCCGGAGGTCGTGGTAATGGCTTGAATCATGCCAATCGGGGCTAGGTAAAATATTACATCTGATACCCTCACCCAGGCCGATCCCAATACAACGGCAACGAATTCTGTTCTCAGTAGCCAAAGACCCGTCATGACTGGAAATGCAAGTAGCGCTACACGCTGCACCAGCTCGGCATAGACCAGATCAACCCTTTCCCCGGAATCGTAGGCTCGAGACATCGCGGGCAGCATGGCACGATTGAATACGGATGAGATATTTTGCAAGGGGAAAAGCATGAATTTATACGCCAACCCGTAGATTCCAAGTGACGCGGCACCGAGAAATTTTCCGATCAAAATCGAATCTGAATTTCTGGCGAAATAGTTAACCGTAACAAATCCGAAAAGATTCGAGCTGTAAGAACTCACCTCTTTAAAAGACGCCCATTTGAATCGAAAACGGGGCCTCCATGGGTTGATGTACCAATAAGACAGTGTGGAAAGAGAGTTTGCCAATATCGCATTTGTAACGAGCGCGTAGACCCCAAAGCCAAATTTTGCCAGTAGTAATGAAGCCACCAACGCAATATACGTACTGGCTGTCTCCACTACAGCCAATTTCCGAAACTGCAATTCTCGCTCCAGAAACGCTTGCTGAGCTGCTCCGAGCGAAGCGATTGGAAACGAAATGCTTGCCCACAAAAGAACATTTTCGAGACGAGGCTCCGAAAACAGCCTCGCGATAATATGCGATGCCCCAGCTATGATTGCGCATGCCGCGACACCAACCAGAATATTGAAAGCAAAAACCGAGTTTAATGTATCCTCGGTTAATTCTTTTTTCTGGATTACCGCCTGCCCAGTCCCCATATCACGAAACAAAAGTGCGAAAGTGACGACTGTGGTTGCCATCGCCATCAGGCCAAAATCTTTAGGGCTAAGCAAATGGGCAAACAACGGCGCGCCAATCAACTGGGCGAGAATCTTTGCAGCCTGAATGGCGCCAACCCACTTTACAGAGCCGAAATGATTTTTTTTCATAAAATCTTGGAATCTCAAAGGTGTGCGCGTACCCTAGAGAGAGCTATCTCGATTGGTAATCCTGATACGCCGCCGAAAGCCCGCTGCGAAGGTCGAATTTTGCGTGCCACCCGAGTTTTCGAAGGGTCTCCGTGCTGGACAACTTCCTCGGAGTACCGTCCGGTTTGCTTGTATCGAACAGAATTTCGCCAGAATAGCCAACGGTCTCTGCTATAAGAGTCGACAGATCTGCGATGCTGATGTCGACACCAGAGCCGACATTGACGTGGGACAGTGTCGGCCTCGTGCTCTTTTCGTAGATCTGCCGATCCAGGTTGTGCAAAAAAATGCTCGCGTCTGCCATGTCGTCGACGTACAGGAATTCGCGCTTCGGCGTGCCGGTACCCCAGACCACAACGTTGGTCGCGTTATTCGTTTTAGCCTCGTGAAATCGATGAATCAGTGCGGCGATAACGTGACTGTTTAAAGGGTGGTAATTATCGCCATCACCATAAAGGTTCGTTGGCATCACGCTACGATAGTCCGTACCAAACTGTCGATTGTAGCTTTCACACAATTTAATACCCGCGATCTTGGCGATTGCGTAGGGCTCGTTCGTCGGTTCAAGCGGCCCTGTGAGCAAAGCCCCTTCTTCAATCGGCTGCTGGGCAAATTTCGGATAAATGCACGTCGACCCGAGGAACAGCAATTTATTTACCCCGGCCTGGTAAGAGGCGTGTATAACGTTCGCCTCAATCATTAAATTTTCGTAAATAAATTCCGCTGGATAGGTATCATTCGCGTGAATTCCGCCAACCTTGGCCGCCGCGAGATATACCTCATCGATCTGATTATCAGAAAAGAATCTCTTGACAGCATGCTGATCCAGAAGATCAAGCTCGCTGTGACTACGCGTTATGATGTTTTGATAGCTAAATTTTTTGAGTCGCCGAACAATGGCAGAGCCAACCATACCCCGATGGCCGGCAACGTACACTCGCGCGGTGGTATCCATAGTGTTTACTCGTTGTATTCGAATGCTTTGAATCCAGCCAGCGTGACTAGCGCATCGCGTTTCGCAACCTGGTAATCGGATCGGGTCATTTCGGCGACAAGCGACTCAAACGAGGTCGTCGGCTTCCATCCAAGCTTTTCGTGGGCATTGGTAGGGTCGCCCAACAGCGTTTCCACTTCAGTCGGTCGAAAATAGCGCGGATCTACGCGAACGATAACGTCACCTGGCTTGACTTTTGCGGCGCTTCCCTCAACTCTTGTTACAACAGCGATTTCGTCGACCCCAGAACCCTCGAATTGCACGGTGATTCCCAAATGGCCCGCGGAATGCTGAACAAAATCTCGAACGCTATATTGGACGCCTGTTGCTATGACGAAATCTTCGGGCTGCTCCTGTTGGAGCATTAGCCACTGCATTTCGACGTAGTCACGCGCGTGCCCCCAATCCCGAAGTGCCGAAAGATTCCCCAGATGGACACAGTCCTGAAGTCCGGCGGCAATCCGTGCAATAGCGCGCGTGATCTTTCGCGTAACAAATGTTTCACCACGTACCGGCGATTCGTGATTGAAAAGGATGCCGTTGCAAGCGTACATCCCATACGCTTCGCGATAGTTCACGGTAATCCAGTAGGCGTACAGTTTGGCCACTGCGTAAGGGCTGCGCGGATAAAACGGCGTAGTTTCCTTTTGGGGCACTTCCTGCACCAACCCGTATAGTTCTGACGTCGAGGCCTGATAGAAGCGCGTTTTCTTTTCGAGTCCCAGTATTCTGATTGCCTCGAGGATACGCAGCGCGCCTATTCCGTCCGCGTTAGCCGTGTACTCCGGTTCTTCAAAAGAAACTGCCACGTGGCTTTGAGCCGCCAAGTTGTAGATTTCGTCAGGTTGAACGCGCTGAATGATCCTGACCAAGCTCGTCGAATCGGTAAGATCGCCATGGTGCAGGACGAAGCGCGCATCCGTGGAATGAGGATCCTGATAGAGATGATCAATTCGGTCCGTATTAAACAGTGACGTCCGGCGCTTAATGCCATGCACCTCGTAACCTTTGCCTAACAGTAGCTCGGCAAGGTACGACCCGTCTTGTCCCGTCACTCCGGTAATCAGTGCGACTTTTCGATTCATTTGCTTGATCCTCAGTTTGATTCAAGTTGCGACACAACGGCTCGCGGCAAAGACTGGTGAACTTAATCTTCACTCAGTACTGCTTTGATATCCGTAATACCCAGAGTAGTAGGCCCCGTATCCGATCCGCCTTTGCGGCACATCGGAGAACAACACGCCCTTCACCATGACACCACCGTTGCGCAGACGCTTTGCGGTCTCCGCGATTTCGGACATCGGGTTACGACCATGCCGAACGACTAGTAATGTGGTGCCCGCGAATTTTCCGATAAGCGCCGCATCGGTGACCGCTAACACAGGCGGCGTATCAACGATCACGATGTCGTAACGAGTAGAAAAATAGTCCAGCATGTTTTTGAAGCGCTCGCTCATGAGCAATTCAGCCGGATTGGGTGGCAGCAAACCTTTGGGGAGAAAATCAAGGCCCGGCAGAACGTCATGCAACACGGCGCCCTCGATATCCCTTGCGCCGATTGCATCGGACAGTCCGGGACTTCGATTGACCCCGAGGTACGTGTGCGCGTCACCTCGGCGCATATCCGCATCTATAAGCAATACGCGCTTACTGCTCGACGCGAGCACTGCCGACAAATTGACCGCCATAAAGGACTTCCCAACTTCGGGACGCGGTCCTGTGATCATCACAATATTGTTGCGAGCGTCGAGTAGGCCGAATTCAAGCGCCGTTCGCAAACTCCGGATACCTTCCACGGCCACGTCCTCAGGCGCACTTGCCGCTAGCACGTTCTGCCCTTGGTGGCCTCGGCGGATATTCCTCCATAGCTGAATCTGCGCTTCGCTGTGAGGCACAACGGCATATACGGGAAGACCCAGTACTTCTTCAATTTCTTCGCTATGCTCCACGCCGCCAAAAAGCGTCTTCCGAACGAAGGCAGAAACGGTGCCAATGACCAGGCCTAAGACGCCAGCCAAGCCGACGGTCATGACGCGCCGAGGCCGGACAGGAACATCATCGGCTACAGCGTAGTCGACCACCCGCACATTCCCCACTTCACCCGCTTTCACGATGCGCAGTTGTTGCGCAGCGTCGAGAAGATTGGTGTACAACTCTGTATCGACTCGCACGTCACGCAACAACCGAAGCGCCGACTGCTCGGTATCAGGAAGCCGGATAACCTGTTTGTCGAGCGACGTCCCCTGCTCCTGCAGCAAGTTGATTTGGGCGGTCAATGCCGCAACAGCAGGGTGCGAAGAGGTGAAGCGCTGGACCATTTCGACACGCTGTTGCTCGAGATCCGCAAGCTTGGTCTTGCTGTCTACGATCTGCTGCAGGAGCAAGCGGCTCTCTGCGCTCAGATCAACCGTTCCCTTTTCGTTGCGAAATGCGTTATATCGGTCTTCAGCTTTGTCGAGTTGGGCCCGGAGTTGCGGCAATTGCTGGTTAAGAAACGCGAGTGTGTGTTCCGCCTCAGCAGATTTTCTGTCGATGTTCTGTTGAACGTATGCACTAGCGATCGTATTCAGGATCAGCGCTGTGCGGGCGCTGTCTTCGCCATCGAGCGTCGCGCCGATTACACCCGACTGCTTGGTCTTTTCGGCGATCGTCAACGCATCCTGCAACTGATCAATCGTCCCGAGCGTGGACGAGCGGGCGACCATAAATTGAGTACCGGGCCGCGCAACTAGTGCGTCAACCTGGATTTCGATTGGGCCGTTAGCCGTCATCCCAGTTGCAGGATCGCCAGCCTTGCCGTCTTTGACATCCTTGGACAAGGTCCCGGCTTTACCTCGAAGGACAATATCTCCGTCCTGATCCGCCACATCGAAATTACCGTTTTCACGCGCGGTCAAGACAAAGGTCGTGCCATAAAGTGATTTTGGCACCTCGAACATCGGAACTTGAATGCTTTCGCCGCCCCACGCGAATTTACTCAGTCCAAAGAAAGCCGGAGCAAGCTCGCCCGCCGCCACCTTGCGTGCAACGGCCCTTCCGATCAATGGGAAGTACCGTGGATAGGCGTTGATATCCAGATGCAACCGCTGCACGGTTTCCGTGACAACGAGTCTTGAACGGATCAGCTCGATTTCGGCCGCGGCTGTCTGCTTCGTATCGAAAATCGAGGCAAGTTCGCCGAGCGCGTCTTTCGTCGAACTCGCGCTGTCCTCGACCTGGATCATTACATCTGCCCGATAAATCGGCCGGGCCAAGACAGCATAGAGAATGCCTAGGATTACCACCGCAAACGTGATCCCGGCGATCAGACGCCAGCTTTCGACTACTACGGAAAGATAGTCGGCCAAGTGAATCTGGTCCCCACTTGAGGACTCGTCGGATTGTCTTTTATATATAGAAGCCATGCGTTCAGTGAACCAGTGGGATCATTGCCTCGAGCCAGCGCGACAAGCTGCGCTCAATTTGCACCAAGGACATCTCAAACGCCGCCCGGCCACGCCGGTATGGGTCTAGCACGTCCAGCCCTTCGTGCTCGCCGAGGCGATACACTTTCCCCTTCACGAAGGAATAGTTCGCTTCAATCCTCCTTCGTTGCTCCAGTGTCATCGTCAGAACAAGTTGTGCTGCGCGCACGTCTTGCAAGGACAACGCGGATGCGACATGCCCGCTTATGTCTATCTCACGCTCGGCCATGAGTTCGATCGCAAGCGGGTCCGCCTGGCGACCAACCAGAGCACCAAGCCCGGCAGACGTAATTCGGGCGCGGGGCAACTCTTTGGCCAACAGGCCTCGTGCCATCGGACTTCGGCATATGTTTCCCTCACAAACAATCAGAATGGTGTCTATCATTTCGCCACAATCGCCCCGGTCATGCCTGCGTTGATCGCTGGCAGCAGCAGATTCAGCACGCGGCTGAAGCGAACCAGACCGTTACCATCGACATACACGACGTCCTTGGGCTGCAACTCGAACTGATTCGCCAGCACCATTGCGACTGGCGAACGCGCATCGAGATGGAATATCTGCGGCGTCGCGTTGGATGAGCCGCGAATCACGTAGAGCTGAGCTGCGTCCGCGCTCGCGCTGTTCAAGCTGCCGGCTTGCGATAGGGCATCACTTAGTGTCAGCTTGCCGCTCTTCATAGGAATGGCGGTTACAGGCTTGTTGACCTCGCCCATGACAAATACGCCGTTGTCATCGCGCGAAACGACACGCAACAAGTCACCGTTCTTTAGCAGTATTTTCGAAGGGTTCTGATCGCTCGAAAGCATGCTCGATAGATTCAAACGATATGACATGCCGTCGCGCACGAGGACCATCCGGCTTTGATCAGCCGTCGTACTAAAGTCGCCGGCCCGGTTGATGGCTTCGAACAGGGTGAGTGGCACGTCGTTAATCGGAACTGCGCCCGGCGCGCGCACCTCGCCGTCCACATACACCTGCTTGGCACGAAACGAGGCCACTCGGACCGTCACCTGCGGCCGGACAAACACTTTGCTCAAAGCGGTGTACACCGCCTGCTGGCTCTGATCAACGCGTAGGCTGGCGACATGAACGTTGCCCGCATACGGAATCTGCACATTACCGTTGCTGTCAATCACGAACCCTTGCGCCGGATCGTAGGGCCGGTTGTTCGCTTGCGTCTGAGTGCCCAGCGCCGCCGTCAGCTCAGGATGGTCCCATACTGTGATCTGCAGCACGTCGCCCGCACCCAGTGTGTACGGCTCCGGCTTGGTCATTAGCTCATGCAGTTGCACCGCGTTAGCCTGAGCATCCGCCTCGCGCATCTTTTCCGTTAAGACGACGTTGATATCGGTAATCGGAATCTGCATCTCGGTCGGCGGCAACTCTGAGTTCCCGCTTCCGACCGGCAGCGTTGCCGGAGCAATCATCCGCATGCCAGGAGCCACTGCACAAGCCGACAACACGGCACTGGCGGCGACGCTCATCAGTAGACGAGTACAGCGGCGAACAGGACGTTCCACTCCGTCTCCACTACACTTCCCCAAAAATCCCATCAGATATTCCTCGAATTTCGTCCAACTGTTCATTCACATCGCGATCGCTAGTACGCGTTGCTATTAACCAGTCCCTTCGCTACCGTTGTCACGACAATCCGCATGTCCAACGCGAACGACCAGTTGCGCAGGTAGTAAAGGTCATGCTCCACTCGCTTCTGCATCTTCTCGACCCGGTCCGTTTCACCGCGGAATCCGTTAACCTGCGCCCAACCTGTAATACCCGGCTTGATCCGGTAGCGATGGATGTAGCCGTTGATGACTTTCTGATAAAGCTCATCGTGCTCGATCGCGTGCGGACGAGGCCCGACCACCGACATTTCGCCGCGAAGAACGTTGAAAAACTGCGGTAGCTCGTCAAGGCTCGTCCGTCGCAGCAGGGCACCCACGCGAGTGATGCGCGGGTCACCCTTCGTAGCCTGCGTGACCACGCCTGTCTTTTCGGCATGTGGACGCATCGTCCGGAACTTGTAGATTTTGAACACGCGGCCATCAGCCCCTTTGCGATGTTGCGTGAAAAACACCGGCCCACGCGATGAACACTTCACGGCAACCGCAATGATCGTCAACAACGGTATCAACGCGAGTAACGCAAGCGCCGCAAATACGCGATCGAAAATTTCCTTCTGCACGATTGCGCGTGCTGGCAAAGGCGATGCGACAAGGCTAATCGCCGGCGCCCCGATCAGGTCGATCACGCCGCCTTCGAATAACGCCATGCTGCGCACGTCAGGAATGAAGCGGATATTCACGAGGTCGTCACGGAATTCATTGACGAAGCGCAGCATGGTTGACGCTTCCGCCAAGGGCAAAGCCAGCCAGATTTCCTGCACGCCTGCGCTCCGAACGTGTTCGGCAAACTTGTGAAAATCGTCGAACACCGGCACGCCGTTCAGCACGACACTTCCTTCCGGCCCCACATCAAACACCGCAGATGCACGAAAACCGCTGGAAGGGGACGCCTCGAGTTTGCCCACCACTTCCTGGCAATGAGCCCCGACCCCGAGCACTGCCACGTTGCGCAAATTCAGACCGGCATAACGCACGCTGCGCAGAACGGCATGTAACATCAGTCGCGATACGATCAATGCACCGCCCGTGATCGCGGTCCAATAGGCGAACCACAGGCGCGAGATGAAATCCGTGCGGTGCAGCGAGAACATCAGCACCAGTCCGCACGCCTGCACCACCAGCCACGCTATCGAAACCTGCCCGGTCAATCGCAACAACGAACGGCCACGCCACGACTCGTACAAGCCGAAAACCGGAAACGACACCAACGCGAATGCGACGGAAAACGTAATAAACGCCCCGTCTCCTCGACTCTGCCCTAGATCCTCAAAGCGAATATGCGACGCCACCATGGCCCCCGTCACGATGAGGACCAAATCGACAAGCCGCGCCAATAACGCCTGTATCCCGAGCATCTCGCGATTCCCCGCCTGAAGTTGGACTGCGTAACATACCGACGCGTCACGCGCGCCCGTATGTGTCATCAAATCGAACGATGTCGTCTTCGCCGAGATACGATCCGGACTGCACTTCGATGAGTTCGAGTGGCAACTTGCCCGGATTCTCCAGACGATGCGTCACACCCAGCGGAATAAACGTCGACTGATTCTCACTGAGCATAAATTCCTCACTGCCGCGAGTGACGAGCGCCGTGCCACTTACCACAATCCAGTGCTCGGCGCGATGGTGATGCAATTGCAATGACAGGCGGCCGCCCGGATTCACGACGATCCGCTTTACCTGAAAGCGCTCACCACGATCGATTGAGTCGTAGTAACCCCATGGGCGCCGTACCTTTCGATGCGCATCGGCCTCGGGCGCTTGCAGCGCTTTCATCCGGCTAACCACACTCTTTACTTCCTGCAAGCGCGAGCGGTCGGCGACCAGCACGGCATCGTCGGTCTCCACAACGACCACGTTGGTCACGCCGACGCAGGCGATGAGACGCCCCTGCGAGTGGGCGAAGCTGGACGTCGTCCCTTCGAACACGACTCGTCCGCGCGCCGCGTTTCCGTCCGTGTCCTTGTCGAGTGCTTCCCATACCGCGTCCCAAGACCCAAGATCCGACCACCCTGCGTCAAGCGGTACCACCACGCCTTCCGCGAATCGCTCGTCCGATCCGAGACGTTCCATCACCGCGTAGTCAATCGAGTCCGACGGGGAAGACTTGAAAGCCTCTGCACCAGGACGGAAATACAACCCGTCGCAAGTACCTTGCGCGTGGGCTAACAAGCACGCGTCGTGCATCGCCGGCTGTATGATCTTGAGCGTAGCGAGCCATACGCTCGCCCGCACAACGAATATTCCGCTGTTCCACCAGTACTGCCCCGATGCGATGTACCGCGCGGCCAATTCGGCCACGGGTTTTTCGACGAATCGCTCAATACGATGCGCGCCACCGCTAAGGTCAGTACCAAGCTTGATGTAACCAAAGCCCGTATCAGGACGCGTCGGCGGCACGCCCAGTGTCACAATTGCGCCGTGCTGCGCATGCCGAGCCGCCAACGCAATCGTCGACTGGAAGGCATTGAGGTTCTCGATCGAATGATCTGCCGGCATTGCAACAATGATCGCGTCGTCACCATCCGAACATGCCGCCGCAGCGGCGAGTGTCAGCGCGGGTGCCGTGTCGCGTCGCGTCGGTTCAACCACGATGCGTGCGTCGATTCCTCTTGCCCGGAGTTGTTCCGACGTAACGAAGCGGTGATCGTCGCCGCATACGATGATCGGCGTGCTCACCGTACCTCCATCGGCATGGAACCCTTTCATCCGTTGCACAGTTGCTTGTAGTAACGAATCCGGCCCCAGCAAATCAATCAATTGCTTTGGATATTGTTCCCGTGACACGGGCCACAGTCGCGAACCCACTCCTCCTGCAAGTACAACAGGTACGAGTCGCACAGCCGCTGCAGAGGCAACCCGCTCTTCCGTCGGAACTATCTTGATATCACTATCACTAACTTCCGCCTCACTCACCGACGTATAACCCATACGTACTCCTATTCGACATTCCAACAGGATCAGAAATGTTGCACTTTTAATTTCCCCACACTGTAGGCGGCCTGACGTATCTCCCTCGATCATGGGCCGTACAAAGTTCGCCAAAATCATGTCCAGCGACACTACAACGTCTGCCCCAAAACAGATGCGAGTTGAATTGAGCGGTGCGGTTTACGACTGGCGCCAGCTGCAGCCACACGCAGCAATGACGTGGAGTATTAACGTGACATGAGATTCGTACTTCTCGCACCGACCATAAAGATCGCGCATTTTAAAAAGTGCGATGATGTACGTCATTTCTCCACAAAAAACGCTGCTCGCCTTTTCCGAGTGCCGTAATGATTGATCTGCAATAGCTTAAATCTCAAACACTACCGCCACCTCTCATTTTTAAAACGACCGCCTCGGCTTCAGTTGCAGTGCATCATACATAGGCTGCCTTCAGACGTAATGTGACTGACGGAAAACGCCAACATGTTGGCGTTTTAGCCCATTCGCTCCTGACGCGTCTGAATAGGCTATTCACGTGTCTCGCGCATTGTGCCTGGCTCACATACAACAGCCCATTCACGTAGCAATTTAGGGTGAACTGCCACGACCTCGACTGGGCATTCTTTATCCAGAAAGTCTCACTGTTTGACGCCTGCCTGACTCTACGCCGTGGCTGCGTCAATTCCACTGCTACGCTCTTCCAGAGATGCATCCGGGCCCATACAACGCATCCGAATCCATTCAGTTTCGAGGGTCCACAACCTGCACGAATTGAATGGACATTTGCAGGTGCGAAAGCCAGCCCATACACCCTTTGCACACGTTGAAGCGACCTGTGGATTCCAATCCTCGTGCTCCGCTAGTCTGATGCTATCAAACCAATTCGCGTCAGCTCTTCAGGTCAATGAGGTGCACTGGGTCGGAAAAATATGAGCAAACTACCGTGGCAAAATGCGCCATCGATTTGGCTGACCCCACCCAATTTTCCGGTCTATTGCCGCCACAACCGACATGATTTCATCCGATACCGAAGGCTGCATCCGAGGCGCCCCCCCCGACCGGAACAATTACTGCTCCGAAAGCGTCACTGAGAATTGCGACTGACTGTCTGTAACTTCAAGTGGTTGTTTTTATTGCCTGGGATAGGACGTCCGGCTAACACCGGGCCAGGGAAGCCTTCATTGACGTTGTTAGCAATCCTCGATTGAAGCTGACATTGCAGATCTACGAAATAAACATTGACACGATAAAAGACGCAATCCCGACGGGCACGATGAAGATCGTGCATAGCCCCATCCGCATCATCAACTTAGCCCTTGCAGCTTCCCAAGGGCCGCGCGCGCGATGCGGCTGAAACTCAAGAAAGATGACCGGTTGGAAGTGCCGCCTCCCGACCTTCAAAGCAGAAAGCAAGCTGAAGATTAGATAGACAAGCGTCCAGCCGAAACAAAATTTCGAAAGAATCGAAAGAGCGATCGTCATATATTTCGCCACTTGATCTAACAATTGAGACGTCTTGAGCCTATCCTGCAACGCAGCATTTTTCATGACAAACGTTTGGCTTTATCCGTCGTCTTTCGCCCCGCCGGCTGACGTATGTGACCTGCTGGCATGCCCCGCTCCGGAACGGTGCGAGTCGGCGATCCAGGCACTAGCCGGAGCAGCACATCTGGCGTGATCGACTATAGATGACCGCTTGCTGCACAGCAGTACAGTCGGATTTTTTTACGCAAATCTACCAACCATACAACGGGGGTAGCCATGACTGATAGCGAAAGACTTTTGCTAATACTTTCGGTACACCGATCGTCTGATCACCTATCTGCTTACCAGAGTGAGTCGCATGGCTCATCTCGCGAACGAAACTAGACAAGAGTGTTAAACGCCCTCCTCGACGAACGATATTTGGCGATGGAAGCCATCTGTGCATCGACACGCCCAGAACAAACGCGGACCGAGCTCACCCAACTACTAAAGGTCGAAGCGGAGAGATTTCATAAGCTCGCGGATACATTTCTTAATCGGTAAACATTGATTTTCGACAGCTCCTAATTTTCCCGAAACAAAAAAAACCGACACATGGTGTCGGTTTAAAAAAGCTTCCGGCTATTCCGAGGATTACTGCCGGAGGCTTGAGAGAAGTGTATTTTCGTCGACGACTGCGACGCTGTTCCGACATAATTTTGTACTCAACCGCCAAATTGGACTGGTAACTACTGGCCACCAATCGCAGGCGTTCGATATTAAATCGGCAAGATCCCAGCTACTTCAGAACCGCAAGATCCAACAGAACAACCATCAGTCTCTCAAGATGCACCCGATCAGAAGATCCAACGCGCCGCCACAGGTATAGTCTGTAGTGGTCTGCATTGGCCAGAACAACACAACGCAGGCTACAGCCTGTCGCGCTTCGCACGGCGGTCCGAGAAGCGCGATCCCGACGTGATATGGACCGTGCAGGCGTGGTACATCTCCACGACGGCTCGAGATTGATAGTCGAGATGAACGTGATCGACAAATGCATCTGTTAACGTCTTGGTGTCAAATCGAACCTTCGACACTTGCATTACATGCATCGCCAGGGCCTGTGCGCAACTGCCCAGCGCCACACGCTGGAGCAAGTCGATCCTGCCGTTAACGCACATCCACAGATGCGTGCATTGAACCACGTGTTGCGCAGTCAGCCACTTCCCAGTCAGTCGACGTCTGATTAACTGCGACACGACGAGATAGGTCAGTAGATCTGCACGCGTGTGTGTGTGTCGGAAGAATTTGACCAGGACATTGTTAATCTGGATAGCCAACAGGGTTGGGTATATTACGCACAACGGGTTGTTCTCTTTGTTAAGCGAAGGCGCGTAAGATGGCACCTCCGTCAAGTAAGGCAATTTCCGATGACATCCTGAGGCGCTCACGAACTCACGACCAGGCGAACTTCAGTCCAATTCGCCTATTCCCCCACCACCGCCTACCAGTTTCACGTCACGCCATGCTCACCATGGAAGGCTACCTGACCCGGGAGATTACTCGCGCACACGACGAAGATCTCCGTCACGACAGGGGATCGCAAGTCCAGGCGCAGACCATCAAAAAACATACGTGCCACAGTCTTTGCGTCGTACCTTTCTCGCGAAGTTTGCTCTATCTGTTCCGCTAAACGTTGCGCACGGCACGCAAGCCCGACGCGCTGAAGCCAGTCAGCTCTGCGACCGTTTAACCGCAGCCAAAGATGTGAATATTCGACAAGTTGCTCGAAATTTAGCCACTGGCTTGTCCTCTGACGCATTACTAGTTGTGAGGCGACCAGATAGGCAAGCAATTCTGTTTGTGCATACAGATCAAAATCAACAAGTCGGTGCGTCATCGTGTGTGGAAATTAGGTTATATCGCAATGCGTAATCGGAAATGAGTGTGGCGTCCCCTCGAGTGAACGTCAAAATAAACCCTGTATACCCCACAGACAGTCGCACCCCTAACGCGTGTAAAGGTCAGACCTCCAGCGACGCATAGTCCTACGTTGTGTCTGATCCGATCCGCCAAAACGTTGAAGGATTCCGCCGAATTTAGGTTGCCATTCTTCCGCGGTCTTTCACAAGCGGATTTTCTCGGCAACTCGCCACGCAATTGGATAACAAGAAGTTGGAGATTGGAGTGATAGATGGCGCCTCGAACCAATCTTTTGGCGCAATAGACTAAGCCCACTCTTGTATCATCCATGGTCCTGGAGACAGATATTCTTGAGCGATATCTTGCCGAATGCTGCTAAAACCGGCTTGAAATCGTTTCGCATCACGTCGAAGTCAATTTCAATTCCCAATCTTATGCGTTACAGATGACAATTCAGATTAAGCACACGGCAATTCACGACGTCAAGCTGATCGAACCATGCATCCAATCAGATAAGCGGGGTATTTCGTTTGACAGCTTCGACCAAGAGGAATTCGAGGAACATGTGGCGCGCGGCTATCGATTCGTGCAGGAGCGTCACGTGGTGTCCGCCCACAATGTGCTGTGTGGTCTGCATTATCAGATTCGGCGCCCGCAGGGGAAACTAGTGCGTGTCGTGAACGGTGAGGTGGTCGACGTGGCGGTTGACTTGCGACGCTTGTCGCCCACGTTCGGGCGCTGGACCAGTGCACGGCTATCGGCATCCAACTGCCGTCAGCTGTGGATTCCGCCGGGGTTTGCGCATGGTTTCCTCGTGTTGTCGGATGTCGCAGAGGTACTTTGCAAGACAACCGAGCGCTGCTTTGTCGAGCATGAACGCACGTTGCAGTGGGACGATCCCGATATCGCGATTGCCTGGGATCTGGACAAGGCGCCAATCACGTCCGCGCGTGATGCGGTGGGTACGAGTTTCAGCGTTGCCGAGGTTTATTGATCGCAATCCCCACTCATGGTCGACCGATGTACCCCACGAATAGTCTTTTATCGCATCTGTCGACGCACCTAACTAAACGACCGTTTGCTTGCACGGTACTCTGTCGGCGTTACTCCAAGGTATTTACGAAATACTTTCGAAAGCTGTCCGCCACTTCCGATCCCACATCGCCGCGCGATCTTGTCGACCGGAAGGTCCGTTTCGGAAAGAAGGTGGCAGCACTTGTCAATTCGAACGTATAAGAGGTAGTCGGACGGTGTCACACCCATTTCCATCTTGAAGCGGCGCAAGAAATTCCGCTCACTCATCGCGACGAATTGCGCCGCTTCTTCAATCGTGATCGTTCTTCCGCAGTTCATGTCCAACCATTGTGCCGACGACTGTATCTTTTCGCTCACAGCTCCGAACGCGTTCTTCTTTGGAACGGAGGTAAACTGTTCGTCATAGCGCAACCTTAGAGAGCCGGAGATCTCCCGCGCGATTTCCGCGCCGAGATCCTCTTCAATCAGCGCTAGTGCAGCTCGCAGCGGAGTGCTTGATCGCTGTGAAGTAGACACTTTCAGTCCGTTCCACGCGACCTCATGAGCACCTTCGCCACGGCGAAATTTGCGGGAAGTATTCGATGATTCAGCGACGTTCAGTAGCAAGCGTCTTTCGGAAATTGGAAAAATCCGTTCGCTGCGCAAATCGAGTTGGCTCAGCCAGGCAATCAGGTGTTCTTCACTCAGCATGCTGTGGACGCCTGCACCCCCGGCGATAAAGAGCGCATGAAAATCGCCGGCATGACCACGTGATTTGATACTGTCGGTCCAAACAAACACCGATGACGAACTCGCTATCCTGCCACCGCTGACCGACACGAGATGAACGTCGTAGCGAGGCCCACCTATGCGCAAGGACATGCAGAGCGCATTGGCTGACTGGAAAATCTCCACTACCGTGGCTGCCTCTGGTAGCGAGAAACCGTCGAACAGTGCAATGCCTATACGTCTTACGGAGCGAACGTCATGGAATACCTGAGACTGAGTCGCATCACGACTACTGCGGGCAAAAAAAACTGCCATCCAGCCATCCCCCCCGGAAGATAAGTGGCCTCCTACGGCTACATTTGAGCCGTTTTGACTGTCTGGACAATCGTACACAAGCGGCACGCATAAGATCGCTGGATGGCCGAATAGGATAATACGTTGGCGGTCACGGACCGATCGCAGCATTCAGGCAGAAGCTTCAGCGGCGGATGTCCAGTTCACGATTATTCGATCATCTTCCGTTACATTATTCGGCATCCTATATAAATTAGATAATGATGTTGATCTTCTTGCAAATGCCACGAATCGCAGATGGCCGACCGTCGCGTTCTTTGGCTTCAATATTTTGACGAATTCTGCCGCCCTCGCATCGGCGGGCGTTTCGAGGCGTCGGAGAGATCGTTTTCGCCAACGCAGTTGGTGGTTTTTTTGATTCAGCTAGATGGCAGGGCGCTCGCGAAGAGCCTGCTGAGCGGCTATAGCGCGTCTGGCTGTAGATCGCGCGAAATGCGCATCGCCTAGCTGTGGCGGGCAACACCTCAAGTCCGCGCTGAACCATATTGCTTTAACGGCAAACGCTGACAATCCGGCTCAGTATTCACATGCTGTGCAACACAGCAATATATGAATATGCTTTACACGAGGCGCGGCGACCTCACAGCGGCAGGAGAGACAGATGCTGCTCGAGGTAAGCACGAAACTCGACGCGTACCTCGGGATGCCGCAGTGCAAATTCCACCGCCGCCTTCAGATAGCCGAGCTTGCTGCCGCAGTCAAAGCGCTTGCCGTGGTACTTGTATGCAAGTACCTGTTCATCGGCTAGCAGCGACTGGATCGCATCCGTCAACTGGAGTTCGCCGCCCGCGCCCGGCGTGATTGCGCGAAGATGTTTGAAAATTCGCGGCTTCAGCACGTATCGACCCACCACACCCAGGTTCGAAGGTGCCATACTCGGCTCAGGCTTTTCAACGATGCCCGCCATTTTGATAATTGAATCCCCCCATTCCTTGCCGTCGATGATCCCGTACGACTTGGTATCCTGCGCCGAGATTTCCTCAACACCGATCACCGAGCTATGATAATGATCGAACACCTCGATCATCTGCGTCATGACAGGGGGGGTGCCGTATAGCAAGTCGTCCGCGAGAATTACGGCGAACGGGTTATCACCCACCAGCTTCTCAGCGCACAGCACAGCGTGCCCGAGGCCGAGCGCCTCCGACTGACGCACGTAAAAACAGTCAACATGACTCGGTTTGATGCTGCGCACCAACTCCAGCAGCTTGTTCTTACCGCGCGCTTCCAGTTCCACCTCGACTTCATACGACTTATCGAAATGGTCTTCGATGGCACGCTTGCTGCGGCCCGTGACGAAGATCATTTCGGTGATGCCTGCGGCCATGGCCTCCTCCACCGCATATTGAATCAGCGGTTTATCGACGATCGGCAGCATTTCCTTTGGGCTAGCCTTCGTAGCAGGGAGAAATCGGGTGCCAAGACCAGCTACCGGAAACACTGCTTTTGTAACTTTTAGCATAAAAGACTCCGAATGTGATTGCTATGGCCGATCCATGGTCGGGCCACCTCTGCCCCACATCGATAGCCGCGGAAAACCTGCACCCTCGGCAGCGACGCGCAGAGGCAAAGTGCGCGAAGGGTGCAAAGTGCGCGAAGGGCGGCGCTTTAGGCTGCCATCAGTAGTTCGGTGACGACCGCTGCGATTCAAACGGCTCGTTGTCGCCCACCCAGGTACCGAAACGACTGGGCGGAAGCATAAGGCCTCAGTTGGCCATTGTTCAAAAAACCATCGATCGAAGAGGAAGCAGATTGCGATGGATTAATCTCCATGCAGCAATGTGACCAGGCGTGATATCGGCAATTCGAATACCTAAAACTACCAGCAATAAATAGCAATTAAATAGCGAGAAAGAATAGCTACGCTTTGACGATTAACGATTCGACCGCCTTCCAACCCGATGGTAATTAGCGAGGCGAACAATGTCCGAAATACACCCACCGCTATTGGCCACTCAAGCCCGCTTGCTCGCGCGATACTCGGTAGGTGTCGTCGCAAGATGCTTGCGGAAGAGTTTCGCGAGCCGACCGCCACATCCAATGCCACAATGACGCGCCACCTTGTCGACTGGCAGGGCGGTTTCAACAAGCAGGCGACAGCTCATATCAAGCCGCACGTACAGCAAATAGTCAGACGGCGTCACACCCATTTCGATCTTGAAACGCCTGAGGAAATTGCGCTCGCTCATGCCGGCGATCTGCGCGGCGGCGTCAATCGAGATCGAACGGTGACCGTTCGCCTCCAGCCATTTTGCCGACGCCTTGATATTCTCGCTCACGCCTACCGAAGCACTCTTGCGCACAATTGCAGTAAACCGGGTATCCGGAGATGGTGCGACCCAGTCAGCGATCTGACGTGCAATTTCGCTACCGAAATCCTCCTCGACCACTGCGATGGCTGTTTGCAACGGGCCTGCGGCGACGCTCGAAGGTCCATTGGCGGCGCCGATCTGCATCATTTCGCAAGCGTGTTTGCCGTAGCGCCTAACACCGGTGGCCTGCCCGAATCCGGCGACGTCTAGCAGCGATTGGCCTTCGCCGATCGGGAATACCAAGTCGCTGCGCGGATGCGTCCGACGCAGCCAGGCAATCAGGCGTTCATCGTGTAGCGCATCGTTCACCCCTACGCCGCCAGCAATGAACAAAGCGTGAAAGCGCTCTGCGTCGCGCCGCGCCTCGATGCCTTCGGTCCAGACGAATACTGATGAAGAACTGACGATCCTGCCTCCCGCCACCGACAACAGGCTAACGTCGTAACGCATTCCGTCGCGCCGTTCGCCCTCAGTGAGCGCATTCACCGACTGGAATACCTCCACGACCGCTGCAGCCTCCGGAAGGGCAAAGCCGCCAAACAGAACTATGCCAATACGCCTCACGATGCCAGCCTCAGGCGAAACGTGGGGCGGCATTGCGCTGGTGCGGCAAAGGACTGAAGGACACTCCATCTGATTTTCCCCGGAAATTAGTTGCCTGTTCCAGCTTGCTTTGAGCCGGATTAATTGTTGAGTCTGATCGTACATAAGGATGGTTTGCGACGTATTTTTCTGGCCGAATCGAACAACATATTGGCGGCCACGATCAATTCATTAGCCGCCACACGAGGCCCAACATTCCGCCATGAGAAATTACCGGTTTTAATGAAAAAGCATTTCAAAAGACATCGCACAAAAATAGTCGATTAGCATATTCATATTAAATATCTGTAAATTCCCAGCGCACGTATGGTCGTCATCATCGAAGTGCATAAAAGTACTACTCGCGAGTCGCGCACGGAGGCGGGCCTTCCTCGCAAGCGATCATTCCAACAAGCCGGAGCGGAAATGTGATGCGGCCACCAGTAGTCGGTCTGCCCAAGAGCGTGTGTGGTTTCCGAGTACTGAAATGATCGATGTGCCAGTGAGTCGTTCGCTGTGCTGTACGGCAAAGTAAGTACTGGTATGCTTGGCAACAAACACTAGCGCGTTCCGAGCGGGCTAGTGGCTCAAAATAAAGTTCAGCCGCACGGGGCGGATCAATACTGGACGAAAATCAACACCGAGCCCTGCATTGAACGACGACCCGCAACACACAGCAATACCGCTAAGCCGCTTGTTGTTGCCGCCGGAGCCGCCAACGCTTGCTCCGGGCATCGTGCACAGCAATTTCAGCGTTCAAGGCGACGCCCGTCAAAGCTTCCTGGCCTGGCAGGAGCGTATGAGTTCCGTCTACGACATCCAGCCTTCGTCAAAGCAGGCTGAGGACACGTTCGATTCATCGCTGTCCCGTTACACGATCGACAATCTGAGCCTCTTCGACTTCCGCACCGCGCCGAACCTGGCCGTGCGATCGTTGGGTCGAGTTTCGACCGAGAGCATTCGCGACATCACCTTCAGCGTGTTCCTTGAAGGGCCACCGTCGCAGTTCGTGGGCGGCAAGCCACAACTCGATGCGCCGCATATACCGCAAGTGCCAAGTATCCTCGCGCTGGACATGGATCAGCCGTGCACAATCCGGAGCTTTCATGGTCGGCTACTGCTCCTTTTTGTGCCGCGCGCGCTGGTGGAAAAATCGTTCCCCGATGCCGCCTCGCTACATGGCCGTTGGGTCCACGCCACCACGCCTTTGACGCGCCTACTCATTGAGCATCTGGTGGCGCTCAAGCGGCAAATCGTCGGACTGAGCAAGGAGGAAGCGCACCACTCCTTTCTCACTGCGGTAGAACTACTCGTCGCCGCTTTCAGCCGTCAAGCGGGTCTCTCCGGCAACAGCCGCGCGGCGGTACGTGCCGCAGTCTATGGACAAGTGCGGCGGTATGTCGAGACTCATCTGCACGATCCGGATTTGTCGCCTGACAGCGTGTTGGCATCGCTGCATCTCTCGCGCGCCAGCGTGTATCGCATCTTTGAGCATGAAGGTGGCCTGGCCGCTTATATCCGGAACCGCAGGCTGCGAATGGCGGCCGATGAACTGGTGCGCTTTCCGCATATGGAGGTACAGGACATTGCTGCGGGCTTGGGTTTCAATGGAGCGTCGAGCTTTACGCGTGCATTCCGTCGCGCCTTCGACATCGCACCACGGGATTTGCACGAGTACGCGCCGTTGCTCCAGCGCGAAAATGCGAGCCGGGAGCGCTTCACTTAGACAGATAATGTTGAACCGATTGGATCGTTAGCTGCGATCGGTGGCGCGCAATGCAACGAAGTCTGCGGCAGGCAAGTTACGACGGGGTATCCACATGACGCATAGGGCGTCGCGCATCATGCTCGCTGTGACCGGCGTGTTCGTTGAGCGGTTGCAGGAGATATACGAGGCCGACGCAATTGCGGTGTGTTCTTCGTTCCTGATCTAGTTCGCTAAACTTGTGGGTAATCCTGGGCCCTTGGGGGGTCGTTTGAACACTACATTGACCCTGTCCGGCGCTTTCGTCGGCAATACTTCGCTGCTGATCTATGCGCTCTCGTCGTGGTGACGTGGGGTGATCGGGGTAGTGCTCAGAAACCCTGCGTGCTTTAGCCGAGACGAGCGAGCGTGCCCAACCGATACGATGGGTCAGGCTGGTATTGATATGCGGCCATGACACAAGCTGCCGTTGGCGCCCGAATGAAATGCACCGCCACGTGCGGCAGACCTCGCACCGGGCCCCGAAGATCGGTCAAGTCGGCGAGCACTGCTACCGCGCTGACGCAATTGAAAATCAGCCGTGCCCCGATTCGATCGACTACAGCTTGCTCGCGCGATCCTGAGACATGGGCCTGGTTGAAAAGACTTTGGAAGAAGGATCGCTACGACGCCCCAAAAGCGTGAATGTGCGCAAGCGACTGCGCGCTGCCGAGCGGCTTCTCGAGGCAGATGTTTGCGCCACTCTTCAGCCCCGCGGCGATCACTTGGTGCGACGTGCGCGACGTCACGCACAGGACAACCGGGATCACGGATCCATATCTGCACAGACAGCGCAATGTATCGTATCGGAGCGCATCCGGCGCCACCCAATCGAGCATCACCAGATCGACCGGCACCTGGTTGAGCAGCCCGTGCAATGTTTTGTCGCATAGCGCGCCAAAACAGAGATGCCCAGCGGATGACAGGATTTCGAGCGCACAGTCAAGTGCCGTGGCATCTGATTCTAGGATGGCGATTCTCATGTGAACAGGTGCGCTTGCGGAGTGCAGCGACGAGAGTGGTCGGTGGTGAGCAGGTCGGCGAATTGATAGGCAATGCCTGTATGGGCGAATGCACTTCGACGGCCGAGTCTACGCGAAAGCACTCGACAAAATTGTCAAGAAATGTCAGAAGCAAGAAAGGGGGCAGTGATGCGTCGCGCTGGTTTGCGCGACAGTCAATCGTCATTGTTCGACACCCTCGACCTTTTACCGAGCCGTAGTGTCGACAGCGCACCGCACGCATCACCCCATCGCATCCTAGAACCGTCGTTTGAAGCCCGGACGTGGATTTTCTATAATTAGGGCACGATCGACCCTTGGTCACGATGCTGTTGAAGTCATTTCGCCACCGCCATTTGTACGAATTCCGTGGCCCGGTCATGCCACGCTCTGCACCTGTAATGGCCAAAGCCGATCCGCCATGCTTAAAGCGTTCTGCATCCGCCCCTCATAGCCGCCCGGGAAGTCCGATCGCGCGATCCCTTCGCGAGGACACTTCTCGCGCCTTTAATAGTCGGAAAATAAATCGTCGCCTGACTGTTCCCTAGCTGGCCTGACTGATTCCACCGTCATAAATCTCTATGAGATCACCACACCGACGACGAATGTCGCGATACCCAAAGGCAATGCCAAGGCCGCGCATAGCGCCATTCGTTGCAACAAGCTGGCCTTGGCGATCTCCCTTGTGTCACGCGCACGATACGGCTGAAACTCAAGAAAGACGAGTCGCTGGCTATGTCGCGTACCGACCGATATGGAGGAATGGAAACTGAAAATCAGATAAACAATGATCCAGACAAAACAAAGTCTCGAGAGAACCGAAAGAGCGATTACCATGCGAATCTGCGTCCTGTGTACCGTCCGGCAGTACGAACGGAATTTAATCTGGATTTGTAGAGTTTATGTTTCGACGCAGAATGTTGATCGCCAATGTTGTGGCGTTATCCGCCGAGGAGACGAGCTAGGCAGGCAAGATAGATCTCGGCTACGGCTGGAGATCGGCGGCCGAGGCGCCAGTAGACAGCTATCGCGCAGTTGCTCGCCGCGCTGCCGACGATCAAATGAACCAGTACTTGGAAAAGCGCTGTGCAGAGGGCCATAGGAAGCGCGCGCAGACGCCGGGTGAGTACCGTTCGATCAAAGATTGAAAGGGCGCGTGGTGTCCGTAGGGGATCCCAGACACCAGCAGAAGTGAGGCAGCAGCAACAGTGTGCGCTTCTTCAAACACGCGAGCAGCACCAATGAGAGCGCCACTCGCGAGACCCAGAGCTATGCCGATGGAGACGTGCCCGGTACGGCGGAGAAACAACGCGATGTAAGTCGCCCATACCGCTGACGAGAGCATTGTGCGCCCGCTAAACAACGCGGAATCCTATTTCGCTAGTCTCAATGCCGCAGCCGGCGTACAGGATCTTCGTTGCTCCGACGATCGCCATCCCCGCAGACAGAAGAAACGGCCAGCAGGCTGCCGCGTGTCGATTCGATGAGGCGATCCAAATTGCGCAGGCCAGTGCCAGCGGAAGAGTAACGGCAGCGTCGCCGAAGTTGCTGACCGCATTCCACATTTCGTGCACATGTCCGATTGAATGTGTCACAGATTAGCAGATGGCGCGATGTTCGATTAATGCAAACTCGCCGTATCAAACTCGATCGACCTGACCGGCAATCGCCCGCTTAGCGGTAGAAATGGAGTTTCCACACACTCTGGACCAGTTTCGGACTTGAAACAGCGACGAGTGCTGCCGCGACGCGTTCGGGCGTAGATGGAGGATACTTGCGTAGCAGCAAGCCAACGCATCCAGCCAGGACTCTGCACATGAAGACACTTTCTCTACTGACTCTTTGCGCTGCGTTGTTCTCGTTCGGCGGCGCGGCGTATGCGCAAGTCGACCAATCGGAGCCTCAGCTTCTGATCAAGACCGCGACGCAACAGGTACTCGACGAGGTGCGCGCCCGAGCGATCGCGCCAGACGATATTCCCCGCATCATGGATATCGTAAACCGGGACATTCTTCCCTACACCGATTTTCGCCGCACCACGTCACTGGCGATGGGCCGTTACTGGCGGACGACTACGCCCGCGCAGCAGCAGCAACTCGTCGAACAGTTCAAGATGCTCCTGATTCACACATATTCGGGTGCTATCGGTCAGCTCCGTCCAGACCAGCGGATCGACTACCCGCCGATACACATCGCTCCAACCGATACGGACGTGGTGGTGCGCACGATTGCAACCAGGAACGGTGAACCAGCAGAGATCGATTACCGGCTGTACCGCACGCCGCAGGGCTGGCGGTTGTATGACCTGAATGTACTCGGCGTCTGGCTAATCCAGACATTTCGGCAGCAGTTCAGTGACAAGATCCAGGAAAGCGGCGTTGATGGTTTGATCAAGTTTCTCGCTGAGCGCAACCAGCAGCTCGCTTCGGGCAAGCAATAAGTGACCGCTGGGTATGATGGCGACGGACGCTTACAGCAGAATGTCGGTCGCGCAATGGACGTTTCGCGGACGTGCCCGAAAGTGGCTTGAGCGGCGCCCGCGAGAGTATGGAGCCGGCGGAAATTCCCGCGGGCGGTGTCCGTATAAGGGTGTGTGAAAGCCCACGTCAAGCGGGCCGATCGAAAAACTCGACCTTCAGATCGCGCTGTGTTGGCTTGGTGACGACTCGGGAAGGGTGAAGCGACACCGGGCCAATATCGAGCAGAGCACGGCCTTCACTCAGCCATGCAAGTGCTTTCCCCGGCAAAGGCGTCGCCGTTGAGAACATAACATTCTTGTTCTCAAGGCGCGCCAGTGCAGTCAAAGGATGCGGTTGGACTCAAACATTAATGTCCTTCTTCTTCCACTGTCAAATTGTTCTTGACCGACGTAACTCCAGGAACACTCTCAGCAACTTTCCCTGCGAGATCTATCTGCGCCTGATCTGGAACCATTCCTACAAGCGTAATCTTGCCGCTACGAGCGATGGCGTGAAGATCAGGCGTCTCCAAGCCCTTTTGCTTGTACAGCGCCGTCTGAACTCGCTTCGCCAACTCCCTATTTGCTGCTCTAATCGACGAACGAGAGGGAGCTGTTGCTGAGGTTGCCGCAGCCGTCTCTTGTGCATTAACAACGGGCACGATCGCAACAATGGCGCTGACGGCGATCGCTGTGGCAACGTAGGTCTTCATGGATTTCATCTCTTCTCCTTCAGGTGGGTAGCAAAACTGGGTGGGAGAGACTCGAAAAGGTCGCTGGTCAATCAAAGTGCGGCGAAATATGAGCACCCCGACGTTGATGACCAGCGGCCACGACGTTCGGCAATTGAATTGTAGACTTTTCCTCGTCGGATGCGCACTTCAAGCGCGTCTAGAACCGCTGGAGAGTCCTTTCCGCCGGACCTTCGACTAGTGGGTCAGGGCCAACCCTTTGTGTGAATGAGGGTAAGGGAACCCGATGACTCGTCGTTCGGCGTGCCTAGGCGCACGGCCGCTGTCAATTGGAGGCCGCCGTTGACTTCGGACGGACTCGAAGGGCCGTTGAGGGTCGCCTCCGGTCCTTGGCGTTTTCGGAGTCTGGTTTTCGATTCACAACGCCCGACAGGGGACTCGCATAAAATGAACTAGTCCGTTGCAATACACCCAAACGCAATCCCCAGGCATACAAATCCAGATGACTCGGGCCTTTGCAATCTGGGATGCCATCCGATTTCGTTCGCCATCGTTTCTCTCCAGTCGGGGCACAACGTCCTTATGTCGAGAATGACCGCCAATGCGATGAGCCGCCGGCACCTGCTGACGCTGATCGGCAAGAACCTCGGCGCGGCCGCCATGATGCAAGGCATGGGCACGCTTGGGTTCGCCGCTACCTCGACCTACGCCGGACCGATCAGACTCGACGGCGCACCCAAAGGAACGCGAATTCTCGTGCTCGGTGCGGGCATGGCTGGCCTCGTCGCGGCCTTTGAGTTGAGGAACGCGGGCTACCACGTGCAGGTGCTCGAATACAACAACCGCGCAGGTGGTCGGGCCTGGACTGTCAGGGGCGGTGATCGTTATACCGAACTCGGCGGTGCCACCCAGTCCTGCGATTTCGCCGACGGGCTTTATCTGAACCCAGGGCCGTGGCGCATTCCGTATCACCACCAGGGCGTACTCGATTATGCAAAACGTCTGAAGGTGTCGCTCGAGCCGTTCATCCAGGTCAATTACAACGCATACCTGCATTCTACGGAGGCTTTCGATGGCAAGCCGCAACGATTCCGGGCGGTGCAGACCGACTATCAAGGCTATATCGCCGAGCTGCTTTCCAAAGCAATCCGCAAGGACGCGCTCGATGATGCGTTGTCAGTCGAAGATGCGCATCTGCTACTCGAATCCCTGCGCCAATGGGGCGTGCTCGATCGGGATGGGAGCTACCAGGCGGGCCGGCGAAGCAGTGAACGCCGCGGATTCGCGACCGCGGATGGCGGCGGGCTGATGCCCGAGGCGGTGCCGTCGAATCTGCTCCCACGCGACCCCTTGCTTGCATCGCGTTTGTGGCAATGGCTCTCGTCTGGAAACGAACTGGACTACCAGAGTGCCATTTTCCAGCCCGTCGGCGGCATGGACAGGATTGCCCATGCGCTTTATTCGCAGGTCGCGAGCGCTGTAGTGTTCAACGCAAGAGTCACGGCCATCTTGCAGGACGAGCACGGCGTCACTGTGCGCTATACCGACACGACCACCCGGACCGAACGGAACGCGCGCGCGGATTGGCTGGTGTGCACCATCCCGCTCTCGATTCTGAGTCAGATCGACACTGCGGTCGGCCCGGCCATGCGCGCCGCGATCGATGCGGTGCCCTACGAGACATCGGTGAAAATCGGGTTGCAATTCGGCCGGCGATTCTGGGAAGAAGACGAGCAGATCTACGGCGGCATCACGCATACCGACCTGCCGATCTCGACGATCGGCTATCCGGCAACAGGTTACGGATCGACCGGTCCTGCGGTGCTGCTCGGCGCCTACATGTGGGGGCCCGCCAGCTATGAGATGGGTGCGCTGCCCCCTGCCGAACGGATCGCGGTGGCATTGAGCCAGGGCAGCCAGATTCATCCGCAGTACGCGCGCGAGTACCAGAACGGCTTCGCGATGAGCTGGAGCCGATCGCCGTTCACGAATGGCTGCTTCGCCGCATGGACTGATGCGTTGAGAGAAGCGCATTACGCGAATCTCTGTCAGATCGACGGACGGATCGTCCTTGCCGGAGAGCACGCTTCCCATATCCCGGCATGGCAGGAAGGCGCCGTGCTGTCGTCGCTGGATGCGATCACCCGGTTGCATCGGAGAATCGTCAATGGATAGCCCGACGCTGATCCTCAGCGCGATGCTGATTTCCTTGCTGATGGGAGCCGCGACGGTGTCGGCTCCGGCCGTGGCACAGGACGCACCACGCACCTTCACGATTTCGCCGGACTACCGCTTCACCGAAGAAAACGGTGAAGCGCTTTACAACGCTACCTGCGCGGGATGCCATATGCCGGATGGAAAAGGCGCCCAGGGCGCGGGTCACTACCCGGCCCTTGCTGACAACCCGGCAGTCGAAGCAGCACCCTACGTCATCCTCAACGTACTGCACGGCCGGAAGGCGATGCCATCCTTTGGCGACGAAATGGATGACGATCAGGTCGCTGCTGTCGTCAACTACACGAGAACCCATTTCGGCAATCGATTTACCGGAGATGTCACGCCGAGCCAGGTTAGAAGTCTGCGCTGAGTTCACGTGGCATGGCTGTCGATGCGCAGCCTCTTTCCTGCGCCATCCTCCAGCCGGCTGCCAAAAAAGTGTCTGACGATATGCGCGGAAGCGCACAGAGTCATCCGAATCGAACCCATACTCTGTTCGGTGCAGCACACAGATCTCCGCCGGACATCCGAGAGCCGTATTTCTGCATGTCCTTCACAAGCCCCAGCTCTACGAGCAATGGGGGAATGATCGCTCACGACACCAGGTCGACATTGGGGCCCCGCGCTACACCGCGGAAAGCAACTTCACGCAATCAGGTGCCACCGATGCGTCTTCGAGCCATCAAATATGCCTTGATTCTTGCCTGCGGGTGCATGGCTGTTGCGAATGTACTTGCCGCCGATGCTGCCGGCGTCGTGAAGACCCTTAAGGGCACGGTGCAGATCGAACGGGCTGGAGGGAGTTCGGGTGCGGCCATCGGCAGCGAGGTTTACGGCAGCGATCGCATAGTGACGGGCCCGGAATCTTCCGTCGGTATCACGCTGCGTGACGCCACCCAACTCTCTGCCGGCGCCAATACCATCCTTGAGCTCAACAAATTCGCGTTCAACACCACGACCCATGACGGAGTGCTCGACGCCTCCATCAAACGCGGTTCCCTGGCCGTGATTTCCGGGAAGTTGGCGAAGGCGAATCCGGATGCGGTCCGCTTCAGCACGCCGACTACCACGCTGGGCGTGCGCGGCACCGAATTCATCATCGAAGTCGGCGATAAATAAAAGGGAGAGGCACGTTGAAGGCTGCAATTCGACATCACGGGCTAGCCTTTGCCGCGGCATGCACCCTGCTGCCGTTCCTCGCCGGGTGCAGCACGCCGGACAAAATCATTCTATTGCCGGATCCCGATGGCAAAGTCGGAGCGGTCATTGTCCACAGCGCCACAGGAGAGCAGAAAATAGACAAGGCCTACGCCGGGGTCGACGTCACCAAGGGCGGCGCCATCGAAAAAACGATGGATAGCCAATCCACTGTGGAGACACGATATGGCGAGCTACTTGCGGCCCGGCCGCCTCGCCCCATGGCATTCACGATCTTTTTTCTCTTTGATTCCGCCACCGAATTGGCCCCTGAGTCGTCGGCCACGGTTAAACAGCTCAAAGCCGTCCTGGCGACGTGGCCCGCGCCGCAGCTCGTGGTGGTCGGTCATACTGATCTGGCGGGCTCTCAGGAATTCAATGACCAACTCTCCATGCAGCGGGCGAAGACGGTTGCAGCGTTCCTGATCAAGCAAGGCATTCCTGCCCGGCAAATAGAGACCGCGGCCCGGGGCAAGCGCGAGCCACTGGTGCCCACGGCAGATGGTGTTCCCAATCGCATGAACCGGCGCGCAGTCATCACAATCCAATGATCCGCGCCAGTCATCGGCGCTGAATGGCCTTTCCGCCGATGAAACGTTATTTCGACCCATGGCACGCCCGGATCAGGAATCTGCTGAAGGTCGCCCAGGGGCGTCCGGTGGCACTGGTGGTGTTGTTCGGCCTGAGCCTGCTCAACCTGTGCAGCGAATGGCCGAGCGACATAGCACGTCCAGCTTTCGTAGACACGCTCGATGAGACGCTTCCCGACTCCTTTAAAACAGCCCGGCAAATTCTGTTCGACCAGTATCAACGTCACTACCCACGGATTCCGACGGCTCAGCCGGTGACCATTGTCGAGATTGATGAGGAGACGCTCGCAACCGCCGGTCAATGGCCCTGGCCGCGCAATCGACTCGCGAGCCTGATCGATGCCATCGCGGCACTGAAACCGCTGGCGATCGGTCTCGACATTTACATGCCGGAGCCCGATCAGACTTCTCCCGACAAGGTGGCTGGCAATCTGCCAGAAACGGCTGCGGCGCTGGCCGCCGGCTTGCGGACCCTGCCCAGTCACGAAGCCATTCTCGCGAGATCGTTGCGCGCAGCGCCGACCATACTGGGTGCCGCGGCGCTCGATCATGCTGCCTTCGGCACCCGCACCGATCTGCGAAGCGCGCCGATCCGCGTTCATGGCACCGACCCGCTGGGCTACGTGCAGCGTTTCAATTATGTTCTCGGCAGCCTGCCGGAACTGCAGGCTGCGGCCCACGGACAGGCGATGCTGAGCGTAGCGCTCGAACAAGGCGTAGTCCGGCATATTCCGCTCGTCACGGGGTTGAGGGAGAAACTAGTCCCCGGTCTGCCGATGGAAATGCTCCGCCTCGCCACGGATTCATCGGCGATTGACGTCTTTGCGGATACATCGGGCGTAGAAGCGGTGGGCGTCGCCGATGTGCTGGTGCCCACGCAGCCCGGAGGGGACATCTGGTTGCATTTCGCGTCTATTCGGTCGACGCTGAGCCGCTACGTGTCGGCACGCGACGTCATGCAGGGATTAGTCGATCCGGAACGGATCCGGGACAAACTGGTGCTGGTCGGACTGACCGGTGCCGGCGTGACTGACATGCGCACGACGGCGCTGGGGGAACTGGTGCCGGGTATCGAGATTCAGGCGCAGGTCATCGAGACGATTGTCGAGGGACGGTTTCTGCGCCGCCCCACCTGGCTGAAATGGGCAGAATGCGCCTTCATCATGACGTTCGGGCTGCTGATCATCTGGTATGTGCCTCGCCCCCGATCCCGGTTCGCGGCGCTCATCAGAGCCGTACCCAAGGGCGTCGCCGCTCTGGGTATAGGCCTGCATCTGCTGAATCTTCTGTGCTGCTTCTTTATTTTCGTGCGCTTCGGACTGCTCGTCGATGCGGCCTCGATTTTCATTATCCTGTCCGCGGTCATGGGCTGCTTCCTGTCACCCGCGTTACTCCGCCTCGATGAACAACCATGAGTGTCATGGCAGAAGGCAGCTTCCTGCATCGGCGAACTCACACTCATCGACCCGGATCGGCCCCTCGTCTTTCGCACGAGAACCGTCCGCAATCGAGTGCAGAACGGACGTCCGCTGAGTATTCGACGAGTCAGTTGAAACGCAGGCCCAGTACGCTCTAGCGCTTTCTACTGGGGAGACGGCGGATTCAAAAGCTTACTCAACGGCTTCAGTGGGCCGATTGGGAGCAGCGAGAATGTCATTAAGTGCGCTTTCCCCAAGGGAAGTGCCTCAAGCATTTCATGCGCTTGACTGACGTCCGTAACGTTCAGGATGAACGCCACCCCAGCCCGGTCCTGCAGTGAATACCACTGGTCAATCTTGCCCTCGAGGTAGAGTTGCGCCGTATCGCGAACTTCGGTCGGAAGAATGCGTTGGACAAGTTGCATGTCCGTGCCCGGTGGAAAGGTGCCAATCGCCAATATCTTCGTGGTTGGCGTGGTTGGCATCGGAGTGGTTTGCGCCATGGAAACTCCAGCAGAAGCGACCAGCACAAAGGCTGTTGTCAAATTAAGAAGAAGGCGTTTCATGCAACGTCCAGCACCGACATGTCGGCGGAGATTCCGGCCAGTTGGGCAAGATCGGCGGTGGCAGCAAGCCCACGCGTGTGAAAGTTACGGCAACTCTTCAATACAAGGAGGCTCGCGCGAGGCCACACCCGATGCCGTATCCAGCGCTGCGGCTTCTGGTCCCGTCAGATAGCAATCGCGGAAGCGCTCATCGACGCGTTCCCACATCCGTTTCGAGAACAGCAGCGCTGCGTTGAGCGGGCGATGATTGATGACCACGGAATCCGTCTCGCCCTGTTCGTTCAGATGCGCGACGACCACCGTTTCGATCGGCACGCCCTCGATCTGCGACCGATAGGATTCCATGTACAAACCGTTGCCGATCTCGCCCTTGTAGCTGTGATGCTGGAATTCGTAGAGCGAAATCGCGTGTTTGATCACGGAGAGAATATCGGCTCGTCCCTCGATCGGACGCTTCAGGACGGTGGCTTCGAGCGTCGCGCTTTCGGCGAGCCTCGCCAGCCAGAGCGGCGGACCGCCTGCGGGCGTCAGCACGGGGGCTGTGTCGTTGAATTTCATGCTGGGGCTCCAGTTACGGTTTGCTCGTCATGCCTGCGCTAGCGGCATCGAGCGCTGCTTCGAGCGTGACGCGCGCCTTTTCGAGGCGGCGTCGCGCGAGGCGTCCAACGCCCGCGCCGCGCTCAGACTCGCCCGCCAGCAGCGCATGAATATCGGGCAGCATCCAGATCGCGCCGCGCGTCCCCCAGGCGCCATCCGGAATCTCGGTCGGGAAGACCCAGACACGCGGCGCGACGTCATCGAACGGCCGGTTCTCCGCGCGCGCCACCGCTTCCGTGACGTTTCTGACGAGCGAGCGACGCGATTCGTCGGTGTATTGCCCTTCGGGTGCAGACGGAATGATCCGGTAGCGTATTGTGTTCGTGCGTTCGCCGCCGATGTAGATCGCAGCAGGCCGATGAAGATGGAACACGGTGACACGCTGTGCGATCGGATTGGCGGGATCGTACCCTTCCGCCTTGATGAGGATGTCGGTCAGTTCCTTGACGAGGCGCGCTTCGGCCTCGGGCGTCAAGGCGTCTTCGGGCCACAGTGCATCGATCATTGGCATGGTGCTGCTCCTGCTTTCAGGTCATTGGATGTGGCCATGATCGGGGTTTACTCGCGCGGCCGGAAGTGGCAGCATCGCCATTATTCAGGGAATTTCAGACACGCAATGGCCATCGTCCGCATCTGGGTCTATGACGGAATCCTCGCGTCCGGCGTCGCGGGCCCTGTTGACGTCTTCAACGCGGCCAATCAGTTCCATGCGCGCAAGGCTGCACCCGGCACGACATTCGCGCCGGTGTTTGCATGGCGCGTGGAATCTCTCGACGGACAACCCGTCACGGCTGCGTCGGGCCAGACCATTCACGTCGACGGCAAGATCGACCCGCGCAAACGGGCGGACGCCGTTCTGCTGACGGCACCGTTTTTCTCGAACATCGACGAGTTCATCGGGCGCCGCGAGCAGTTGAACGCGCTGTCTTCCGCACTGCGGCGTCAACGCAAGGCAGGTGCCGTGCTGGCGGCTTATTGCACGGCCAACTACCTGCTCGCCGAGGCGGGCCTGCTGGATGGCCGCGCCGCAACGACGCACTGGGCGAGAGCCGCGGACTTCGCGCGCCGCTATCCGCGTGTCGAAGTTCGCGCACAGGAACTGTTGATCGCGCAAGACGGCATCATCTCGGGCGGTTCCGTGACGTCGTATCTGAATCTCGCGGTGCGGCTCGTCGAAACATTCGCCGGCGAAGAACTCGCCACGATGACCGCGAAGGCGCTGTTGATCGACATGAACCGGACTTCGCAGGCTTCCTTTGCAACGCTTCTCGACGAACATGGGCATACGGACACGCTCGTCGCGCGCGCCCAACAGCAGATGGAGGCTACGTTGCAGCAGGGATTCCGGTTGAGCGATCTGGCGGCGTCGCTTGCTGTCAGCGAACGCACGCTCAATCGCCGTTTCAAGGAAGCCGTCGGGCTCGCACCGTTGGCGTATCTGCAGAATCTGCGCATCGAGGTCGCGAAAAGGTTGCTGGAAACGCGGCCAATTGGGCTTGAGGCGGTGAGTCAGCGGGTCGGTTATGGCGATATCAGCACTTTTCGGCAATTGTTCAAGCGCAAGACCGGGTTGTCGCCGAGTGAATATCAAATGCGGTTCTCGCGTGCCGCGGCGGAGAATATAGAAACCGAGTCAGGCCGCAACGGCGGCTGAGGCCTCGCGAGATCATCACGCCGCAGCCCTCGTCATTTCCCTCCCTCTTTCCCCGCACTGCCCTTTTGTATCTCAACGTATCTACACCAGATAGGGATACGCACGCTTACACACAAGCGACTTTCGGACACAAGCGGGATACGTTCATCCGCTCAAATACGCCCATCGCGAGCAAAACACCGCAACGCAAAAAACTGGGCTTACCGAGGTAGTGCATATGCAACACGAGTCGAACGGAACCGTTGAACTGGACCGCACCGCGGATGAACCGCTGAGCAGCCAGATCGCGCGCAATTGTCTGCTGACGCGCGCCCGGCAGATCTCCCGCGTCTTGACCTCCGTTTATGACGATGCGTTGCGTCCGTTCGGCATCGTGGCGCCGCAGTTCTCATTGCTCGTGCTGATCGCGGAGTTCGGGCCTATCAGCCGCTCAGATCTGGGCCGACGGAATCATCACGAGCGCTCGACGCTGACAAGGAATCTGCAGCCGCTGATCGCGCAGGGCTGGGTCGCCGAGGGCGTCCCGGCAAGCGATGGTCGAAGCCGCCCTCTCTCGCTCACGCATGAAGGCAAGGCGCTGCTCAAAACCGCCGCGAGCGCTTGGTCGGCTGCACAGAGCCACGCGACGCGCCTCCTTGGCGAAGGCTGCGCCCATGAACTCATGAATATCGCGCGCAAATTGCCGCTGCGCATGGTCTGAAATTTTTCGGTCGATGTTGCATATGCAAGATTGACCGACGCCTGGTACCCCTCCCCCCTCGTCAAGGAGTTTGTCATGAAAGTCGTCAAAGCCGCCGCCGTCCAGTTCAGCCCGGTGCTCTATAGCCGTGAAGCAACCGTCGCCAAGGTCGTGCAGAAGATCCACGAACTCGGCCAGAAAGGCGTGCAGTTCGCCACCTTCCCCGAAACGGTCGTGCCTTATTACCCTTACTTTGCGGCCGTCCAGACGGGCATCGAGCTTCTGTCGGGCACCGAACATCTGCGCCTGCTCGAACAGGCTGTGACTGTGCCGTCCGCTGCTACCGACGCGATCGGCGAAGCCGCGCGAAAGGCCGGCATGGTCGTGTCCATTGGCGTCAACGAGCGCGATGGCGGCACGCTGTACAACACACAATTGCTCTTCGATGCTGACGGTACGCTGATCCAGCGCCGCCGCAAGATCACGCCGACGCATTTCGAACGCATGATCTGGGGCCAGGGAGATGGCTCGGGCTTGCGTGCAGTTGACAGCGCAGTCGGCCGCATCGGCCAGCTCGCATGCTTCGAGCACAATAACCCGCTCGCCCGCTACGCGATGATCGCCGACGGCGAGCAGATCCACTCGGCGATGTACCCGGGCTCGGCCTTTGGTGAGGGCTTCGCCCAGCGGATGGAAATCAATATCCGCCAGCATGCGCTCGAGTCCGGCGCTTTCGTCGTCAACGCGACGGCGTGGCTGGATGCCGACCAGCAGGCGCAAATCATGGAGGACACCGGTTGTGGAATCGGTCCGATCTCGGGCGGCTGCTTCACCACGATCGTCTCTCCTGACGGCATGCTGATGGCCGAGCCGCTTCGCTCGGGTGAAGGCGAAGTCATTGTTGATCTCGACTTCACGCAAATCGACCGTCGGAAACTGCTGATGGACTCGGCCGGCCACTACAACCGCCCCGAATTGCTGAGTCTGATGATCGACCGTACGCCGACCGCGCATGTTCACGAACGCGCTTCGCACCCGATGATCGTCAACGACCAGGGTTCCGACGATCTGCGCACCCAGGCTGCATGACCTGCGAACTTCGAATTGCCCCTCTATCGAAGGAGAATTTGCTTTGAAAGCAATGATCAGGACCGGCTGCGTGAGCATCGTCGTTGCGGCGCAGATGGCGGCCGCTTCCCCAGGCTACACGCAGACGTCCGCAACAGATACGCCAGTTGCAACGCATTCGCGCAAGCAGGCGGCCGCAAAGACTGACGTCTCGGACGGGACGCTGGTGAAGTCGCTGCCCGAATTCAGAAATGGCTATGCAACCGTGAACGGCGTACGGCTGCATTATGTGGTCGGCGGCAAGGGCGAGCCGCTCGTGTTGCTGCCCGGTTGGCCCGAAACGTGGTGGACCTTCCACAAGATCATGCCGGCGCTCGCCGAGCACTACACCGTGATCGTGGTGGATCTGCGCGGCATGGGTGCGTCGTCGAAACCCGTTGACGGCTATGACAAGAAAACGATGGCCGCTGATATCCATGAACTGACGCAATCGCTTGGATACGACAAGGTTGCGATCGCGGGACACGACATCGGCTCGGCTGTGGCGTTCGCCTACGCGGAGAACTATCCGGAAGCCACCGACAAGCTGGTGATGATGGAGTTTCCGCATCCCGACGATAGCCTGCAGACTTTTCCGCTTCTACCCGCCCAAGGCGGATACGGTGACAGGCTGGGTTCGGCGCGCCCGAACCTGTGGTGGTTCGCGTTCAATCAGGTCAGAGGTTTGCCGGAGAAGCTGCTGGCAGGCCGCGTCCGGCTTGAACAGGACTGGCTCTTCCACTACTTTCTTGTGAATGAGAAAGCAGTCGACGCGCGCGACCGCGCCGTGTACGAGCACGCCTATAACAGCGCCGCCGCGATCCGCGCAGGCAACGCGTGGTATCAGGCGTTCCCTCAGGACGTCAGCGACAACAAGGATTATGGCCAGCTGCAAATGCCCGTTCTCGTGATGGGCGGTCCCGCATACAAGTGGATGAAAATGGTCGTCGGAGAAAAGGCGGTCAATATGAGCGCCGTCGACGTAGAAAACAGTGGGCACTTTATCCAGGAGGAGCAGCCCGAGCTTGTTACGAAGACAATGCTCGGCTTTCTGCAAGGCGCCCGCGAATGATGACCCGATCGTCGCGTTGATCGACGTATGCACGCGCACGTTTTCATATACACGTGTGTATATGCATACATAACTGAAGTGAAGTTTTTCCTTGAAAGGATGTGATATGACAACGAAACCTGCCCATGATCGGCCCATTCTCGTGACGGGTGCCGGAGGCGCAATTGGCGGCATTGGCCGCAACGTGACAACGTCATTGCTCGCGAAGGGCTATAAAGTGCGGGCGCTGGTCCGCAAAGAAGACGAACGCGCGGACGAGTTGCGCCGCCTTGGCGCCGAAGTCATGGTCGGCGACCTGACCGATCTCGCCTCGATGCACCGCGCAATCGAAGGCTGTTCGCGCGTCTATTTCGGCATGTCCGTCTCTGCGGCCTATCTCGAAGCAACCGTCAATTTTGCTGCCGTGGCGCGTCATCATGGCGTCGAAGCCATCGTGAACATGTCGCAGATGACGGTCACGGAAATGAGCATCACAGAGACCACCGACAGTCCCCAGCACAAGCTGCACTGGCTCGCCGAGCAGGTCTTGCAGTGGTCGGGGCTGCCCGTCGTCACGGTACGGCCCACGGCGTTTCTCGAGAGCTTCTTCCTGACGCTTGGCGCAGCCGGCGTGCGCGACAACGACGAACTCGCACTGCCGCTCGGCAATAGCAAGACTTCGCCCATTTCAGCCGTTGACGTCGCAAATGCCGTATCAGTGATTCTCGAAGACCCGGCGCCGCATATCGGCAGGATCTATAACCTGACGGGCCTCGAATCAAATGATCTCGAGCACGCCGCGCGCGTCTTTTCGGACGCGCTCGGCCGGCCCATCCGTTACCGGAATGTGCCTGTCGCGCCGCGGTCGGACAAATTGCGCGAACTCGGCATTCCCGCTCACGTCGTCGACCATCTGGCCGTGATGGCCGACCTGCACGTTCAGGGGCGGTATGACCGCATGACGAACGACCTGTTCGAACTCACGGGCCGCAAACCCATGAGCATGTATGACTTCGTGAGACTGCACATCGCAGACTTCACGCGCAACGCAACACGCTGATTCAAGGCAGGAGACCGATCCCATGTCAAAAGACACGCCCCAATCCTCATCGCGCCGGCACTTTGTCGGTATGGCGGCCGCGGCGCTCGCGGCAGGCTCGCTGAGCCGGCTCGCCTTCGCGGAAACGAGCCCCGCAATCGGCAAGATCACCGAACCCGCGAACGGCGACAAGACGGCGATCCGGCCGTTCCGCGTTCACGTCCCCGACTCGCAGCTCGTCGACATGCGGCGCCGCATCAAGGCCACGCGCTGGCCGGATCGCGAGACAGTGCCCGACGAATCACAGGGCATTCAGCTCGCCACCATTCAGGGACTCGCGCAATATTGGGCAACCGGCTACGACTGGCGCAAATGCGAAGCGCGGCTGAATTCGTATCCGCAGTTCATCACTGAGATTGACGGACTCGATATCCATTTCATCCACGTGCGGTCGAAGCACGAAAACGCGATGCCGTTGATCGTGACCCACGGCTGGCCCGGCTCGATCATCGAACAGTTCAAGATCATCGACCCGCTCGTCAATCCGACTGCGTACGGCGCGCCGGCTTCGGATGCCTTTCATCTCGTGATTCCATCATTGCCCGGTTACGGCTTTTCGGCGAGACCTACCACAACGGGCTGGGGACCGGAGCGCACCGCGCGCGCGTGGGTCACATTGATGAAACGCCTCGGCTATGAGCGCTTTGCTTCGCAGGGCGGCGATCTCGGCGGGATTGTCACGAACATCATGGCCAAACAGGCGCCACCCGAACTGATCGGCATTCATGTGAACTTCCCTGCCTCCGTTCCGGCGGAGATCCTGAAGTCGCTGGCCGCGGGCGACGCGATGCCTGCCGGCTTATCGGACGAGGAAATGCACGCGTATGAGCAGTTGAGTGCCAACTTCAAAAAGAAGCGCGGCTACGCTTTCGAAATGGGCACGCGCCCGCAGACGCTGTACGGACTCGCCGACTCGCCCGTCGCGCTGGCTTCCTGGCTACTCGACCACGGCGACGGCTACGGCCAGCCCGCGGCGGCGTTGAGCGCAGCCGTGCTCGGCCATCCCGTCAACGGTCATTCAGCAGGCGCGCTGACGCGAGACGACATACTCGACGACATCACGCTTTACTGGCTGACCAACACCGGCATCTCGGCAGCGCGCTTCTATTGGGAGTCGCACGCGAATTTCTTCCTCGCGGCCGACGTCAACGTGCCTGCCGCTGTGAGCGCTTTTCCGGGAGAAAACTACCAGGCGCCGAAGACCTGGACCGAAAAGGCCTATCACAACCTGATTTACTTCAACAAACCCGAAACGGGCGGGCACTTCGCGGCATGGGAAGAACCGATGATCTTCGCGAACGAAGTGCGCGCGGGATTAAGGCCCTTGCGCGCCTAAAGTGCGAAGCGCTCCGACGCGCATGCGTCGGAGCGCTCCTCGATGTAACCGCGCTAGTCGGATCCATGCGATGTTGTTCGCATTGATCTGCCGTTTGGTTCGCCCCCGGGTCCGCTTGCGAAACACGGGTTTTCGACGAACCCTGGCGCGTATGTCCGATATTCCTCGAAAGATGGCAATATTGCCACTCCCGCTCGTTTCGGCAAAGCCCGACAATTAGGCGACTTTCCATTTCCGGAACCAAAACATGACTGGAAACGCCTATTTCTCGACAAACCTGCTGCTTGCCTATGCAGCGTATTTCGTTGGCACCGCGAGTCCCGGGCCGAGCAACCTTGCAATTATGTCCATCGCGGCCAGTCACGGCCGGAAAGCGGCGTTGATGTTCGCACTCGGTGTCATCTCGGGGTCGATGTTTTGGGCGACGGTGGCAACGCTAGGCGTCTCGGCTACCCTGATCGCCTATTCTCAATTCATCATTGCAGTCAAGATTTTTGGTGGTCTATATCTCCTGTGGCTAGCCTTCAAATCCGGACGCAGTGCGCTCGCGACAGCGGCTGAATCCGTACTGAACGTGGAACGAACACCGACATTGACGAGCGTCTACTCCCGCGGAGTGATGCTCCATCTCACCAATCCGAAAGCCATCCTCGTGTGGGTTTCAATTGTTGCTCTATCGTCGAACAGCACGGGATCAGCCCATAGTGCTGTAATTCCAGGTTGTGCGGCCATCGGATGTCTGGTGTTCGGCGGTTACGCCATACTGTTTTCAACGGACTCGGCTCGCAGGTTGTACGTGCGGACCCGTCGTGCCCTGGAAGGATGCCTGGCCGTAGTATTCGGGATTGCCGGCATCAGACTTCTGGCGTCGCGTGTCTAGCCAGTTTCAGTACCTTCGCTTGTCCAATGCCATACCGCGGGGGAGTCCTGCTATTTCGGTCGAAAGTACGCATCCGCATGCAGTGAAGCCATGACATTCACGGCGATAGAGGCGGGAATATCAGGAAGCCGCCTACAACTACGCGTTCCCGCACAAGAAGCACCTGCACATTCATTCGAGCTGCGACGCCAGGCTGGCAGAACGTGTCGCTGGCTCTCACGCGTAGCGCGAAGAGCGACGTTGCCTGGGCGGAATGCGCCCCGCTCTTCGTGTATAAAGGAGGAAGCCTGTACTACGGGAGCCCGCCGTGCCCGAAACCCCACCGTCAACCACGAACTCAAGCGCTGAAGGTCCGAACCCGTCCTTGCCCCGAATCATCAAGCCGTGGGCCATCGGCGGCGCAATCGCGCTGTTGCTCGGCATTTTGCTGCTGATCTTCAACCCGTTCCACAAGAGCCCGGATGAACGGGCGCTGAGCGAACTGGGATTCATCAAAGGCACCTGCAACGACAGCGACGCGTCGACAGCCAAGCCCGACTCGGAATGCCTGGCGTTGCGGGCGAAACCGACAATGACGGCATCTCAGGTCGCGGCCGCTTTGCCACATCTAAAGAATTCCGACCGCAAGATCGAACTGAATCTGCGAGGCACCCAGATCGATAACGTCGATTCGCTGAAGGAACTGGACGATCTGGAATCGCTTGACCTGACGGACACGCCCGTCTGGAACATCGACGCCCTGAAGGAAATGCACTCGCTGAAAAGGCTCGTGCTCCATCGCACCGAAGTCGAAAACATCGCCGCGCTAAAAGGGCTGACCGGTCTGCAATCGCTGAACCTCTGGGATACCCGCGTCTCGAATCTCGACGCGCTCAAGAACCTGCGCGATCTGCGAGAACTCGACCTGCGGGATACACAGGTTCGCGATCTCAATCCGCTCGAAGATCTGCCTCATCTGGAAACGCTCAAACTCGGGGGCGCGAGGAACGTCCGGAACGTCGACGCGCTCAGCCAGCTCGCCTCCTTGCAGACGCTCGACCTCAACGAAACCCAGGTCGACAGCATCAGTGAGTTGAAAAAGCTCCGCGGTCTGCAAGCGCTCTATCTAGCGAACACGCCGCTGCGAGACATCGACGCACTAAAAGGAATGTCCTCGCTCAGGACGCTCGTGCTGGACGGCTCGAAGGTCGATGATATCGACGCGGCGCAGGGCATGCTCCAGATGGACACGCTGGTGCTCGCTCGCACGCAAGTGACGAACATCGATGCATTGAAGGGGCTCACCCGTCTGCAAAGACTCAATCTCGCCGACACCCGGGTCGAGAACATCGAGGCGCTGACAGACCTGAAAAGCCTGCGAATGCTCAATCTCTTTCGCACCAGGGTTCGAAACATCGATCCACTGCGAGGGTTGACCGGTTTGCAGGAACTCTACCTTGCGAACACCCCTGTCGAAGACGTCGACGCGCTGAAAGGGCTCACTGGTCTGCGAGAACTCGTTCTGTATGGCACCCAGGCCAGGAACGTCGACGATCTCAAAGCGGCGCTTCCAAAAACGCGAATCGTGTGGTGATCATTCGACATTTTTTCAACAGGTGCGCCGGGTCAAACAGCAGCGCCCCAGATTTTGATAGTCCTTATCCGACGGCACGCGACAACTGACGTGCACTTGCAGCGAGATTGTGTAGAGGAACTCGATTGCCTTGCGGAAAATTAACCAAATAACTTCCGGCGAGCGCCAATACTTCAAGTCATCGATTCCGCCAGATACCGGTGAACAAACGTGACTGCCATGGCCCCTTCCCCAACCGCTGACGCAACCCGCTTGACCGACCCGTAGCGGACATCGCCGGCTGCGAAGGAACCAGGGACGCTTGTTTCCAGAAAGTAAGGGCGCCGCTCGAGCGGCCAGCAAGTCTCGAACTTGGGAAAGTCGCTCAGATCGGCGCCTGTCACAAGGTACCCATTCCTGTCCCGGACGATCGTGGTGTCTTTTGCCCACTCGGTGTTCGGTGCGCCACCAATACACACGAATAAGCGGTCTGCCGAAACAACCTGAGTTCCGCCCGCCATGTTCGTGATCTGCAGCGCTTCAAGCTGGGTATCGCCATAGATTGCTGAGACAGACGACTCAAAGACGACCCGGACGTTGCTCGTGTGGGCAATGCGATCCAACAGGTAATGCGAGAGCGTTGCGGCAAGGGACTCGCCGCGAACGATCAATGTCACACTCTCCGCGGTTCGCGCGAAATTCATCGCGGCCTGCCCTGCGGAATTTCCGCCGCCTACGATGAAAATCTTTTTTCCGGTGCACATTGGCGCTTCGCTCGCGCCCGCGCCGTAGTACAACCCTGCGTTCAACAGCCTTTGCTCATCGGGAATGCCCAGGCTGCGGTACTCGATACCCGTCGCGCAAATATTGGCGCGTGCCCTCAGCAGCGTCCCATCCGCCAGATTAACTTCAATTTTTCCATCCACAAACGTGGCGTGCACGCCCTCGCGCATCATAAGCAGTTCGACGCCAAACTTCACTGCCTGCTGACGGGCGCGCTCGGCCAATTCCGCACCGGCGATGCCCTGCGGGAAACCCATATAGTTTTCAATGAGCGAACTCGTTCCCGCTTGCCCGCCCACCGCAGCCCGTTCAATGACGACAGCCCGCAGGCCCTCCGATGCCGCGTAGACCGCGGCGGATAATCCTGCGGGTCCCGCGCCGTATATCGACAGGTCATACTCCTGATAACGTGGGCGCGAGACCCACCCAAGCTTGGCCGCGATCTCCGCTAAACTCGGCGCGTCTAACCTGGAGCCATCTGGAAAGACGACAACAGGCCACTTGATATCGCCAAAGCCGGCAACGCCTAGTTCCCGGACGCACGCTTCGTCTGATGCGATTTCGCACCATTCATATTCGACCACGCCTCGGGCAAGGAAGTCCCGGATCTCGTATGCTTCCTTGCTGTGTGCCGCCCCAAGAACCCTGACCACTCTTGCGCCGTCCATCGCACCTCCACGACAAACCTGCCACGCCCGTCGAGATTGCCTCCTATGGGCGCCACCGCTGCAGTTTCTTAACTGCGCATGCTGACCCAATGCAATCTCACGGTCGAGTTAACGTTTCTGAATGTGTAGCGCGAGTAGGGCTGCCGCCCAGCCTTCGAGGCGAGCAGCCCATAGCCACTGCGGCCCTGCTTACGCCGCGGTGGCACGGGGTTTCAGGGCACCCTCCAGCGTTGCCCGAAACAGAGCGACAGACTGTGCGCCGCCGATAATTTCATCGCCAATCCTCACCGACGGTACCGAGCTGACGCCATGCCCGATCGCCTGAGCTTCAAGCGCACGCACTTCCTCTACTCCACTGTCCAACGCGAACAACGCTTCGACGTGGTCTTTCTCAAAGCCCGTAGCTACCGCGATCTCCGTCAACACGGCGACGTCTCCAATATCGCGACCAGCGGAGAAATACGCATGGAAGATCGCCTCCACGAGCGCCGTTACGTCATGCCGTTGTTGCAAGAACCATACAAGCCGATGTGCAGCCAGCGTATTCGGCGTGCGCTTCGCCAGCGCATAGTTGAATTCCAGACCGACCTGACGTCCGGCCGCCGTGACTTGAGCATCCATTGCCTGCGAGCGCGTCCAACTCCCGAACTTCGCCGACCGGTATTCTTTACGGTCGAGACCTTCGACGGGCATACCCGGATTCAATTCATAAGGAACGAACACGAGTTTCGTTTGCTCGACGGCGTTCGCTTCGCTAATCGCTTTCTTCAGTTTCTCCCCGCCAATCCAGCACCAGGGACAAATGAAATCGTATGTGACCTCGAGATGCAGCTTGTTCATCGAACATCTCCAAAAGGGATTGTTTGCATGACAAACGATAGCGTGGCTATCAGTCGATCGGAATGGCAATGCGAAGCAATGTACCTTTGCGTGGTCCGCAATAAGACGCGGCGAACGGCGAAGTCTGCCTGGCGTCTCTCGCCTCATGCACGAAGCCGCTCTTTCCCACGCAGCGCACCACGCTATTGCTGAAAGACTATTTTTGCCGGTCACGCAAAGGTGGATTGCGTCGCGTCTCGATTCTCTGCTGCTTCCGCAACGGCTAATCTTCCGCTATCGGGCAATAGCAGGAGAACGCGGTGAACGCCATAGCTGAGCAGAAACATCAGACGCAGAATCATCAGGAACGCCTCATGGGGAATGTCAATCGACCCTCTGCAATCGTTATCGGCGGTTCGCTCAGCGGCCTTTTCACGGCGACCGCGCTACGCGCAGTCGGATGGGACGTCAAGCTCTTCGAGCAGTCGCCCAATGAACTTCACAGCCGGGGTGGGGGGATCGTGCTACAGCCCGACGTTCTGGAAGCGTTCCGTTTCGGCCGCGTGAAACTGCCGGCATATCCAGGCGTGGACTCCGGCGATCGCATCTATCTCGACCAGAACGACCGCATCATCGACCAGTTCTACATGCCTCAGACGCAAACTTCATGGAGCCTGATTTACAGCGCCATGAGACGTGCGTTGCCGGTTGAAGTCATTCATCCCGGCGAACGTTTCACTCATCTCGAGCAAACCGGGGAAACGGCCAAGGCTCATTTTGAAAGTGGCCGTGTCGAAGAGGCGGATCTTCTGATCGGCGCCGATGGTGCGCGCTCTACGGTTCGGGCTCAGCTGCTGCCTGATTCACAGCCCAGCTATGCGGGCTATGTCGCGTGGCGCGGTCTCGTCGAAGAAAATGATCTGCCGGTCGATGCTGCCAATGTTCTACGGGATCGCTTTACTTTCCAGCAAGGTGAAGCCCATCTGATTCTGGTCTATCTCGTACCCGGGGAAGACGGTGCAACCGAGGTCGGCAAGCGGCGCTGGAACTGGGTCTGGTACCGCCCGATGTCCGGCGACAGCCTCAGGGCACTGATGCTGGACAGACACGGGACGCAACGCAGCACGTCGCTGCCCCCGGGAACGACAAAAGACGACGATATCGCCGAACTGCGTTCCGCTGCTGGCCGGTTGCTCGCGCCTACGCTGCAGGTCCTCGTTCAGGCTACGGCCGAGCCGTTCGTTCAGGCTATCCAGGACCTCCGGGTTGAAAAAATGGTTTTCGGCCGGACGATTCTGCTTGGCGATTCTGCGTACGTTCCACGTCCGCATACGGCAGGCAGCACCGCAAAGGCCGCTGCGAACGCCGTCGCGCTAGCTCTCGCGCTCTCGAAGGGCGGCGAGCGCCTGCAGTCTGCGCTGTCCGGCTGGGAGTTACAGCAAAGGCGGCTCGGCATCAGCATGTCGGAACTTGGGATTTCTCTGGGTGACCGCATTATGAAGCTTCGCCGCTAATGCCTGACCGGAACGGTGAAGGTCCTCGGTAATGAATCCACCGGCAGCGCTGCTGGAGGTCGGGGCTTAGAAACGGTGGGCCAATCCTATCGTATCCACAACCTGCTGGTTTCTCGATGACGGTGTCATCCCCGCGATCGACGCAACCGCGCTTTGCCCTAGCGAGTTCGTTCCAGAGGCACGTTGATAGGCGGCGACCATATACACGTCTGTGCGTTTGGAGAAAAAGTAGTGGACGCCGGCAGTCACCTGCTGATAACGAGCACTCTGATCATTCGGACCATCGTCTTTGGTGAACGAATACGCTAGTCCTACTGATACGGGTACCGTGACCTGAAATTGCAGGTTCGCTTCAACCGTATTGAAGGTCGAACTACCCGAGTACGAGAGCGGATTCGGTCCCGAAGACGAACCCAAGCCGGCGAACCGCGTGTTGGTGTAAACGAGGCCCAGCGTCGCCGGACCAGCGATGTATGAGCCGCCCATGCCGAAGATCTGCTCCCGGTGCACCGACGCATAACCTGCGATGATTGGGTTTCGTTGTGCGCTTGTCGCCGAACCGAACGATCCAAAATTGTTCGTGGCGGCACCGCCCGCTGTTGGCGTCGATCCATATATCGAGGTATTGGGATTAAACGCGTCCACAAGCGCGATGCCCACGCGGACAGGACCTCCGGTATAACCCATCCCTACGGACCAGATCTGATTCTCCGAGAAACTACCGGCGACGCCACCGGCAGAATACAGCGCATTAGCGGTAATGCCGTTCCACGTGGGCGAGGTGTATTTGAGTGAGTTGTTCTGCCGATTCGTACCGCCGATGTTGTCGAGATCGTCTGGATGGGACCCAAGATAGCCGGCCCACTGGGTGATGACCGCGAGGGGGGACACGAAATCCCACAGCGACGAATACTGGCGGCCGAACGTGACACGCCCCGCGGCCGCCGACAAGCCGACAAACGCCTGCCTGCCAAACAGCAGCCCACCTTGACCCAACGTGCCATTCGCCGCATTGAATCCGTTTTCGAGCGTAAACAACGCGGTCATACCCCCACCCAGATCCTCCACCCCCTTCAGGCCGAAGCGGCTGCCAAAGTACGCGGATGTCGTTGCGTCCATCATGGAGTATTGCTGCTTCCCCGTTAATTGCCCGCCCGAACGGCCCGTCTGTGCATTGTTCACGAAAACGATATCCGGATCGACAACCCCGTACAAAGTGATGCTGCTTTGCGCATGGGCCGCGGAAACAGACATCACCATCAACGCAAATGAAGCCCCTATCTTTTTCACTGAAAGATCCTCTCTTGATGTAGTCGAATTGGATTGAATAAAACCTGATACCCCGCTGTTTTCATTCATCAACAGGTGAGGCAATTGCTTTGCTTCCGAATAGGACTCCAACATAAACAGAATCCAACCTGAACGCGTGGAGGCCGTCCGCGAACGTTGCTTGCTGGTCGGCAAGAGAATGGCGCCGTGATCAATGAGTCAGAATATAAATGTTCAAGTGATAATTTACAATGCGCAGAGCATCGGGGTTTGCCCGAGGTGCTCCCGAGGTCTTCCAGAGGCGTCGATTAGACTTTAATTATTCAATAGATAATTAAAAGATGGCCGGTCACGGCCAATGCGACATGCGCGACGTAAATGCAGCCGCCTAACAACCAGGGCAGAATAGCGACCGTACTGTGCGATGCGAACCGATTCCGCGTTCAGATATTGGAGCGGCCGGCACTAAGCCTTAGAGGTTAATAAGGCCGCCGCAAACCAGCAAACTGTATGGGCCAAGATTATGGACAAGCTATCGTCGCTTCGAGCGTTCGTGGAAGTCGCTGAGGCAGGCGGTTTTTCGAGTGCGGCACGGCGCCTCGAACTGGCAACGTCCTCGGTTATGCGCTCGGTTGATTCGCTTGAGAAGGAGCTGGGCGCGGTACTCCTGAATCGGACCACCCGCCAGGTGACCTTATCCGAAGCGGGGACCTCCTACTACGCCAAAGCAAAAAAGCTGCTCGAAGATCTGGCCGATGCCGATGCATCGGTTTCGGACAGAAGCGGCGAACCGTCGGGCCCACTACGCGTGTCCGTGCCCGTCGCATTCGGATCCCGACTGATCGCACCTGCCCTCGCGGTGTTCTTGCAAAAATATCCCAAGCTGGAGTTGGACGTCAAACTTAGCGATGCCTTTGTCGATCTGGTCAGCGAGCGAATAGACGTCGCTATTCGCCTTGGCGAGGTCGCTGCCATGGCCGACGTCGTCAGCAAGCGCGTCGGCATCTTCGCTCGTTATCTGGTCGCGAGTAGCGAATATCTCGACCGAGCAGGCTATCCCGCATCTCCTGACGAATTGATAGACCATGAATGCCTTCGGTTCACCTATACGACAGAACCTCAAGTCTGGACGTTTTCGCGTAACAAGGAAGAAAGCCGCGTGCCGGTGACGGGCAGACTCAAGGCGAACAATTCCGAAGTATTGCGAGAAGCAGCATTGGACGGCATGGGCATCGCGTTGCTTCCCGACTGGCTGGTGGGGTCGGACGTTCAGTCAGGCGCCCTCACCCGGCTGTTCGCCGAGTTCGAGGCGGGACCGAACGACGCACGGGCTGTCGTGAGCGCGCTGTATCTGCCGAATCAGCGAGGATCGCGAAGAGTCAATGCGTTTATCGATTTCGTGTCCGAACTGACGGGCGGCCCTCAGTAACCGCTATCGCGGCGTGCTGATCGCCGAACTCTCTCTCACGTCAATCATTGGCAACGGGTGTTCGATCAATACCGGCAAACGCCGGCTACACCCGCTGCGCCTTCCTCGATCTTTGCTCACCACGCAATGCTGTATAGCGCGCCGTTGGGATTCCGCCCAGGCCCCGTCTCGCCTAACCTTACACACATCAACCAACCGCACAGACATGCAGCACCGCTGCATGACCGCCAACGACGAACACCACGTCTGAGAGGCGCGTTGCGGAAGGATCAGGTAAGGCGCGCTGCACCAGGCCATGCCTTGAAATGCACATGGCGGCGCCGCAAGGCGCGCCTCACATCTTTGACGGAGATACACCATGACAAAGCACCTGTTTAACCCTATCAAGCTGGGCCGCCTCTCCCTCGATCACCGCGTTGCGATGGCCCCTCTTACGCGCTCGCGCGCCGGCCAACCGGGAAACGTGCCAACAGACCTGAACGTCGAATACTATCGGCAACGCGCCGGCGCGGCATTGATCGTGAGCGAAGCAACACAGATCTCACAGCAAGGCCAGGGTTATGCGTGGACGCCGGGTATTCACACGGAACAGCAGATTGAAGGCTGGCGTGCTGTTAGCAAGGCTGTTCATGAAGAAGGCGGCCACATGTTCCTCCAGTTGTGGCACGTCGGCCGCGTCTCCCATCCCGTGTTCCAGCCGAATGGCAGCCTGCCTGTTGCCCCCACCGCCATGCCGGTGCCAGGCAAGACGTTCATTCTCGACGAGGCGGGCAACGGCGTGTGGGGTGACGTTCCGGTACCGCAGGAACTGACCGTTGAAGGCATTCGAGAAATCGTCGCCGACTACCGGCGTGCCGCAGGCAATGCGATCGCGGCCGGCATGGACGGCGTTGAAATTCATGCCGGGAACGGCTATCTGCTGGACCAGTTCATCAACAGCAACAGCAACCACCGCCTCGATAGCTACGGCGGCAGCATCGAAAATCGCGCACGGTTGCTGCTTGAAGTCGTCGCCGCTGTCAGCGACGAAGTGGGTCCGCAAAACGTCGGTGTTCGCCTCACCCCGATGGGACGTTTCATGGGAATGGGCGATGAAACGCCTGAGGCAACGTTCGGCTATATCGTCAAAAAACTCAACGACTACGGTCTCGCCTATTTGCATCTCGTCGAACCGGCGATGGTGGGTACGGTGAAGGACGAGAACTTCGACCCGCGCTGGGACGCCATCATCAAACTGCTGCGAGACGAATTCAAAGGCGTACTGATGATCGCCGGCGGCTATGACCGTGATACCGCCGAAAAGGCGATCGCCAACGGCCGTGCCGACATCATTGCGTTCGGACGGCCCTTCATCGCGAATCCGGACCTGCCGGCCCGTCTGCGCGATGGACACCCGCTGAATGCCGCCGACAGCGCAAGTTTCTTCGGCGGGGATGTGACGGGCTATACCGACTACCCGACCATGAACTAAGCGTCGGCTTTCCCGCTAGCCAGCTTTAAAACGTTGTATGCGGGGTGGACGATTCCGCCCTGCTGATTTCGCGCAGCGTCGCACTGCTCAACCCACTGCGTGATTTAAGGACAATTTATTTACCCTCAGGACATCCGTTGTGGCCTTCGCTGAGACATGCACGGCGCAATCATGACTCAATCATGCTCAGGGCGATCCCAACGCCACATTGAGCCAATGCGCCATGGCGGCGGCGTCGACGGGTTTGGGGAGAAACGCCAGCACACCGTCCTTCTGGATTTTCGCGTGAAGCGCGACCGGAGGGAATGCCGAGATAAACAGGGTTGGCGGTGCGTACCCGAGCTTCAGCAGTTGTTCGTGCATCTCGATCCCTGACATGCCGGGCATTCGCACGTCAGAGATCAGACACGACGTTTCACCGAGGTCACCGGATTGCAGAAACGCTTCCGCCGAGCCGAATATGCGCGTTTTCCATCCGAACGACCGAACCAGGCTCGCCGTGGCCATCCGGACGGACTCGTCGTCGTCGACGATACAAACAATCTGAGTGGCGTCCACGCAGCGGCCCCGGTTTTCAAAAATGATCTGCAAACACGCGGATTTCTAATCAGGCGCATTGAATCGGGTAAGGATAGTTCACAAGACTCTGACAGGAAAGCATACGAATGTATAACAGTCTGGCTAGCCTTGCGCACGGCCTGATCGGGCATTGAAGCGATGCGGGGCCGCGCGGCGGATCCTCAGCCCCGGCTAAGCACCGAGGTCACGCGATTTGCACCAATTCGGATCAGTCGCGAGGCAAGCAGCGCACAGAGCGCCATGGCGCCCGTGTCGGTATCGAAGCGGCAGCAATAGTGCACGAGCGACCAGAACCAGAACGTGAGCGATGAAATAGAACTCAGTTTCATGACGATGAGCTCCCCAGTCACGCTGCCATCAGCGAGTCTCGTGCATCCGCCCCGCTGTGCCTGAACTGGGCGAATGACGAAAGACTGTGCGCCGCCAGCGATTCCACTTGGGGTATGGCGTTCTCGCTAAAGCCGCTAACGAGGCGATCAACCAGTTTGCGTACACGCAACGGCTGATTACGTCGCACTCGATACAGCAACTGCGTATCGAACGAGGGTGCTCTCCAGTCACTCAGGATGCGCACGAGTTCGCCGCGCGACTCAGGAATGCATCCAATATGCTCCGGCAAAATAGCCACTCCCGTGCCGTCAACCGCCGCGGCAACCAGTGCACTGGGGCAGTTGGTGCGAAATGGGCTCTGAGCACTGATTGCCGACTGTTCACCTGTGGCGCAATGGCTAAGCTGCCAGGATGCGTCGCGCGACCCCACCACAACCGCCATGCAATGCGTCGAGCGCACTTCGGACGGATGTTTCGGCATGCCGGCGCTGCTAACAAAACCGGGGCTCGCATAGATGCCAAATCGCGTCGCCCCGAGCGGCCGCGCAACCCATGAGGAAGGGACAGACCTGCCGACGACAATGGAAAGATCGGCGAGATCCCCTAACGCTTCACCGGAGTTGTCGACAAAGCGTGTGTCGACCCGCACCTTGGGATATTCACGCATGAAGTTCGCCAGAATGGGCGCGAGACGACCCATGCCGAACAGGACCGGTACTTCAAAACGAATATCGCCTGACACTTCGAGTGCAATGTCGTGACTGACTCGCGCAAGGCCGTCGTAGCAATCCAGCACTCCCGCTGCGTGTTCAAGCACCGTATGTCCGACCGGGGTCAGCGTGACCTTGCGGGTGGTACGGTGAAATAGTTGAACCCCAAGCAGCGCTTCGAGGTCCTGCACCGCCCGGCTAACGGCGGGAACGCCCACGTTGGTCACTTCGGCTGCCTTCGTGAAGCTTCCGTGATCCGCGACGGCCTTGAATATCTCCAGCGCTTTCAGACGTTCCATGATTTTCTCCGCGTCAAAAGACAGAATGCATGGACTGAATGTTGGGCTGACGGCGCGTGCAAAGCCAGTTACGTGGTGTTAAGAGTTGCTATGCGCAGGATCGGGAGGAATGTGTCCTGATTGGTTTTCAGATCATTTAAGTTGGCGTCAGAACGAGGCCAGGCGACCATACGATATTTTTCCCTATATCGAGCGCCATGGAAGCTTTACGATCCACCGCACCCGGCGTGAGTGACGATACAAGTAAAGGTGGTTTGATGGTCACCCCGTACTCCATGACGTTTGGCGCCTTCACCTTGCATTTCCCGCAGCGCAATCTGACAAAAGACGGTCAAGCTGTCCGGCTCGGCAGCCGGGCCCTGGATATTCTCGTCGTGCTGGTCGAAAACGCCGGCGTGCTGGTATCCACCAGGGAACTGTGCGAGCGCGTATGGGCGGACAACGTCGTCGACGAAGGCGCCCTCCGGGTACACCTGTCAGCAGTTCGCAAAGCACTGGGCGACGGTAATGAGGGCATCCGCTACATCGTCAACGAGACAGGCCGGGGATACCGGTTTGCGGTACCGGTTAGCAGGTCCGTTGCCCACCCGCCCGCGCCGCCGCTCCACAACAGCGGTGCACGCGCATTGCCGGTTACGCTGGCGCGCGTCATCGGTCGCGAAGAGGTCATAGCGGGGCTGATCGATCAGTTGCCCGAGCGCCGCTTTTTGACCATCACCGGGCCGGGCGGGATGGGCAAGACTACGGTCGCATTAGCCATCGCCCACCGATTTTCCGGGCAGACCGGCACACGCGCCCTCTTCGTCAATTTCGCCCCGGTATCGGAGACGCCCAGCGCGGCAAGCACGGTGGCTTCCGCCGTTGGCGTCGCGGTTTCCACCGGCGACCCCATTCCGGATTTGATCAGGATGCTTGGCGACGCGCCAGTCCTTCTGGTGCTGGATAACTGCGAACACCTGATCGAGGCGGTCGCCGAACTTGCTGAAAAGCTGCTCCAGGCTGTGCCTGGTATCCACCTGCTCGTGACAAGCCGGGAGCCGCTGCGAGCAGACGGCGAGTCGGTGCACCGGCTCGCCGCGCTACCGTCTCCAGCATCGGGCACGACCCTCGGAACGAATCAGGCACGTGAATATGCTGCTGTCGCGCTCTTCGTCGACCGGGCCAAAGCCGCGAACGATTCCTTTGCTTTGACTGAATCCAACGTCACTGCGGTTTGCGATATCTGCCGCAGACTGGACGGCATTCCACTGGCGATCGAATTCGCCGCGGCGCGTGTCGGCTTGATGGACGTGCATGCTATTTCCGCGCGTCTGGACGACCGCTTTGCATTGCTGACACAGGGCCGCCGCACCGCCCTGCCGCGACAGCAAACGCTACGCGCAACACTGGACTGGAGCTACGAGCTGCTCCAGCCGAAGGAACAGCAAGTCCTGCGGCGTCTTTCCGTGATGCGTGGCTCCTTCGACATGAGCGACGCCGCCGCGGTCGCAAGCTGCAAGGAGCTCGACGAACTTGCCGTATTCGACGCCACGACAGGTCTGATCGCCAAATCGCTCGTTTCATGCGACGTCAGCGGTTCGCCGTTACCCTACCGGCTGCTGGACACGACCCGCCACTATGCCCATTTGCGCCTCGCGGAGGCGAACGAGATCAACGACGTGCGGCGGCGTCATGCGATGCATTGCTGCGAGATATTTGCAGATCCGGCGGCGGCCTGGGAAGGTAAAGCCCCGCGCGAATGGCTCGCCATCCATAGCCGGCGAATTGACGATATCCGGGCCGCGTTCGACTGGGCATCCCGCGAGGAAGGCGACCCGACCATCGCCATCACGCTGGTGATCGTCACTGCGCCGCTATGGTTTCATCTATCGTTGCCCCATGAGTTCCTCGGACTCGCCGAGCACGCGATCGCCACTGTGGAGAGCTCGGATCTCGCCGGCACCCCCCAGCACATCGAACTGCTTGCGGCATACGGCCATGCCCTGTGGCACACCCGCGGACCGACGCCGGACATGGCGCGAGCTTTCGAACAGGCTTACGACGCGGCCGGGCGCATCAACAACGAAGGCATGGCGTTACGAACGCTGTGGGGAATCTGGGCGCAGCGCATCCTCGCGGGAAGCTATTTGGAAAGCCTGCAGTTGGCCGGGAACTTCAGCGACCTTGCATCTCGAACCGCGGATTTGTCTGCCACACAGACTGCCGATCACATGAAGGCGCTGTCGCAGCATTTTCTGGGAAATCAGGCTGAAGCACGGTCTCTGATCGAGGACGTCATCGCTCGCGATGAAGATCCGATTCGCGCGAATCACGCGAACCATGCGCAGGTCGACGGTCAGATCGCCTCGATGTCGCTCCTGATGCGCATAGTCTGGCTTCAGGGATCGACCGATCGCGCCATGGCGCTCGCCCATGAATGCGCCGGGCAGGCATTGGCAATCGACCACGATCTATCGATTTGTTATGGCCTCGCCATCGGATCGATCCCAGTCGCAATATGGGAAAACGATTGGGCCACGGTGCGCGAGCTTACCGGCAAATTGCGCGAGCGGACCCGCCAGCGCGGGCTGTCGTACTGGGATAAATGGGCAGAAGGCTTCGAGGCCCTGATCGAAGGACGGCCAGTCATGCCCCGGGGCGCCACCATCATGCAACTGGAGCTTTTCGCCAGCGCCGGGTCTCAGGCTTGCATCGAGGCGCTGATTGCGCACGGCCGTCTCGACGAGCAGGCGTGGTGCCGTGACCGCCTGCTTGAACATCGGGCAAGCCTTGCTGGCGCGGACGCTAACGGTTCTTAGCAAAGCTTAACTGACGCGCCGGGGCCCGTCTCGACGAGAATCAGTGCTGACGGATGTTCGCATTTCAGGATCGGCCGCCCTGCTCGCGCAGGGCACGGCGCCGGTCGCGAGCCATCCATAACGGCCTCTCTCATCGGAACCTGCTCTCATGAATCAACCCATCTCCACTGGCGAATCCCGGCGCTCCCAGTCGAGTCTGGTGACGCCGTCATCGGCACACCCGGTCTTGGACATCGAGACACAACAGTTTCTCGACGTGATTGCAGAAGCGGGCATGCATCCCGACGATCTTCTATTGCATTGCCAGTCTGCTTCAGGCAGGTCCGCCCAGGAGACGACGCGGCCTGATCGCTTGCCTGTCCAGACAGAAGATCTGACGCTGCCCACGGGACCAACGGGCTCGATCGAGATTCGAATTGTGCGCCCACTCGGCGCCCGGACTCCGCTGCCCGTCGTCATGTATTTTCATGGCGGCGGCTGGAGCATGGGCGATCGCAACACCCACGACCGGCTGATATGCAGACTTGCGGCAGAAGCCGGCGCTGCAGTCGTCTTCGTCGATTACACGCGGGCCCCCGAGGCGCGCTACCCGATGCAGAACGAAGAGGCCTACGCGGCGTTGACGTACGTCGTCGAGCACGCTCATGTTCTAGGAATCGACGGCCGTTCAATCGCGGTAGCCGGTGACGGCGCGGGTGGCAACATGGCGGCCGCGATGACACTCCTGGCCAAATTACGGCATGGCCCGCGGATTGCCCTTCAGGTGCTGTTCTATCCGATTCTGTCGGCCAACCGGACTTCGCCGTCCTACTTCCGTTACGCCGATGGCCCCGGATTGACCGCCCACGCGGTGGAATCGTTCATTCACACCCAGTTTCCAGACGAGTGCCTGACCGAAATCACGGCAATGCCGCTCAACGCTTCCACCGCCGATCTTGAAGGCCTCCCTCCTGCATTGCTAATAACGGCAGAGAACGATGTAGTACGCGACGACGGTGAGGCCTATGCGCGCAAGCTTATGCAAGCGGGAGTTGAGGTCAGCGCAACCCGCTATCTCGGCACGATCCATGATTTTGTCGCGCTCGAGGGTCTTGCCGACACACTGCCCACCAGCACTGCGCTCATGCAGGCGTGCAGCGCGGTGAAGGCTGCGTTCCTCAAAGGCGACAGCTCACGTTCAGCGTGGCGATGAGTCCTGGCTCGTTGTCGGCAAAGTCGAGCGAGCCGCGATGGAGTGTCGCCACCGCCTTCACGAGCGCGAGCCCAAGGCCTACACCCGGCGTTCCGCGACTCGCGTCGCCACGATAGAACCGCTCAGTCACTTTGGACTTTTCCGCGTCCGGAATACCTGGGCCGTCGTCCGCCACCGAGACCGCAATCATGTCATCGCGACGTGCCGCGATGACACTGATTTCACCCCCGTCGCGCGCGAACTTCAATGCGTTGTCGATCAGATTGCCGATCGCCTGGGCAAGCAGAAGCGGATCGGAATTTGCCACGAGGTCACCCGAAACCCGCAGCGATAGCGTCACGCGGCGCAACTCCGCCACGGGCTGATAAAACTCCACCGCATCCGACACGATCGTTTCCAGATCGTTGGGTATGAACCCCGAGCGGCGCACGCCTGCGTCAATTTCGGCGAGACGCAACAACGCATTGAAGATGCTGATTACGCGATCGACATCCGTCAATGCGACCTCCAGCTCCGGCAAGCACTGGTCATTGCCTTGCCGTCTCAACGTGAGCGTCAGCACCTCAAGCCGGGAGCGCAATTCGGTAAGCGGCGTGCGCAAATCGTGAGCGATCGCATTCGACACATTGCGCACGCCATTGATGACTTCAATCAGCGCCTCCTCGGCCTGTTTGCGCGTCTTCACTTCCTTTTGCAACTGGATGTTTTGCTCTTCCTGCAGTTTTTGCAGCGCGCGTAGTTTCAGGTGCGTATTGACGCGAGCGGCGACCTCCTCCATCTGCAGCGGCTTGGTGATGTAATCCACCCCGCCGGCGCGAAAACCCGTGATCTTGTCTTCTGTTCGCGTCAACGAAGTCATGAAGATGACCGGAATATCCCGGGTCTTCTCCATCGCCTTCAATGTCCGGCACGTTTCAAACCCGTCGAGTCCAGGCATCATGACATCGAGCAGGATCAGGTCGGGTTGCACAAGCTCCGCCCGGCGCAACGCCTCCGCCCCGTCACGCGCAACCGCCACCCGCAAATGATTGCCTTCGAGGCATTCGACCACCAGCCCAAGATTGGCTGGCGTGTCGTCGACAACCAGAACAATGGGCGCACCCGTGTCGAATGGTTCCATGGTGCTCACGAGTCTCGACCCAAATGTTGTTCGATCAGGGATAGTAGGGCCTGCGATTCAAAAGCCGCCGCGAGACGGCGCAATTGCGTTGCGAAGGCCTCGTAACGGACGTCGAGGCCGATAAGATAGTCGGCGTGATGGACGATGGCGCGCATCGAGCCAAGCAGCGCAAACCGATGCAGTGTGGCCATTTCATTGCGCGGTGGGACGATGGGTTCGTCAATCACGAGCACGTGACGCGCTTCGCCTTCCTCACCCGCGAGCTGAAGGGTTGGGCCGAAATCCGCCACCTCCGTATAGGACACAGGAGCATCGAGCTCGAACCAGAACGTGCTCCCATGACCGACGCGGCTCGTAACATGGATTTCGCCCCCCATCATGCGCACCAACTGACGGCTGATCGCGAGTCCGAGGCCAACGCCGCCTGTGCGCCGTGTGAGATCGCCGGCCTGCTCGAACGGCTGAAAGATGGTTTCGAGCCTGTCTGGACTCACGCCGACGCCTGTGTCCCGCACTTCGAAGCGCAGCCTTCCATCCGAAATAATTCGAACGACAAGCGTGACTTCACCCTGGTCCGTGAACTTGACTGCGTTGGCAAGAAGATTTAACAGCACCTGCCGAAGGCGTTTTTCGTCAACACGAATGACCGTCGACACATTCGCCGGCGCCTCGTGGTTCAGGACAAGCTTCTTCTGATCGGCGCGCACGCTCACCATCTCGGCGATGACACGTAAGAATGGGCCAAGTGGTACGTCTGTCACGCTCAGTCCGAGCTTGCCCGCTTCGATTCGAGCAAAGTCAAGAATGTCGTTAATCAGCATAAGCAGATGCTCGCCGCTCTGTTCGATCACCCCCAGACTCGACAGTTGCCGCTCGGTCATGGCCGCGTCGCGCCGCAAAATCTGGGCATAACCCAGGATGCCGTTCAGCGGCGTGCGCAACTCGTGGCTGATGTTGGCGAGAAACTGGTCTTTGGCGCGATTCGCCGATTCGGCGGCGTCCTTTGCGACACGCACCGTGTCCTCGAGCGCCTTGCGTGCTGAAATATCCTGGAGGATGGCAATGGTGTGAATCGCCCGGCCGTTCGTATCACACTGAAGCGCCACCGACACACTCACCCAGACACGGGATCCGTCGAGTTTGACCAGAGGCGTCTCCTCCGAATAGTGCGAGAGCTTACCGTCGGTCAGCAAGCGATACTTTTCCTCGCTCGCGGCCAGAAAGTCCGGATCGATGATGTCTTGAAAACGCATGAGCAACAGACCCCCACGCTGATAACCCACGATATCGCACGAGCGTTGGTTCAAGCGCAGAAAGTGTCCATCGAGATCGCAGTGCGCGATGCCGACCGCGGCATTTTCGAAGGTGCCCCGAAAGCGCGCCTCACTCGACCGAAGCGCCTGCTCCGTGAGTTTCAGCTCCGTGATGTCCACCAGACTGCCGACGAAGCGAATCGGCTTTCCGCCGGCATCCCACCGCGCCATACCGCGCACGAGGACCCAGCGGACGCTGCCGTCGCGATGGCACAAGCGGTTCTCCACTTCGAACACATCGACGTCCCGTTTGAGGTATCTGACTATCGCCGCCTCGGTCCGCGCGCGGTCGGCGGGATGCAGCACCGCCATATAGGCATCGTAGTCGAGCAAGGTCGGCGGGCGCGTGTAGCCAAGCCATTCCCAGATGTTCGAGAAACGCGCGTAGCCGTGACGGTAGTCGCCGTCCGGCATATCGATTTCCCACACGCCGACGTTGGATCCGTGCATCGCCATTTCAAGGCGGGCGTTCGTCTCGCGCAGTATTTCGGCCTCTTCGGCGCGACGCCGTTGTGTGACGTCGCGAAACACCAGCACCACGCCGAGGATTTCACCACGGTCGTCGACGATCGGCGACCCGCTGTCGTCGATCGCGATCTCCCGCCCGTCGCGCGCGAGCAGTATTGTGTGATTCGCCAGTCCGACACGCGTGCCGGCGCTCAGCACGGCCGTCACAGGATCCTCCGCCGGCGCGCGAGTCGTTTCGTTGATCACGTGAAACACATCCGCCAGCGGGCGCCCCATCGCCTCGTCGCGTGCCCAGCCCGTCAGCATTTCCGCGACCGGGTTGATAAAGTTGATGCACGAGTCGCGGCCGGTCGCAATCACGGCATCGCCAATACTCGACAGCGTCACCGCATACCGTTGTTCGCTTTCGCGCAGACGGCGTTCCGCGCCGTGCTTATAGAGCGCCATTTCGACGACCGTGCGCAACTGCATATCGTCAAACGGCTTGAGAACATATCCGAACGGTTCGGTGACGGTTGCGCGCCGGACGGTTTCCTCGTCGGCATAAGCGGTCAGGAAAACGACCGGCAGGTTGAAATTCTCACGCAGCAGCCGTGCGGTATCGATGCCGTCGAGTTCGCCCTCCAGCCGCACGTCCATCAGGATCAGATCCGGCACGGTGTCGGCCGCGAGCGGCAGCGCGTCTTCGCCGCGCGCAGTGATGCCGACCACCGTGTGGCCCGCGCGGCTCATCTGTTGCGCGATATCTCTGGCGACCACCCGATCGTCTTCGACTACAAGAATGCGTGCGGGCGTCATCATTTGCGCTTATCCACGTCCGTTTGCGTTGAAAAGAATGCTGCATGTCGTGCCACCCATGCGGCTTAGTTCCAGCGTTCCGTGCAGTTGATGCGTGAGATCGTGGACCAGCTGCAACCCAAGCGAGTCGGCTTCGTCGAGCGAAAATTCCGGCGCGATGCCAACGCCGTCATCGGCAACAGCCAGCCTGCACCGCCCTTCGCCGACCAGTCCGAGTTCCACGCGCACGCAGCCGCTACGCCCATCCGGAAACGCGTGTTTCAAGGCGTTGGAAACCAGTTCGTTGATAATCAGGCCGCAGGATACCGCCCGGTTCATGTCCAGTTGCACATCGTCAACCTCGATCTGCAATTCCACTGCCATCTGACGCATATCGTAGGCGCGCGCAAGATGACCGCACAGGTTCTTCACGTGCGTCGCCATCACAATGCGCGCGAAGTTGCCCGCGCGATACAGGTTCTCGTGCACCAGCGCCATCGACCGCACGCGGTTGCGGCTATCCGCGAAGAGTTCGGCGACCGACCTGTCGGTTACGCGCGACGCCTGCAGATTGAGCAGACTGCTGATCAGTTGCAGATTGTTCTTCACCCGATGGTGGACTTCCTGCAGCAGCGCCTCCTTCTCTTCGAGCAGCGCTTCTTTCTCTTCCAGCGACGCGTTTTCAAGAGAAATCGCGGCCTGCGACGCCAGAAGGTCGAGCACGGCGATGCGTGGCGGTGTGAACACGCCCGGTGCGAGGTCGTTTTCCAGATACAGCACACCGATCAGTTTCGCCTGCTTCATGAGCGGAAGACACAGAACGGCGCGAGAACGGCTTGAGCGCAGGTATTCGTCCGCCGAAAACGGATTGGGCAGCGATGCGTCGTCGAGCAGTACACGTTCCTGGGTGCGAATGCTGTGATGCAGAATCGATGCGGGCAAGTGGCGCGGTGTCACGACTTCGCTTTGAAGATGCACCTCCACGCCTTCGCGACCCGCCAGCGCTTCCGCTTCGATCCACAATGTCTCCGCACGCGGCAAAACAAGCAGCGCCCGTCCCGCGCCGGCATGCTCCAGCACGATGGTCATCAGCGTATGAATCAGCTTTTCGAACGCAATCTCACCCGAAATGGCCTGGGACGCCTTGACGACCGTCTCGACATCAAGTTGTTGCGCGACAAAGCTCCGCGTTGGTGCGTCGTTCGCCAGTTCACGGACCAGATTCGGATAACGCCGGTCAAGCGACTGAACCTTGGCCAGCGCCCCCCACCGAAGGTAGGCAAGCCGCGCATTGCCGAGATAGACGAACGCGATAGTCGCGAATCCGCGCGCCATAAAGAACGTTCCGGCAATTTCGTGCGCAAGCGCTTCGATCAGGGAGGACTCGTGCTCACGCGCGAGACGGATTGCGCTTTCGTATTCACGCATCGCCTCGAATTCGTTCCCCTTGATGCGCGCAATCTCGCCGGCGACCAATGCTGCGCGGCTGGCGAAATTACTCGGACAGTGTTCGGCCCAGGTCGCGAGTCTGGCGTGATGCTCGACGAGTTCGCGGAATTGCTCCGCCTGCTCCTCGGGCGTCGCATCGTCGTGCCGGCGCGCTCGTGCGAGTGCGGCGTAGAAATGGTACTCGGCAAGCTCGAAGTGCCCGGATGAAGTCCACAACAAGGGGGCCGCCTTCGTCGCGGCCGCCAGCGCCTGCGCTATATCCCCGGCGAAATAGCGCCCTTGCAGTTTGCGAATCCAGTACCAGCATGTTGCAATCGCCAGGCACGGATCGGCTTCGAGATGCTGCTCGAATGCCGCTTCGTCGAACGCTTCGTCATTGAAGGACCCAAACGTGGCGGTCAGGCCGCGCAAGGTTCGAATGAGTTGCAACTGCGCGCCGATGATATCGACAATCAGCCCAAATTTCGCGGCTTGCACCACACCCAGGCGCTGCTGGGCTTCGCGTTCGACGTCGGGGAGCGGATCGCCCGCAGCCAGTAGGCTGGTCACCAGGCAGCAACTGCTGAAGCCGGTGTACGTGAGGTCCCCGCTCTCACTCGCGGCATCGAACGCACGCCGCAAGAGCGGAAGTCCCGCGCGAATATGCCTGGTCCACGGCATCACGTGATAAGCAAAGCACATATACACGCGGGGCTTGAAGCGTTGCAGACCGCGTTCGTCGACGAGACCCAAGCCAAGCTGGCCAAAGCGGAACCCTGCCTCGTAATCACCGAACACCGGGCCGGCCACCATGCCGAGGTAGGCATAGCCGATCGACGACGCGTCGCAGTTGCCATGCTCGAGACTCAGATTCGCCATACGGGACAACACGAGACAGACCAGGTTTTCATCGCTGAAGAACGCCGGCGGCAAGACCGCTGTGAGCACGTCCAGGGTCGCGCGCCGGTCGGTATCGGTGAGCAGCGGCAGATCGATCAGCGATTCGATCGGCGACTCGCCGATTTGCAGCAGAAGCCGGTCGTATTCGCTGCGCGCCTGCTCGCGGGTGGGGTGCGGGTCCCAGTCAATCCCGACATCGCGCAGATAATCCAGGCAGATTTCCACTGCCCGGTCGCTTTGATCGAGCGCGGTGAACAGGGTCACTCGCAGCCACGTCACGGCAGCGCGGTCAGCCAGCGTAACAGCACGCCTCGACAGGTTCGATAGCCGCTCTTTGGCCGAGTCCGTGTCGCCGGTCAGAAACTCGCACTCCGCAAGGCTACTTTCCAGTGCGAACTTGAGTGAATAGCGGGTAACCCAAGCCTCAGCGCCGAGCATCGCGCTGCCCGCCGACAGGTAAGCCGCCGCCGACGCGTAGGCAGACGATGTCTTCGCACGCCGCCCGGCAATCAGATTGAATTCCACGACCCGTTCGCGCTCCGCCGGGTCGTGGATGAGTTCGGCCGCGCGGTTGTACTGGTTGACGATCTCGAAGATATTCTGTTCGAGATCCGCCGCCGTCGCGCTAGTCGCGAACATGCGACCGATGCCCAGATGGGCGGCCGCGCGCTCACCGGCGGGAATCAGCGCGTAGGCCGCTTCCCGCACGCGGTCGTGAAGAAATGCGTAGCCGTGCTCACGCCGAAACACGAGGCCGGCTTCCACCGCCTCGGCGAGTGCGCGATGCACGGCTGTGTCGGACGTACCCCCGACACGCGTGAGCATCGCGGTCGTCGCACTGTTGCCGAAACACGCAAATTGTTTGAGCGCGGTCTGCGTGATATCCGGCACACGTCCGATCTTGCCGACCATCAGGTCGACGACGCTATCCGAGAAGCGCGCCTCGCGAAGGCGCGCGACGTCCCATCCCCATCTGCGCCGCACCGGATCGAACACCAGGTGATGCTCGTCGGCAAGCGTCTTGAGAAACTGCACCGTGAAAAAGGGGTTGCCGCCCGTCTTCTCCAACATGAATTGCGCGAGGCCAAGCACTTCAGCCGTCCCGGCGTGCAGTGTTTCGCCGATCAGGCGCGCCACATCGCCTACTTGCAGGGGCGTCAGCACGATATCGTGAACCGGCACGCCCAACTTGCGGATCGCAGCCAGTGCACGGCTGAGCGGGTGCGCGGGACCCACTTCGTTGTCGCGATAGGCGCCGACGAGCAGGAGACTCGGCAGCTTCGGCGTGGCAAGAAGACTCTCGAGCAGGCAGATCGTGCCGGCGTCGAGCCATTGGAGATCGTCCAGAAAGAGCACGAGCGGATGATCGACGTGCGTCAAGGCGCCGATAAAACGTCCGAATACCCCGTGAAATCGAATCTGTGCATCCTGCGCCGGAAGTTCCGGCACGGCCGGCTGCGGACCGATGATTTTTTCCACTTCCGGAATCAGGTTGACGATCAATTGTCCGTTCGAACCGACTGCTTCGCTTAGCCGCTCGCGCCAATACGCGAACTCTGCCTGCCCCCTGTCGAGTATTTGCCGCGTCAGGCTTTGAAACGCCTGCCCGAGCGTCGTATAGGGAATGTCGCGCTTGTACTGCTCGAATTTGCCGGCGGCGAAGTGCCCATGAGAGAGCCCGAGCTTTTTTTTCAGTTCATGCACTAGCGACGATTTGCCGATACCGGAATATCCCGATACCAGCACAAGTTCGGCCTTGCCTTGCTGCACCACACGGTCGAACGCAGCATTCAATGCGGATGTCTGCGCTTCGCGTCCATACAACCGCTCCGGAATGAGCAAGCGCTCAGGGGCATCCTGTGCGCCGAGCGGAAATGGGTCGATACGTCCCGTTTGCTCCCACGCATCGAGACAGCGGCGCAGATCGCTTTCAAGGCCTTTTGCGGTTTGATACCGGTCCTCGGCGGTTTTCGCGAGCAGGCGCGTGACAATTGCGGCGAGCGGGGACGGCACATCGCTCGCGCGTTCGTTCAATGGAATCGGCGGTCTGGCGATGTGGCAGTGAATCCATTCACTGGGCGAGTTCGCGTGATAGGGAAACTCGCCGGTCAGCATTTCGTAGAACGTGATACCCAGCGAATAGAGGTCGGCGCGCGAATCGACCGGACGATTCATGCGACCGGTCTGCTCAGGCGCGAGGTAGGCGAGCGCTCCCGCTGTGACGTCAGACAGCACGCTCGCCGGCGCCTCGCCAAAAGCGCGTGAGGCGATGCCGAAGCCGGTCAGCGCCACGCTCCCCGTTTCCGCGTTGACGAGAACGTTTGCCGGCCTGATGTCCTTGTGAACAAGACCACGTCCGTGCAGCGCGCCGAGCGCCGCAGCGAGATTTCCGGCCATCGCGAGGAAGCGGCCGAGCGCTAGCGAACCCATCGGCATCGCAGAAAGCGAGACACCCCCGGGGTCTTCGAGTACCAGCGCGGCACTCCCACGGTACTCGATCAGCGCATGCGGCCGGGTGAGGAAGCGGCCGTCGAGCTGGCTGCGCAACTCATAAGCCTGTTCAAGACGTGCCTGACTGTTGGCCGCGGGCTGCAGGGCCGCCAAGCTGACAGTCAGCCATGTCTGGGCGCCGTCGTGCCTGTTGATCCGGGATAGTACGAACTCGCCATCGTCACAGAGCGTCTCGAATCTGAAATCTGACAACTCAATCATGCCGCTCCCGCCCGCCACTGTCGGACTAATCGTTCGCCGTCAACACATAGCCTGCATTGCGAACCGTCCTCAGCAAGGACCGCTCGAACCCCGCATCGATCTTGTGACGCAACTTGCTCACATGCACATCGATCACGTTCGTTTGCGGATCAAAGTGATAGTCCCAGATATTTTCGAGCAGCATGGTACGCGTGACGACCTGGTCCGCGTGCCGCATCAGGTATTCGAGCAACTTGAATTCGCGCGGCTTCAGCGCGATCGGCTTGCCGGCGCGCGCCGCTTTGCGTGCGAGCAGATCGATCGAGAGATCGCCCACCTTCAACGCGGTTTCCGCGTAGCTCTCGTCCGAGCGGCGCACCAGCGCTTCGAGCCTCGCTAGCACCTCGCCGAACGCAAACGGCTTGACGACGTAGTCGTCGCCGCCCGCCTTCAACCCGCGAATCCGCTCGTCAACCTCGTCTAGCGCGCTCACGATCAGAATGGGGACGCGATTTCCCGCTGCGCGCAAGCGTGCGATGATTCCCAGACCGTCGATACCGCCGGGAAGCATGCGATCCATGATAATTGCGTCATAGGTCTCGCTTTCAGCGAAGAGCATGCCGTCACGGCCGTTGTCCGCGCAATCGGCCACATGCCCCGCCTCCATCAGGCCTTTTTTCAGAAATCCGGCGACCTGTTCGTTATCTTCGACGAGCAAGATTTTCATTTTAATTCGAGAACTCCAAAACCCTCCCTAATCGCCCCGGCGTCCAGGCTCACCCGGGTTCAGTGCGCCCCGCTCTTGCGCCCGATAGCAAGCTCGATCGAATCGAGCAATACCTCTTCCGCAAAGGGTTTGCGCAGGAAACTGACCGCGCCGTGTTCCATCGCCCGCTGCACCGACTCGTCGTCGCCATGCGCGGACATGAACACGACAGGGATACGCCGTTGTTCCGCGTTCAGTTGCCGTTGCACTTCGAGACCCTGCATGCCTTGCATTCTAAGGTCGAGTAAAACACACAGCGCATCGTCGACCATCGGGGAGGCGAGGAATTCCTCTCCCGATGAAAACGTCATACTCGTATAACCCACTGCCTTAAGCAGGTTCCCGACGCCACTTCGTACCGAGGCGTCATCGTCGACGATGCAAACAAAGCTCATAGCTGCCAATACTCCAATTGCGCCGACGTAGTAACAGAGACAAATATCCGGCGCGATATTTACTGCATCAGGATGCTCACCGCGTCCGACGTATCAATTCCCACATTTTCGCCAGCTCAATGAGGGTCTTTGCCCGCATCTTGGTCATCACGCGCCGTTTGTGCACCTTCACCGTCACTTCCTGCGTGCCCAGCTCATGCGCGATCTGCTTGATCATCCTGCCTTCCACCGCGAGTTCGAAGACATCCCTTTCACGCGGCGTCAGCGACGCGGCACGCTGCAGCACCTCCGCGTTGAATGCGCGCTCCGCGAGGTTGGCCTCGTCCTGTGCAAGCGCCCGCCTGACCGCGTCGAGCAGTTCTTCGTCGTCGATCGGTTTGGTGAGGAATTCATGCGCGCCCGCCTTGATCGCACGCACCGACATCGGAATGGACCCGTACCCGGTCAGAAAAATAATCGGCACCTGCACGCCCTTCTGCGCGAGCTGGCTCTGGACGTCGAAGCCGGTCGTGGATTGCAGGTTCATATCCAGCAGGATGCACATGGGCACACTGGGCAAATCTTTTGACAGTATCTCGGCGGGCGACGCAAAACCCTGCGCGTTGAAACCCGCTGAGCGCAGCAGGCGCCATAGCGCGTCGCGCACCATTTCTTCGTCGTCGATCACATACACCATCGACTCGTGCTGCGAAGGACCCGGCATTTCAGATTCCAGAGAAATTGGGATTTGAGTGCCGTCATGGTACATGAGGCCAGGCTCCGAAAGGCCCTCTCCAAGTCTCATTGCCGCCCACTTCACCGCGCTGCGGCGGATTTCGCCGCAAGGCTGCTGCCAAGCGTCGCCGGCCTGAAACCGCGCTCGTAAGGCTGCTGGTAAGACCGCGCCAGATAGGCCGCGTTTCTCGTCAGCACGTCATCCGCCTCGTCCGATTCGTACAGTTTTCGCAGGGCATATTCGCGCGTCGATTCGAGCAGGAAATATTCTTTGGCCCTGCTGTCGAAGGTTGTCATGACGACGCACTTGGAAGCAAGGCCGACAATCGCCTCCGTCACTTCGGCGGGCGACAGGCGCTGACAGGCAGCAACGGCACAGGCCGCATCAAGGGAAAACCTTGCCGGCAAAATACCGAGCCGGTGCAGCACGGTCCGCTCCGTCGCGCTGAGAAGCTGATAGCTCCAGTCGAGCGTAGCCTCCAGCGTCTGCTGCCGTGGCGGCGCAGTACGACGGCCGCCCGTCAGAAACTGGAACCGGTCGTCGAGCTCGGAAACCGTCTTGCGGATGCCGAACACTGCCGCACGGGCCGCTGCCAGTTCGAGCGCAAGCGGCAAGCCGTCGAGCCGGCGGCAGATCGTCGCGACCATGTCGAGGCTGCCAGGGTCGGTGTCAACGCCGGCATTGAGTGCGCGCATCTGCGCCAGAAACATCCGTACCGAACTGCAGTCTGAAATTGCCTCCGGGCCTGCCTCGGCGCCCGGCGTGTCAAGCGGCGCGACCCAATAGAATTTCTCGTCCCGAGTTCGCAACGGCTCGCGGCTCGTCGTCAGAATGCGCAGGTCCGCGCTTGCCTGGACAAGCAGTTCGCACACGGTTGCCGCCGATTCGATCACATGCTCGCAGTTGTCCAGCACGACCAGCAATTTGCGCCCCTGGACCGCGGCGACGAGCGACTGTAGCGGAACGTCGCCATCGGCACGGCCGACGCCCAGCGCTTCGGCGATCATGCTGACAACGCGCTGGGCGTTCTCCACCGCGGCCAGCGTGATGAAGCACACTTCCCTGTCCGACAGAGCCGCGATCGACCTCGCCACCGCGATGCCGAGTTGCGTCTTGCCGATGCCCCCTGGTCCAAGCAAGGTGACAATCGGCGTCCCATTCAAGGCCCGCGTGATTTCAGCCATTGCGCCTTCGCGCCCAATCAATGGCGCATGGCAAATCGGCAGACCGCTCACGCGCGTCGCGCCTGCCTGTCCGCCCTGAACGGCTCCGGCGAGAGCAGCCGGCTCATTGCCTTCGGTTGGAATGGCGAGCCGGTAACCCCGCCCCGAGATCGTGCGAATCGCCTGTTTGTCCGCTCCCAGGATCCTCCTGAGCGCCGACAGTTGGACATGGATATTATTTTCTTCCACCACCGAATTCGGCCACACGCGCCGAAGAATCTCGTCTTTCGTGACAGTCTTGCCCCTCGCCTGGATCAGCAGCTCGAGGATATCGAATGCCCTTGACCCGACCTGGACCAGCCGATCATCCAGGTACACCTCGCGCATGTCCAGCGACACTGTTACTCGACCGATCTTTATCATGCTGCACTCACGCCTGGTTGATTAGCGGGACGGGCACGTTCGAAGTCCGCACCCTTGGCACTTACGTTGCCGGAGTGAGGCTTGCGTCGTTAGAACCATACTAATTGGGAAAATCATCCGAATCTATTACCCATAGGGATACGTACCCACGGTTGCGGCGGGCCACGGCTCAAACCCGCCAGAAGCGGTCCGGGGCGCATTAGCCACACCAGGCCGCGTCCTCACATCACACCTTGGTATGACTTCCTCATGCGTTCGCAGGATCACGCCTCCTCGGGATAGATGCCCGCGGACACAAGGCAAACGAATGCCGTTGCCTTTAATACGCACTCCACCGAAGACAGCAGGAATCCCAGCGGAAACACCCGGTATTCGGCAGGCAGGCCGAATGCAACGGCCATCAATCCAATCGTGCAAATAAACGCATAGGCGATGCGCGCTGAACGGCTTCCGGCCAGAACGAAGGACACGAGCGCCAGCCATAGCGCCTTTGCCGCGACGCAGCAGACTGCCTCCTGTGTGGTGCGACTGAACCAGACCTCAAATGGAAGCTCGCAGAGCGACCAGACGGCCGTCGCGATGACCACCCGCCGTGTCCATCGCCCGAGTACCGGCGCATCAGGCGCCGGCAGATCGGACGCGGGCCACGCCTTCATATCGGCCAGATCGGCATCCCGCAGGAACGCCGGATCGCTTCGATTCATGTCGTGTTGTGTATTGTCCAGGTAGCGCATGATGGTTCTCCAGGTTTCTTCTCGGACTCTGACGCGAAGACCGCGGGGACGCTGCCGCCAACGTTCAAGCCGCCTCTGCGTGTTGAGAACATTATTCGGCCGCCTGATCCGCCGATCTTTCCAGATCGCCTGTGCGGTTTCGAAAATGCACGGCACACAAGGCGCCGCATTCGGCGTGCGTGGCGCGCGTACCGATCGGCGTGCGAATATGAAACGGGCGGGCGTTTGAACAAGCACCGTGCGCAACAGCGAGCCATGATCTGCACTTCATGTTCCTCAACGAACGTCAAGTCACGCTTCGCACCGCGGGAGTTCATCATGCATCTCACTGGCGTACTCGATCTGTCGCGCGCCCAGTTCGCTATGACAGCCCTTTTTCACATCATGTGGCCGATCCTGACCATCAGTCTTTCGGCCTTCCTCGTACTGATCGAAGTATTGTGGCTGCGCACCGATAACATCCATTACTATCGGCAAGCGCGCTTCTGGAGCAAGCTGCTGGTGCTGAACTTTGCGGTGGGCGTGGTCAGCGGCATCCCGATGGAGTTCCAGTTCGGCACCAACTGGGCCGGCTTTTCCCGTTACAGCGGACAGTTCTTCGGCAACATCCTCGGCTTCGAAGGCGCGATGGCTTTCATGCTCGAAGCAGGTTTCATCGGCGTGATGCTGCGCGGCTGGGGACGCGTGCCGCGCGGCGTGCATCTCTTCGCCACCTCGATGGTCGCGCTGGGCTCCAGCATCTCCGCCTTCTGGATCATGGTCGCCAATTCGTGGATGCAAACGCCGGCGGGCATTACGGTCCAGAACGGCAAGATCGTCGTGACCGACTACGCTGCCGCGATCTTCAATCCGGATATGGTCTGGGGGGTCACGCACATGTGGGTCGCGGCGATCGAAACCGGCATGTTCGTGATCGCCGGCATTTCCGCGTGGAATCTGTTCAAACGCCGTAATCCGGATTTCTTCGCACGCTCATTCAAGATCGCGCTGCTGGTGCTCGTATTCGCCGCGCCGATCCAGATCTGGCTCGGCGATTCGAGCGGCGGCAGCGTATTCAAAACGCAGCCGGCAAAGGGCGCGGCGATTGAAGGCAACTGGATCACGAACAAGCCCGGCACCGGTGCGTCATGGTCGTTGCTCGCATGGCCGAACCAGAAGGCGCAGCGCAACGACTGGTCGATTGAAGTGCCGGGAATGCTGAGCATTCTCAGCACCCATACGCTGCACGGCCAGGTCAAAGGCCTCACCGATTTCCCGCCGGCCGAGCAGCCGCCGATGATTCCGCTGCTGTATTACGCGTTTCGTGTGATGGCCGGCATCGGCTTCGCTTTCATGGCGCTGGCGTTCTGGACTGCGTACGTGCTGCGCAAGACGCGCGGCGACCTCGAGCGCCTGCTCGCTCAACGCAAGCTACTGCTCGCATGGGTCCTGTGCATTCCCCTGCCCTATGCGGCGGTCGAGGCCGGCTGGATCGTGCGCGAGGTAGGCCGCCAACCTTGGGTCGTGTACGGGCTGTTACGCACGAAAGACGCTGTGTCGAGTGTGGCGCCGACGTCGGTGACCCTGAGCATGGTGATGTTCTTCGCCTTCTATGTGGTGCTGCTGCTCACCTTCTTCGTGCTCGCGCGCAACTGGCTGCGCACCGGTCCCGATCTCACGTTGATCCCGCCCGCGCCAGTCAAAGCCGAAGCCGCGGCGACCGTTACCGGGTACTAACCCATTCCCGTTACGAGGACATCTCATGGACAACGCGATTCACACGACGCTCGCATTCACCTGGTTCGGCCTGATCGGCCTGATGCTGGCGTTCTACGTGGTCACCGACGGCTTCGACCTCGGCATCGGCATACTCAGCCTGCTACGCAAGCGCCGCGAAGATCACGACGTGATGGTGCAGACGATCGGCCACGTCTGGGACGCCAACGAAACGTGGCTCGTCGTGCTCGGCGGTGCGCTTTTCGGGGCATTCCCCGAGGCGTATGCGCGGCTTTTGCAGGATCTGTATCTGCCGGTCATGGCGCTCATCGCAGGTCTGATCATGCGCGGCTCCGCGATCGAATTCCGTCATAGCGCGACGCACGGTCCACTGTGGGACAAGGTCTTCGGCATCGGCAGTCTCATCGCCGCGATCGCTCAGGGCGTGGTGCTCGGCAAGGTCATCACGGGATTCCTGCCGGGCGAACGGAGCGGCGTGTTCGTCACCGTTTCGGCGGTCGGCGTGGTGGCCGGTTATTCATTGCTCGGCTCGACCTACCTCGTCAACAAGACCGTGGGGGAGCTCGAACAATGGGCGCGCCGTCTCGCGCTGCTGAGCGCCTTCGTCACGGTCGCGGCGGCCGCGCTGCTGACCGCCGCGACCTGGTTCATCAGCGCGGTCGGCCATGACCGCTGGACCCAGCGCGGCGTGTTTCATCTGCTGATCGGGCTCGGCGCGGCCGCGGCGTTCGCATTCGCCTACGTCGTGGGCGCGCTCTCCATGGGAAGATCGCGCGCGCCATTCCGCGCGTCGGTCGCCCTGTTCGGTGTGTCGTTCATTGGCCTCGCGGTCAGCTTCTTTCCCGACTTCATTCCGGGCAAGCTCGGCATCGTCGAAGCAGCATCCGACTCTTCGACTCTCGTGTTCATGCTGATCGGGATCGGACTCATCTTCCCGGTGATGATCGGCTACAACCTCTATCAGTACTACATCTTCCGCGGCAAGGTAACGGCTGGTTCACACGTGGCTGAGCGGCCGTCGCATTAAGAGTCTGAAGTCCAGCCCAGGCCCGATGTACGGCCGGCTGGACGACCGCATGGCAATGCTGGCGGCGGGTAGCCAAACGCGCTGCCGCAGCCGCAAATGCCTGCCTGGCGGGGCTGCTAACGGTTCTTAGCAAAGGTTAACTGACGCGCCAAGGGGCACGTCCATGAGAATAGGTGCTGACGGATCAGGACACCATTAACCTTCCTACATTGGGGCACTCAATCATGAAACTGGGACGTTTCGACATTGATCTGGGAATGCGTCGCTTGCAACTGGATGGCCAGCTCGTTCGTCTCGGTTCTCGCGCCTTCGACATTCTTGCGGTGATCGTCTCCGCAGGTGGGCGTCTGGTGACGCGAGACGAGTTGATGAATGCAGTATGGCCAGGCATCATCGTCGAAGAAGGCAATATCGATGTGCATATGTCCGCGCTTCGCAAAGTACTCGGCGCGAATCGGGATCTCATCGTCACGGTGCCCGGTCGCGGATACCAACTTGCACGGCCTCAGATTCAGTCGGCGCCGGACCAGCCCCGGTCGCCGGCAACGGTGAAACCGTCCTTGCCGGCCCGTCGCGCGGCGCTTGTAGGACGGGATGCCGCGGCCAGCCAATTGCGCGAAGCATTGGATCGAGCGCCGGTCGTGACGCTGACCGGCACGGGTGGTGTCGGCAAGACCAGTCTCGCGATTGAAGTGGCCCACCAGCTGGCTTCCCAGTTCGACGAAATCGTCTCGTTCGTCGAGTTGGCTCCGCTGAACACAAAAGAAGCCGTGCTGCGCGCGATCATGGAAAGCTGTGGGCTACCGGTGGAAAGCAGCAGCGTTACCGTCCCGTCTCTCGCAGCGGCGCTGTCTGAAACACCACGACTGCTGTTGCTCGACAGCGCGGAGCATATCGTCAGCAGCGTTGCGGAAATCGTCGAGCCGTTGCTCTCGCAAAACGATGCGCTGCGGGTGCTGGTCACGAGTCGGGAACCATTGCGCATCCGCTCGGAGATGCTCTTCAAAGTCGACCCGCTGGACGTGCCGAAAGCCGATTCCAACGATGCAGACATTCTGCGAAGTCCCGCCGTCGACCTGTTCATTCAGCGTGCGAATTCGCTGCAGGCAAACGTCTGCACCGATAAGGGCGAAGTTCAGCTGATCGGCGAGATTTGCCGCAGACTGGACGGCATCCCGCTTGCGATCGAGCTGGCCGCGGGCCGTGCGGAGGCGCTGGGCGTCGAAGGTGTGCGTCGGCGCCTGGATGACCGTTTGGCGATTCTGACCGGCGGCTATCGCACCGCCATGCCACGCCACCGAACGTTGCGCGCAACATTTGATGCAAGCTTTGCGCTACTGAGCGAAACCGCTCAGTGCCTGTTCCAGCGCCTGTCCCTATTCAATAGTCCGTTCACCTTCGACTCGATGCGCGCCGTCGTGTGCGATACGGAACTGCCCGAAGAGGATGTGATCGATGGAATCGGCGAACTGGTGGCGAAATCGCTTGTGAACGTCATTCTCGACGAATCGGAAGCGAAGTATCGGCTGTTCGAGTCCACGCGCGCCTATGCCGCCGACAAGCTGCGGGATAAAGCCGACATGCGGCTGGTTGCGTCGCGCTATGCGCAATTTGTGTCGATGAACTTCGCGGCGGGCGCCAACCGTCATCACGCGGCTGCTGACGCTGCGGCGGATTCGCTGGTCATCGCATAGGGATACGCGCGGCTGCAAGGATGACCAGCGAGTCGTCAATCACCAAGGAAGCAACGTTCGACCGCCAGATCGACTAAAGCGTCGCGCTCAGAGTGCGACGGCGTTGTCGAGCACGGTGCGCAGAATCATCGCACCGGAGTTGAGCGGCACGGGACGGCAGGGCCGGGGCTTGTAGATCGCATCGCCCGGCTGGATCCCGCGTCCGCTCATGGCGCAAACGCCGGTCACGCGCGCGCGGCTTGCGTGCCAGACCTGATCGCCATAGGAACAGCGGGTCGGGTCGCGCCATATGACCGTTGCGGTCGACTTCGACGGCCGGTCGATCACATGCACCTGGACTTCAAAGCGTTTCCCCATGACCGGCAGCTCGCAATTCTTGCGGCCGTTCCGGGAAACCGCCGCGGCCAATTCGTTGACGCCAGCGTCGGCTCCGCCGGACAGGACAGACAGCAAACCAAGGGTTTGCATCCAGGGATCGGTGAAATTCGCATTCGCCAGCATGATTGCACTCCTGTTTCGGATAATCCGGTTGATCATCGAGGCGGCTCTGTTTAGCGATCGCCATTCGTTTTCCTCCTCCAGCAAAATGGGGTCTCCCCTACCAGGCGTTTGAACACCGTCGTAAAGTGAGCCTGCGATCGGAAGCCGCAGCTCAACGCAACGTCGAGCACGTTGTGTCTCGACTGGGCTAGAAGATGTTGTGCGTGTTCGATCCGGCGTCGCAACAGGTATTCGTGCGGACGCATGCCGGTCGCGCGACGGAACTGCGAAGCGAAATGCATGCGGGTCAACCCCGCGCTGCTGGCAATGTCCGCGAGACCGATCGACTCGGACAAATGCGCGTCGACATATTCAATCGCGCGGCTGAGCCGCCACGGCGGCAATGCACTCGCTTCGCGGGTCTGCCGTTCGGCAACCGTGAAGTGACGTGCGATCACGCGCGATACGATTGCGAGACTGACGCTGTCCGTGAAAACCTGACCGAGCGCGGCGTCGTCAGACTGCGACACGGCAAGCGCCTGACCGAGACGTTCGAGCGCCGGATCGCGCACGAGCTTCGGATCGTCGATACGAATATCGCCCGCATGCGGGTGGCCGAACATGTCTTCGAAGCATTCGCCAAGCACCTCTTGGGAGACGAATAGATGCAGGACGTCACCCGGCGACTCGAACACGGCGCTGCATGGCACCTCCGGTGCGGTGATCTGCACCGCGCCCGCAGTCACCCATCCACGCACGAGCGTCCTGCCGGCGTGAACGAACGTCAGCGACGTGCACTTCAGATTCATGGCGACACAATGGAGAGCGGCGCTGCCCGGATTGACAACCTCCAGTGGCTGGGCATCGTTCCGGGTCCAGCGCGAGACGAGAATATTCCTTCGCTGCCGCGCGCTGGCATCGGTGTCGCCGGGAGTGCGCCATTGATCCTCCACGGCGATCGGGCTACCCCGACTCCTCTGCACGACGTGCGCAGCGGGCGAAGTCAACGAGCTGATCATGGTCTGGTCATCCGATTGGTGGTGAGACAGTGCCCAATTGATCGGGCCCTGTGATGGCTCCAAGGTATCGCACCGCAAATACTCCAACTAGCCCTACATACGGTTGCCCGCAATGACCAATGGTAGGGTCGACTCATATCCAGGTTTAGTCATGTCTCAAAGGATGCGGACGGCACGGCCCCCGTCTGGCCGCCGCGAGCGCCAGAACATGGGGATTAAGACGGGATAGAGGCGGTATTCTTGCCAGAAACGGTGAGCGGCCTATACACAGGTATGAGATCGATGCCGGTGATGAGCGCGTGAACCACGCGCCAACAACGGACGGTCCCGCACGATGTGCTCAGGTACGCGAGTTGCGCGCCGCCGTCATGCCTTGCGGCGCCTTGATGCCGAGCGCCTCCGCCTTTAGCACGAAGTCGGCGAGCGAACGTGCGCCCATCTTGCGCATCGCCTGACCGCGATGAATCTTGACGGTGATTTCGCTCAGATTCAATTCGCCCGCGATCTGCTTGTTCATCAGCCCGGCCGCGACAAAGGCCATGACTTCGCGCTCGCGCGTGGTCAACGATTCATAACAACTCCGCAGATCCGCGACGGACCGGCTGGCCGCGCGTCGCGTCTCGTCGCTCGCCAGCGCATTCGCGACAGCATCCAGCATGTCCTGGTCACGAAACGGCTTGGCCAGAAAATCCTGCGCGCCGGCCTTCATGGCTTTGACTGTCATCGCGATATCGCCGTGGGCGGTCATGAAGACGATCGGCAAGCTGAGTTGACTGGCCGCGATCTGTTCCTGCACCGCGAGCCCGCTTTGACCTTTGAGGCGAACGTCGAGGATCAGACAACTCGGCACGTCCGGCATGTCGTAGGCGAGGAATTCCTGCGCGGAGCCGAAGGTTTCAACGCCGAGTCCGACCGAACGCAGCAACATGCTGACGGCCTCGCGCATCGACTCGTCGTCATCCACGACATAGACCACGGTGTGGCCCGCGTCGCTGCCGGCACTGCTATGCACATCACTGCTCATGACATCTCCCTTCATCAACGGGCAGGATGAACTGCAGCACCGCGCCGCCTGCTGCCGGCGATTCGGCCCAGATACGGCCGCCGTGTGCCTCAACGATCGAACGGCAGATCGACAACCCCATGCCCATGCCCTCGGCTTTGGTCGTAAAAAACGCATTGAACAAATGGCGGCTGTTTTCCTCACTGATCCCCGTGCCCGAATCCTGCACGATCACCTGCACATGCTCGTGGTCGAACCGGCGCGTGGCGATCCGGAGCTTGCGCGGCCCGGTCACATCGGCCATGGCCTGGACGCTGTTCATGATCAGGTTGATGAGCACCTGCTGCAGTTGCACACGATCGCAGCACGCCGTGGGCGGGGGCGCCACGAGGTCGCTTTTCAGCTCGACGCGGTGGCGCTCGAGTTCGAGCCGCATCAGTTCGATCGATTCGCCGACGATCCCATTCAGATCGACCGTAACCGGAAGACGGTCGCGCTTTTTGGCCATTGAACGGATCCGTTGAATGACCTCGTCCGCGCGCTTCGCATCGCGGATCATCTGCGTGACAGATTGCGCCGCTTCGTCGATCTCCGGTGCAGGACGGTTCAGCCAGCGCAACGCGGCACTGCCGCACGTCACGATAGCCGCGATCGGCTGCGTAACCTCGTGCGCAACCGAAGCAGCCATCTCGCCGAGCATGGTGATGCGCGTGACGTGAGCGAGTTCCGCAGTGGAGCGCGCGAGCGCTTCCTGAGCGAGATTGAGCATTTCTACCTGTTCATGCAACATCGCCGTCGCGGCCATATTTCTCAATGCCAGTATCGATGTGATGGCGATCGCCAGCAGGCTCACCGCGCACCGCGCAATCGCGCCGCCAGAATAAGCGCCATTGTGCGAGATCATGAAGCCGAGCAACATCAGCACCACACAGCCCCACGCGGCCGCGATCGTGGCCGGGCGGTTGCCGGCCGAGGCGACCAGCAGCACCACCACCCCATAGAACACGGCTGCCGCGATATCAAGGGAAGTCAGCGCGGCGATCCCGAACACGGCGAGCGCGATCACGGCTGCGAGCGTCGACACGACACGGACGTCGGGACGCACCGCGGGGGAAGCGCGTCGGCAATTTTTCATGGCGGGCGGATCAACAGGCCGCCGGCCGGCAATTGGCCGGAACGGAACAGACAGGCGTGGACATAGGCGTTCGAAACGGCGTTCATTGACGAATACCGGAAGCCTGTCCATCTGGATGACGGCCAGGATGGCTGTCAGGGCGCATGACACTCAGACCTACCGGTGACCGATAGCTTTTAAGCTGAATGTGATCATGCGGGGGCGCACGTCAAGAGCGGTACTTATTTTTCCTTAATCGTTCCAAAATCACGGCTGCGCGGCTACCGCCCCCGGCCGCCGCGCAAGCGCGTCCGTCAGTGCTGACCGTATTCCTGGCGTGCCACCGGGATGGTGCGGACCTTCGCATACTGAAAGGCCGGAATCGACTTGACCGCGTCGCGCGTGGCGCCCGCCCACACGAGCTTGCCGTTCACATAGTCCAGTTGCGACATCGGAATCGCTACGTCGTGCTGCGACACGCCGAGAAACTGATGAGCCGCCACGATCGCGAACGAGGCCGCGTTATCAGGCGCGATGATGATGTCGTGGAGTACTCCGACTTTCTCGCCATTGTCGTTATAGATGCTCTTGCCCAACAGGCTCTTCTTGGTACTCCAGCCTTCGACGATGAGCTGCGACTCTTCCACGCTGACGCCGATGGTCTGCGTGCCCGCGACCTGTGCGCTTGCCGACTGGCACACCGCACCAAACGCCGACGCGGCCAGAAATACAAGTGCCCACTTTACCTTCATGATAATTTTCTCCAGGAATTGCGTTGGTTTCAAAACGATAAATTGCACCAGGATGGGGGTGCCTGTGGTGTGGCGTGCCCATGTCGCGCTGACCACTACTTTGAACCGGTTGCGCTCGCGGTGTTTTCGAATTCGCACGGTTTCGGTATTCATGCGCTCAAATTGTGGTGCCTTGTGCGCCGCCGTCAGAGCAATGATCAATGGCTGCGCTGCGGCCTCAGCGTCACCGTGCAGGTCATGCCCATCGCTAGCTTGACCCCGGCGGGAATCTGATCAAGATGAATCCGCACCGGCACACGTTGCGCGAGCCGCACCCACGTGAAGATCGGGTTGACGTCCGCCAGCAGATCCCCGTTGCTGGTTGGGTTATCCCGATCGGCGATACCGCTCGCCAGGCTGTCGACATGCCCCTGGATGTCCTTGCCGCCTGACATCAGCCGCACGACCGCCTGATCGCCGACATGCACGTGCGGCAACTTCGTCTCTTCGAAATAGCCGTAGACCCAGAACGAATGAGAGTCGATCAGCGCCATACGCGCGACGCCGGCGGTAGCGAAATCGCCGGGATACAGGTTCAGGTTGGTGATATAGCCATCCGACGGCGCGTGCACTTCGCTGCGCGTCAGGTTAAGCAACGCGGTCTGCCGCTCGACCACGGCTGCTTTGTACAGGGCTTCCGCCGCGCCATAGGCAGCGACGTCGGCGGAATAGGACGAAGCGGACTGCCTCGCGAGCGACGCCGAATCTTGCCGGCTCTCGTCCGAGATCACATCGCCCGCGAGATTGGCCCGGCGCGCCGCCTGCGCGCGCTTCATCGCGAAGCTGGTTTCGCTGGCGGTCATCTGCGCCTTGGCCTGGGCCATCTGTGCCTGGGCCCGCTGCAGATCCGCGTCGGCTTGCGCGACGGCATAGTGAAAGCGGGCCGGATCGAGCACGAACAGAATGTCGCCTTGGCGTACCAATTGGTTGTCCCTCACGCGCACCTCGCTGACCAGCCCCGACACATCGGTTGCAACCTGCACGACCTTGGCGCGGACCCGGCCATCGCGGGTCCACGGCGAAAACATATAGTCCAGCCACAGCATGCGAACCAGCACGATCGCCACCACGAGAAGGGTCAGCGTGAAACTTGCACGCAGGATGGATTGCGTTTTCATCTTCGTTACCGGGCGTGAGCTGTCAGTGAATTCATGGGGACCTGTGGTGTTCAACGTTCAATATTCATTGCAACAGCAGCAGCGAAGCGCCGCTGAACAGCGCGGCGAACAGCGCGACCCGGAACAGGCCAGGATGCCACGTGTACTGATAGAAACCAAACCTGGCCAACACCAGATCGAGGACGATAAACAGCAGCACACACCCCGCGAGAACCGGCAGCAGACCAGGCACGAGCAAGGAAAACAGATCAATTTCGCCCGGCATCGTCCGCTCCAGGCGACACGTGGTCAGGGGACGCCGACGCGAATCCGCCGCCCAGCTCCTTCATCAGGAGCGCCCACGAATCGAGGCGTTTAGCCTGGATCTGCGCGAGGCTCTCCTCCTGCTGCAATTGTTCGTTCTGCGCCGCCAGCACGTTCAGGAATTCGGTGATGCCGCTGCGGTAGCCCGTATCGGCGAGCCGGAAGGAGGCGCGCGCGGAATCGAGCGTGTTTTCAACCGATGCCTGCTGCTGCTCGAGCGAGCGCAGCGACACGACTTGCATCGCAACCGCCTGCATCGCATTCACCACACTCTGGTTGTACGCATCGACGGCGGCGTCGCGGGACGAGACGGCCACACCATAATTGCCGCGCCGGCGCCCACCGTCGAAGATCGGCAGCGAGATCGCCGCGCCCACGCCGTGACCCATGCCGTTGCTGTTCACGAAGTTGAAGAAGCCGCCGAACGGCGCCGCGGAGCCCAGCGACGCAGTCGCCAGCAGGTTGATGTCCGGATAAAAATCCGCGTGCGCGGCATCGATACCCTTATCCGCCGCGAGCACGCGCCAGCGCCCCGCCACCACATCCGGCCGGTGCCCGATCAGTTCGGCCGGCAGCGAGGTCGGCAACGCCACCGGCACATTCAGCGCCAGGCTCGGACGGCGCAGCGAGTCACCGTAGCCCGGCCCCTTTCCGGCCAGACCGGCGATGCTAATACGGGTCAACGCGAGTTGCTGCTCCGCCTGCTGCACCCTCGTTGTGCTCATCGCGAACTGGGTCGACGCCTGACTGACTTCGAGTCGGCTGCCGACACCCGCGCGCCAGCGGCGCGTTGCGATATCCAGCGTGCGCTGCTGTTCGTTCTGCACGGCATGGTAGACATCGAGCAAGGCGTATTGCAGTTCCAGTTGCACGTAACTGCGCACCACTGCGGTCTGCAATTCGATTTCCGCGAAGCGCGCGTCCGCGGCGACCGCGTGCACGTTGTCGAGCGCGCCTTCGCGGATCGCGCGCGACTTGCCCCACAGATCCAGGTCATAGGATAGGTCGACCGCGATGTTGTTGCTCCACACCGTCGTGCCGCCGGGCGGCGCCGGCGTCGTGTAGCGAGCGTAACGTCTGCGCTCGAACGTGCCACCGGCATTGAGTTGCGGCAACGCGTTGGCGCCGGCGATCTGCGCCTGGAATCTCGCCTCGTCGATGCGCGTTTCCACGGCGCGCAGGCCGGGGTTGCCGGCGGTGGCGTCCTGAACAAGCGTGTCCAGTTGCGGGTCGTTCCACTGGCGCCACCAGCCATCGGCCGGCCATTTCGCATCTTGCTGGGTGGCGCGCAATGCAGCGCCCGGGTCGAGCGTTGCCGGGTCGATCATCGACGCCTGCGTGTGGATACCGCCGCTGTTGATACATCCGCCCAACAGCCACGCACATGCGAGAGCGGCGGCCGCCGATCGACTCGTTGTGGACACGCCAAGGCAACGCACTTTCACGCCCGCTGCCCCGCTGTTTGCCATAGGGACAAGGTATTGTCCAGCAGCGCGAGCTCGGTGAAATGCAGCAGCGCCCGCATCCGGCATTGCGTGAGCATCGTCGCATCGACCGCGCTATTCTGCGCGAACGGCAGCGTATCCAGCGCCCTTCGCGTCGCGACCAGCGCGGCGTCGGGGGCCTGCGGCGTGACAGCGGCGAACACGTCGGCGAGCGCCGCCAGCCAGGCGGTCTGCGCGTCGAGCCATCCCGCCGGCAGTCTCTCTCCGAGTTGTTCGGTGTCCAGCCGCATCTGGATCATCGCGCGGCCGATCTCCAGCGCCGCGAACGCCCAGCCAATCAGGTGATTACGGCCCACTCGCGCATCGGCCGGTGCCGACGCGATCTGGATAATGAAATCACGCAGACTCAATTCGAACGTGTAGAGCAGATCGTCGAGCTCGTCGTCCCGCGCACTATCCGACACCAGTGTGCGAATCTGTTTCAGGTATTGAGCCGAGATCCAGTCGCCCGCGCGCGGCACGATGATCGAAAACGCGGCGGCCGCCGCGGCGATGCCGACCAGCAAGGCAAAGCCAGTGTCGAGGTAAGCGCTCGGGTTGTAGACGGTCGGATTCGATATGCCGACGATGAAGCAGAAATAGATGTTGAAACCAAGGCCGAGGATCGACGTTTTGGCAAACGTATTCACATAGCTGCCGATCATCACGAAAATCGCAATCGATGCGGCCAGCAAGGTGAAACCATCGACGCGCGGCAGCAGAAAAAAGTTAAACGCGAAACCCGCGAGCCAACCGGCGAGGCAACCACAGAATATCTGCCAGCTCGCAACAGCAGGATTGGGCACGAGCGCAAACAGCGCGCTCGTAATCGCCACCGCGACGATCGCGCTCGATCCGCCCACCCATCCCGACGCGAGCCATGCCGAGCCGACCAGCATCACAGCCACGCCCGCGCGCGTGCCGGCGATGAGCGCGGCCGTACGGTTGGCCGTAGCGCGAGTTCTACCGATGCGGCCGATGGCATGGATCACCGACTGCGACCACGGCAGCCGATCGACCGCGCGTGCATCGACATAGTTTCTGCAGTACAGGCGCAGATCGGCAATCGAAAAGAACAGCGCAGAGCCGGTGGTCGCAACGAACTGTCGTTGATGCGGCGACAGATCCGCGAGTGAGTGGATCAGCCGGCCCAGTTGCGCGGGCAGTGCCTGCTCGAAAGCATCGAGACGGCTCAACAGTGTCTCGACCTGGTCGACCGTGATCAGTTCGAGCTGCGCCTCGGCCGGAACGATCGCGAGCAGCGCGTCGATCAGTTCATCGACAGCCGCGATCGCACGCGGATCGGCCTCCACGGCGACGCGCGCCTTCAATTGATGCAAGGCATGAATCCACGCGACCGTGTCGAGGAAACTCCTGTCGAGATCGAGAAAGACATGGTTGAAGAGGCGTATCGACGGGTCCTCGAATACCGCCCCGCTACGCAAACTTTCTATCCCGGCGCGCTCGCGAATCAGGTCGAGAAACGTGTCGAAACCGACAACAGTCGTCGCGCGTCCAAGCATCTCATGCACTGCTTTCAACAGGTTCGTGAAGTTTCTGCGACTCGACGCGTAGAGCGCCGGCGTGACAGGCTGCGGAAACACCACCGCACTGACAAGACTTGCACACACCACGCCGATCACCACTTCACTCACGGTAAACACGACGTTATCGAAAACGCCGTAGGGATTGGACCAGGCCGGCATCGCCGTGATGGCCGTACCATAACCCGTCAGGACGAAGCCGTAGGATTGAAAATTGCGGTAGTACGATGCGCCGAATACGCACGCACCGATCCACGCAGCCAGCGCGATAAAGAACAGCAGCGGTTGCTGCGGAAACACCGCGATGATCAACAGGCCGGCCATACTGCCGAACACCATGCCGAGGCCGCGATAGAAACCGCGCGCAATCACCATGCCGCTTTGCTGGTGCATCATCACGATCACGACCGAAACCATGGCCGTGGCCGGCGTGCGGAGTTCCAGCCGCATGCACAGTCCCATCGCGAGGCTCACCGCGGCAGCCACCTTCACGATATGCACGAACCGCGGGCCGTCGTCCTTCCAGTACGTCTTCAACTCGTCTAGCCATCGCGGCGAGGCTGGGCTGTCCGTCAGCAAAGTCATAAGCTACTCGTCAGTTCTGCGTGCGGCCAGCGCAAGTGGGGCCGTGCCAGTTCGACGATCTCATCGCCGCTTCCGTGGCGATCGCCCGCATTCAATCCGCCTAAGCTATTGGAGTGCCGCAAAAATGTCCTGAAATGGATCTGAAAACATCTGAAGGACACGCACTGACGGGCACGGGGAGAGCCGCGCCGCGGGGATCAAACGAGCACGGGTGAATGCCGCCTAGCCGCGCTCTCTGAATTTTGCGCTCGGCGGCGCTTCGAAAGCGCCTCCCACTGCAGGCGCGGCGACCGGACCGTTGGTGCCAGCAGCGGCCTGCTCGCTGGCCGCTGCCGCGATCCGCAGCAAATCGACAGCGGCTGTGAAGTCGTCCCAGTCGAGACCTTCGGTGATGATCGAGCAGGCCGACTTCAGGAGCTGCGCGGCCTCCACGCTTCGGCCTTGCGCGTGCCAAAGCCGGCCGAGGCTGGTCGCGGCCCGCAATTGCAGCGAGCGGCAGCCTTGCATCAGCGATTCCTCCAGCGCCGCGACCAGGCACGCTTGCGCATCCCTTGCCACCGCGTTGGACGGGGACGCGCCCGTCTGCTCCATCAGCAGCAGTTCGCCGTAGATGCGCCTGAGTTCGCTGGCATACCAATGGTCACCCGTTTCGTCACACTGAAGCAGCGCGTGCACTACGGCGGCAATGCCCTCTTCCCGCTGACCGGAGCGTCCGAGCGCGTAGCTGTACTGTCCGGTGAGCATGGCGCGCGGCGCACCGAACTCGAGCGACTCCAGATCGTCCAGCGCCGCGCGGAAAGCCTGCATACGCTCGGGTGACACGTCGTCCATCGAGCGCAGGTACTCATCGAAACAGCGGCAGCACGCTTGCACCACGCTCAAACCCGCGCGCGCCGACACCTCCTTCAGCAACCCGATCGCGTAGGCTGCCCGGTCCCGCTTGTCCGACAACAGCGCCAGCGGGACGAGCGCCTCGAGCAGCACATAACTCGTGACCATCGCCTGCTGCTGATCGCAAGCAGCGACCACGCTATCCTCTGCAAGCCGCAGCGCCTGATCGCGGAAACCTTGCAGCCACAGCACGCGCGCGAGCGTCGCGCAGCCGACGATCCGTTGATCCACGGACTGGCCCAGCGGCAGGCGCTGATACGGGCCGTCGCTTTGCCGCAGGAATTGTTCGAGCGACGCCCGGGCCTGCCGTTGATCGCCTGCGTAATGCGACGCGATGCCGAGCAACCTGCTGCCGAGCACCGCACAGCCCGTGTCGCCCACCTCGGAAGCGAGCAACGCGAAGCGCCCGGCGAACGCCAGCGCATTGCGCGCCGCACCGGACGATTGACTCGCGTTCCACATGCCCCACAATGCGCGGGCTTCAAACGCAGGGTCCCCAAGCGCAATCGCCGAGGCGAGAACCTCGGACCAGATGCCGAAGGTTTCCTGATTCGGTCCGTTGACGTAGACAAGGGCCGCCCCAAGCGCCGCCTTCAGTTGCATGCGCACACGGAGGTGGCGGGTCGAGCGCGAGCCATGATGCGTCGCAGCGACGCTATCGAGGGCTCGCCGCGCCCATGCGCAGCACTCGTCGACCAGCGAAAGTTCATAGAACAGGAACACGACTTTCACGGCCAGCGCTTCACCCAGCGCTTCGTCGCCCTTCGGCGACAGGGCCCAACCCAGCGCGATGCGCAAGTCGTCGAGCAGCGCGTGCATCTGATGATGCCAGCCGTCAGCGAAGGCGCGCGCGGAGTCCGCGCGGCTCAACGCTTCGCGCTCCAGCAGCGCAACGAAGTAACGCGCGTGATGGAGCGTGACGACGCGTTGCTCGCCGTTATCCTCGAGCTTCTGCATCGCGTACGCACGTGTGGTTTCCAGCAGGCGATAACTCGCCCCGCCGCACGCCATGCACCTCACCAGCAACGATTTTTCAACCAGCCCCGACACCGCCTCGATCACCTCGAGTTCCCGCAATGCGCCGTCGCTCACGACGGCGATCGCCGCGTCCATCGTGAAGTGGCTCGCGAAAATGCCCAGCCGGCGCAACGTCGTGCGCTCGGCATCGTCGAGCAATGCGTGGCTCCAGTCGAGCGTCGCCTTCAAGGTCTGGTGGCGCGGCAACGCGGTGCGATTGCCGCCGGTCAGCATGTTGAAACGGTCGTCGAGATGGCTGGCCAGTGTCGCGATACCGAGTATCGCCGCGCGCGCCGCTGCCAGTTCGATCGCCAACGGTATGCCGTCGAGCCGGCGGCATACCATGCCGGTCAGCTGAATGCTTCTTTCGTCCGATGAGAAGCGCGCATCGATCGCGCGGGCGCGTGACAGGAATAACTCGACCGCGCTGCATTGCAGGACATGCTGACTTTGCTCGTCCTGGGCGGGCACCTGCAGCGAAGCGACCCAATACAGGTGTTCGTCCTCGACGCGCAGCGCCTCCCGGCTGGTTGCGAGCACGCGCACCGCGGGACCGGCGCTCAGGAGCGTCTCGGCAAGCTCGGCGGCGTGGCCGAGCACATGCTCGCAGTTGTCGAGCACGAACAGCGCAGTGCGCTCGCGGAACTCCTTGCCGATACGCGCGAGCGTGAGCGGCCCGCTCGCCGGATTCACGCCGATGCTGGTCGCGAACGCCGCGAGGACGCTGCCCGCATCCGAAGCCGAGGCGAGCGCGACCAGATAGACGCCGTCTGGAAAGCGCCCCAGCGAACCGCGCGCGACTTCCACGGCGAGCCGGGTCTTGCCGATGCCGCCCGAGCCGACGAGCGTCACGTGACGGGCCGACGCGAGCGCCAGCGAAACATCGTCCAGCGCCCGGTCCCGTCCGATCAGCGCCGACAAATTGACAGGCAGGTTGTGAGGGACACGCGTGCCTTGCATGACGTCGTCGAGCGGGTCGTCATCTTCAGCGTTGCCGGAGGCAGCCGTCGATGAAACTCTCGGAACCAGCCGGTAGCCTCGTCCGGATACGGTCTGTATCAGTCCGCGGCTTTCGCCCAGCATCTTGCGCAGCGCGGACATATGAACCTGAAGATTGTTCTCTTCAACGATCGCGTTCGGCCAGACCTGTTTGAGCATCTCGTTCTTCGACACCAGCCCGCCGTTGGCGGCGATCAGCACGGCCAGCATGTCGAATGCGCGGCTCCCGAGGCGCACAGGCTGCCCGTCGAGAAACACTTCCCGACGCTCAACGTCTACCTGAAGCGGGCCAATGTGAATCATTACCTGAGCATCCCAAACACAGCGGATAAAGGAACAACCGGGGGAAGACCGAGGGGAGAACTGAGGAGAGAACACTCAGCGGCGGATCCCCCGGAGTCTAGAGCAGCGACGAATTCGCATGCGCGGAAAAATCCGAACATACAGTTCAAAAAATTTGTACTAAGCGCATCCGGCCTGAACGCGCGCGGCATCGCAAGCGGCCGTTGCGCGCGCGCCCGACCTGCCCTTGGCACGCTCAGCAGGCGCGGCCGCCGGGCGCCGTCGCCTAGCCAGACCAGGGTAATCTTTGTATGATCCGTCCGAACATCCTGGGTACCGAACACACCATGCCGAGAAAAGTACCAACGGTCGACGCAGCGTCGAAGAGCGAGGCGCATGAGAACGAGAAGGGCATCACGCGCCGCCTTGCCCCCGAAGTGCGTGAGCGCCAGATCGTGCTGAAGGCCGTCGACCACTTCGCCACGCACGGATTCTCCGGCAGCACCCGCGAACTCGCGCGCCAACTCGGCGTGACACAACCGCTTCTCTACCGTTACTTTCCGAGCAAGGAAGCATTGATCGACCGCGTCTACGAAGAGGTCTATCAATGGGACACGAGTTGGGAATGCCTGATCAAAGACCGCTCCGTGCCGATCCAGGAACGGATGGTCAGGTTCTACTCGGCGTACGCCGGCGTGATCCTGCGGCGCGAATGGATCCGGATTTTCATCTTCGCCGGCTTGACGCGCGAAGGCATCAACTCCAAATATCTGTCGCGGCTGCGCGAACGCGTGTTCCTGCCCGTCATGGCGGAAATCCGCTCGGCTTATGATCTCCCGGCATCGACCAGCACGAAGCAGCGCGACATCGACCTGGAGCTGATCTGGAGCCTGCACGCCAGCATCTTCTATCTCGGCGTGCGGAAATGGATCTACGGGCTGCCGGTCAGCGACAACGTTGAAGACCACATCGCGCGCCAGGTCGACGCCTTCCTCAATGGCGTGCCTGAAGCGCTCAAGCACGCGCCGAAAGCTTCCAGCAAAACCAAAGCCTGACGCTGGCCGGCACCACAGCCGGCCACTTGCTTCATCGCCCATTGCGCAACGCTCCTTTGCGTTTTCCAGCGAATTTTCCAGGGTAAACACCGTCGTCACGCCGCTTTCTCCAGGCGATGAATTCGCCTACTATTTATCTATCGATCACTAATCGATCGATAAATAGCATAGTAGGAGTTCCTTATGCCCGTGTCAAAACTTGCGCACTACTCGATCCGCACGATGGATCTCGAGAAATCCTGTCGTTTCTACGAGCGGATTCTCGGCTTCAAGCGGGGCTACCGCCCGCCTTTCGATTTTCCGGGCGCATGGCTTTATAAGGGCGGTGATGAGGCCGACTTCGGCACCGTCCACATCATTGGCGTCGATCCGGACAATCCCGCCGGGCTCACCGCCTATCTCGGCGACAAGGCACTGCCCGCCAGCGGGACCGGCACGGTCGACCACATCGCGTTTCTCGCGACGGGTGTCGAAGACATGTGGAAAACCTTGCAAGCGGAAGGCGTCGCCTGGCGCGATCGCACGGTACCGAGCCTCGGTCTGCACCAGGTGTTTATCGAGGACCCATCAGGCGTGACCATCGAACTGAATTTCCCCGCCGAAGAACTCACCGGTCTGGCCGCCCCCCATCCGGCCGGCGATCGGGCACCCATCATCGTAGGAGAGTAAGCATGGCCAATCCTTCCGCACGTTTAAAGGCGATCATCGTCGGTGGCTCGCTGGGCGGCCTGTTTGCGGCCAATCTGCTGGTGCGCAACGGCTGGGATGTCGACATCTTCGAGCGCGTTCCTGAAGAACTGGCCGGCCGCGGCGCCGGCATCGTCACCCATCCCGAGTTATTCGACGCCATGACTGCCGCGGGAATCGCAATCGACGACTCGATCGGCGTCAAAGTGCAGTCGCGCGTGACCTTCGCGCAGAGCGGCGCGGTGCTGTCCGAGCGCGAACTGCCGCAGACCCTGACTGCGTGGGGCAAGATGTATCACGTGCTGCGCGCCGCGCTCCCGGATGTCCACTACCATGCCGGCGGCACGGTCGTATCCGTGGAAGACGGAGCCGATCAGGCAAGCGTGTCGCTCAGTGACGGCACGGTATGGCGCGCGGACCTTGTCATTGCGGCGGACGGTTTCAAGTCGGCGATTCGCGAGCGGTTCCTGCCCGACGTGAAGCTTCAGTATGCCGGCTATGTCGCATGGCGCGGCCTGGTCGACGAAACGTCGCTGTCGCGAGCCACGCGCGAAGCGCTGTTCGACAAGTTTGCCTTCTGCCTGCCGCCGCGCGAACAGATTCTCGGCTATCCGGTTGCCGGCCAGGGCAACAGCACGACCCCGGGTGAACGCCGCTACAACTTCGTCTGGTATCGCGCGACGAGCGAAGACGTCCAGTTGCCCAACCTGCTGACCGATGAATCCGGCAAGCGCTGGGTGGGCGGCATTCCGCCAACGCTGATTCGCCGCGAGGTGCTCGCCGACATGGAAGAAGCGGCGCTCACGCTGCTCGCGCCGCAATTCGGCGAGGTGGTGACCAAATCGACGCAACCACTCTTTCAACCCATCTTCGACCTCGAAGTGCCGCACATGGCTTTCGGCCGGGTGGCCTTGCTGGGTGACGCGGCGTTCGTCGCGCGGCCGCACTGCGGCATGGGCGTCACCAAGGCAGCGAGCGACGCGATGGCGCTCGTCAGCGCATTGAAGAGCTACGCAGACGTTCAGGAAGCACTTGCGGAGTACAGCCGCGTGCGCACGCAAGTCGGCGCGGCCATCGTCCAGCACGCACGCCATCTCGGCGCTTACATGCAGGCGCAATTGAAAAACGAGGTCGACCGTGAAATGGCCGAGCGCTATCGCACGCCCGATGCGGTGATGCGCGAGACCGCGGTGCCCGCACGCTTTTAAATGTTCGTTGTGCTTGCGGCGGGTTCAATCAACTGTCGCAGCACCGATAAGAAGCCGTTTCGAAAGGAGACAAAGTGGAACATAGCGCCCCAACCTATCCGATGAGCGCGCAGCCCGTCGTCAGCGACCCGCCGCCCCCCGCACATCCGCTGCTCGACGATCCGCGTTTTCGCGCACTCGTGCGAGCGCGACGCACCTTCTCGTGGACGCTCACGATCCTGATGCTGGCTGTGTACTTTGCCTTCATTCTCACGCTTGCGTTCGCACCGGCGCTGCTCGGCCGGCCAATCGTCGACGGCTATCCGGCAACGTGGGGGATTCCGGTCGGCTTCGGCATGTTCGTCTTTACGTTCGTACTGGTCGCGGTGTATGTCGCGCGCGCCAATACCGCCCAGGACCGCGCCGTGAATGAAATCCGGCAAGGAGCACGGCAATGAAACGCAATCCTCTATGGCATGGCCGGTTGTTGAGCGCGGCACTGATCGGTGCCCTCACCGCCCTGCCCGCCTTCGCCGCCGAAACCGCAGCACCGGCGCGCTCGCACAATCCGATCGCGATCGGCATGTTCCTGCTGTTCGTCGCCTCGACGCTCTTCATCACCCGCTGGGCGGCAAAAAAGAACCATAGCGTTTCCGACCACTATGCGGCCGGTGGCAAGATCACGGCCCTCCAGAACGGCTGGGCGATCGCCGGCGACTATATGTCCGCCGCTTCGCTGCTCGGCATTTCCGCGCTGGTTTTCACAAGCGGTTATGACGGTCTGATCTATTCGATCGGCTTTCTCGCCAGTTGGCCCATCATTCTCTTTCTGATTGCCGAGCCACTGCGCAATCTCGGGCGCTATACGCTGGCCGACGTGGTGTCCTATCGACTGCAGCAGCGGCCGATCCGCGCCTTCGCCGCCTCGAGCTCGATCGTCATCGTGCTGCTCTATCTCGTGTCCCAGATGGTCGGCGCCGGCAAGCTCGTCGAATTGCTGTTCGGTTTCAACTATACGATCGCGGTCGTCATGGTCGGCGTACTGATGGTGGTGTACGTGTTTTTCGGCGGCATGCTCGCCACGACATGGATTCAGATCATCAAGGCAGCCTTGCTGCTGGCGGGCGCCGCCTTCATGGCGCTCATGGTGCTCAGCCACTTCGGCTTCAGTCTGAATGCCCTCTTCGCGCAGGCGATCCTCGCCCATCCGAAGCATGCCGCGATCATGCGGCCGGGCGGCCTCGTGTCGGACCCGGTTTCCGCCGTCTCGCTCGGCCTGGCGTTGATCTTCGGCACGGCCGGATTGCCGCACATCCTGATGCGCTTTTTCACGGTCGGCGACGCGAAGGCCGCCAGAAAAAGCATTCTGTACGCGACGGGCATTGTCGGCATCGGCTACGCCCTGATCATCATCATCGGCTTCGGCACGATTGCGCTGGTCGCGACCGATCCGCACTATCACACGACCTCCGGCGCGGTGATCGGCGGCGTGAATATGGTGGCCATCCATCTCGCGCATGCAGTAGGCGGCAACGTGTTTCTCGGCTTCATCTGCGCGGTCGCCTTCTCGACAATTCTCGCCGTCGTCGCGGGTCTGACGCTCGCCGGTTCCTCGGCGGTCTCGCATGATCTGTACGCGAATGTGATTCGCCGCGGTGCCGCCACGGACCGCGAAGAACTGCACGTGTCGCGGATCACCACGCTTGTGCTCGGCGTGCTCGCGATTCTGCTGGGCATTGCCTTCGAGAAGCAGAACATCGCGTTCATCGTCAGCCTGACTTTCTCGATTGCGGCCAGCTCAAACTTTCCGGTGTTGCTTCTTTCGATTTACTGGCGCGGCCTGACCACGCGAGGCGCGGTGCTCGGCGGCTCGCTCGGGTTGATCACGGCGGTGACCTTGACGATTCTTAGCCCGACAGTCTGGGTGCAGGTGCTTGGACACGCACATGCGATCTACCCGTACGAATACCCGGCACTCTTCTCGATGATCGTTGCCTTCGCCGGTGTGTTCTTTTTCTCGATCACCGACCGCTCGCCGCGTGGCGCGCACGAACGTGCGCTGTACGGCAACCAGCTCGTCGACTGCGAGCTCGGCATGGTGAAACAAGGGTAATGCTAAAAGCAGACAAAGGAGACCGATTCATGGATTGTATGTGTTGTGTTTCGCCGAAACGCCGCAAGCTGCTCGGGACGATGGCCGCGCTTGCCGGCGGCCTCGCATCGGCACTGCCGGCGTCAGCCACGGCCACCGGGCCCGCCGCCGGCAGCGTGGCGACCGCAGGCGCAGCGGGCACCGTCAGATCGATCGACATTCACGCTCACTACTACCCGGAGAGCTACTGCGACCTGGTAGGCGGCGAGGGACAGAAGTTCGGCGGCAAGTTCACCCGCGACGCCAGCAGCTTCAGCTTCCTGACACCGGCCGGCGGACTGGGACCGCTGCCGCTCAAGTTCATCAAGATCGACGAGCGGCTCGCGGACATGGATGCGTCCGGGGTCGACATGCAGGCGCTTTCATTGAGCGTGCCGATGGCCTACTGGGCCGACCGGTCCTTCAATGCCAAGCTTGCGACGACGTGGAACGCAGCGGCATCCGGCGTCCATCTGCAGCATCCGACTCGCTTCGTGGTGCTGGCAACACTGCCGATGCTCAATCCGCACGACGCGATCGACGAGCTCGAACGCGCGTCTGAGTTGCCGGGTGTCCGCGGGGTCTACATGGGGACCAACATCAACAACCGGGATCTTGACGATCCCTTGTTCGAACCGGTCTTCGCACGCATCGAGCAACTGGATCTGCCGGTGTTTCTGCATCCGCAGCAGACGGTTGGCGGCTCGCGGCTGGGCGACTTCTATCTGAGCAACCTGCTGGGCAACCCGTTCGACACCGCGATCGCCGGTTCGCACCTGATACTCGGCGGTGTGATGGACCGTCATCCGAAGTTGCGCATTACCTTGCCGCACGCCGGTGGCGCGTTGCCGATCCTGATGGGACGCATCGACGCGGGCTGGACGGTACGTCCGGAAACACGGCGGCTGGCGCAAAAGCCGAGCAGCTACCTGCGCCGTTTCAGCTATGACACGGTCTCGCATTCCGGACCGGTGCTGGACTTTCTGATTCAGAACATCGGCATCGACAGACTGGTACTCGGCAGCGACTATTGCTTCGATATGGGTTATGAGCAGCCGGTCAGGTTCCTGGATCGTCTTGAATTGCCGCCGGAGCAAAAGAATCTGATTCTTGGCGGCAATGCGGCACAACTGCTGAAGATCTGACGCGCATCGCCTTCCACTGCCATGGAGGGCGCACGCCTGATCCGGCGGTCCGGCGTTCCGGCGGTCCGGCGTTCCGGCGCTTCCGTAGAAATCCTCCCAACCCCTGCTCCCCCCTATACGCGCGGATGAACGGCGTGAATGCATTGATGAGTGCGGCACCAGTATGTAGGGATGGCGCGATCTCGTTGCTGATCGTATTGTCTTCACATCAGGCAAGACGTGTTGCCCAGTTCAACCGGATCCAGGCGTCAAGGAGTCAGTGGCTATGGACAGGCTTTTCAGCATGCGCGTATTTTCCCGGGTCGCGGAGACCGGCAACTTCAGCGTGGTTGCCAAACATATGGAATGCAGTGCCGGCAATATTTCTCGCGCGGTGGGGTCGCTCGAGGAGCATCTTCATACACGGTTGCTGCAACGAACGACTCGCCACGTCTCGCTTACCGAGTGCGGCGAGCGGTACTACCGCCGCTGCAAGAAGATCCTGGCCGATCTCGACGACGCGGAAGCCGAGGCCAGCGACGCTCACACGCTGCCGCGCGGCAGATTGAGAGTTCACGCCGTGCCCGACATTGGTCTGACGCAGTTGACGTCCACCATCGTCGAATACCGGCAGGCCTTCCCGGCTGTCTCCGTCGATCTGAAACTGCTGCCACGCATGGCGAATCTGGTCGAGGACGAGTTCGATGTGTCGATCGTGTCGGCCTCGGCCCTGCCGGACTCTCGCAATGTGAGCAAGCTCATAGGACGCTGCGAGCGCACGCTGGTCGCGGCTCCGGACTATCTCGCACGGCATCCCATTGCCACGGTGAACGACCTGCCTCACCACACGCTCATGCACACCAGTTCGAGCTTCGATCCGCCCTCCGGATGGCTTGCTGAGATTGCCGGACATGCCACTGCCGGCGCGGAGCTAGCCGGTCAATTCGTGGTCAACAACATGCAGGCGCTCAGAGTCGCGCTGCTCGCGGGCGCCGGGGTCGGCGCGGTACCCACTTATTCGGTGGTGGAGGATATTAAAGAGGGAAAACTCGTTCAGCTATTTCCCGAGTACCCGCTGCAAACAATCAACGTTTTTGTCATGTATCCGTCCCGTCGATTCGTCGACGCGAAGATAAAGACGTTCGTTGAATTCCTGACCGTGTCGTTAAAGGAAAAACTCGATCTGCGGATTGAGAATCTGGCGGCCGTCGATGCATCTGATCACTCATCCGAGCAACCCCAAGCAGAGCTGCAAGCCTGATCCTCGCCGCCATCGAAAGCAAGTTGAAGGAAATAAATCATCTGATCGCCGACCCGCCGAACCTGAACGAAAATTAATAAATGACGCCGGCATTTCCGAGATAATCGCGCTGCAATGCTGATTATCACCCTCTCCAGCTTTTGGCAAAGCGAACTGGCGCGACTGTAGCGCGACGAACGGAGGTGACGGATCATGTTTAACGGTGCGGAAACGGCCACCGCCACGGTAGCGCGGCAGAAGGACTCGCTCGGTTGTCTTTCGAATCAGTTGCACAAGGACCTGGAACTCAACACGGGTGAATTCACGTTTTATCGCAAATGCAGACGCCAGGAGAAAACCAGTGAAGTTGCAACCCCGGCTTCGGATCGCGGCTTCCTGATCGGCGTTTCGCTGGCGGCGGGCCATCGCAGGCGGATTTTTTCAGGAAACCGGTCTGCGTCGCAGGACTTCGAAAAAGATTCGGTCTACATACGTAATTTCGAAGAAGACTACCGGGCCGACTTGCATGGCGTTTTCGATTTCGTGCTGGTGGAGCTGTCGCGCGCTTTTATCGCCAACGCCTGCTATGAGCGAAACGGCGCGGCCATCGAGGGCTTCTCGTCGCCGGCGGGCCGCAAAGACCCGATTTTCGGCCACCTCGCGCAAGTATTGGCGCTGACACTCGATAGCCAGAGCGAGGCAAGCCCACTCTTCGTCGAGCAACTGGGCGTGACGATCGGAACCCATCTGCTCGACCAGTATGGCAATGCGCCGGCCCCGTCAAACAGGAAAAGCCCGCGGCTCTCGAACCTGCACGAAGCGCGCGCCAAAGACATGCTGCTCGCGAAGACGCAGGGCAACGTTTCGCTGGGTGAGATCGCGAGCGCCTGCAACCTGTCGCGCAGCTACTTCATCCGGGCGTTTCGCGAAACCACGCATCGCACACCGCATCAATGGCTGCTGGAGCAGCGCATCGATCGCGCGCGCGAGTTGCTCAGGCATTCCGACTCGTCCCTGTCGGACATCGCCATCGCATGCGGTTTCTCCGATCAAAGCCACTTCACGCGAACCTTCTCGCAACTGGTCGGCACACCGCCGGGCACGTGGCGCAGACAGTCCGGAATCTGAACCCGCCACCGGCTCTTCGCGGCTTGATCAGAAGGTAGCTCGACCGGGCGAGCGTCACCCCGGCTGCGCCCGTAGACTTTCCTACAAAGCATCGCACTAACATGCAAGACACATAAGTCATGGCGCGGTACTTTCGAGCGTGCCAAGCTCCGGCGCCCGCGACTGCCTCCCCCGCGCCGCCGGCACGCAAGTCTTCCGTGACTCGCTCACTGCTCCTGAACCTGAAAAAGTCATGATCGAATTAGGCCACTTTCAGATCGATCTCGAGATGCGCACGCTGCAGCGGAACGGCGAAGCCGTTCCGCTCGGGTCCCGCGCTTTCGACATCCTTGCCGCCGTGGCTTCCGCCGATGGTCGTCTCGTCACGAAAGACGAGTTGATGAATATCGTCTGGCCGGACACCATCGTCGAAGAAAACAACATTCAGGTCCATCTGTCCGCACTGCGCAAAGTACTCGGTCAGGACCGGGATCTGATTCTCACCGTGCCCGGGCGCGGGTATCAGCTTCGCCAGCGCCGGAGAAACGCCCTGTCCGACGAAGCCGGCGTACGGGCATCCGGCATACGGGCATCCGGCTCGCAGGCGTTGCGTGCTAGCCGTCTGCCGCCGCCTAAATCCCGCCTGCTGGGGCGCGACCTCGCGGTCAGGCAAATCCGTGCGCTGCTGGAACAGACACCTGTGTTGACGCTGGTGGGCGCCGGCGGCATTGGCAAAACGAGCGTCGCTGTCGAAGCAGCACACCATAGCTCGGCGGACTTTGAGGAGCCCGTCTGTTTTGTCGAACTGGCCCAGTTGACCACCGAGGAGGCCGTGCTCCGCGCCATCGTGGAGCGCTGCGGGCTGTCCGTGCCCGATCCGCAAGTCGGTGTCGAGCAGGTGGTGGCGGCTCTGGCCCGGCAGCGCAGATTGCTTGTACTCGATAACGCGGAGCATGTGATCGGCATCATGGCGCACATCGTCGAAGCACTGGCTGCCGGCAACGATGCGCTCCGGGTGCTCGTCACGAGCAGAGAACCGCTGCGCATCATGCCCGAGACGGTGTTTCGGGTTGAACCACTGGATGTGCCGCCGCCTCACTCCACCGATGCGGACATCCTGCGGTGTTCGGCGGTAAATCTGTTTCTGCGGCACGCCAATTCATTGCAAGGGAAAGTGGGCAGCGACAGCACGGAACTCCAGCTCGTCGGCGAGATTTGCCGTCGGCTTGACGGCATTCCGCTGGCGATCGAGCTCGCGGCGGCGCGCGTCGTCGCGCTCGGCGTGGAAGGCGTGCATCGCCGGCTGGACGATCGCATGGCGATTCTGGCGGGCGGCTACCGGACCGCGCTGCCGCGCCATCAGACCCTGCGGGCAACGTTCGACTGGAGCTTCGCGATACTCGATCAGAACGCCCGGTCGCTGTTCCGGCGTCTCGCGGTATTCGGCGACGCCTTTACGTTCGAGGCGATGTGCGCGGTCGTGTGCGATGAGGCGTACACGGTGGCGAACGCGATCGGCAGCATTGGCGAGCTGGTCGCAAAATCGCTTGTCGGCGTTGAATTCGAAGGTCCAGTGGCGAGGTACCGCCTGTCCGAATCGACCCGTGCGTATGCGATGGCGAAGCTCCAGGCGGAGGGCGAGCAGGACGACATCGCCGCGCGACATGCGCGCTATCTTCCTGCTACGCGGCAGTCGGCAGCGTGAAAACAAAAATCGTCCCGCGGGGGTAGCCGGGACCGGCGGTCAGCGTCCCGCCATGCGCTTCAATGATGGATTTGCAGATGGCAAGTCCCATGCCCATGCCGGTTTTCTTTGTCGTAAAGAAGGCGTCGAAAATACGCGCCCCGATCTCCTCGCTGATCCCGCTGCCATTGTCCTGCACGGACACGACCACCGATCCCCGATCACCGACGCGGGATGTGATGCTCAGCAAGCGCTGCTTCGCGTCGAGATGACTCATCGCATCCGCGGCGTTCATGACGAGATTGAACAGAACCTGCTGCAATTGCACCCGGTCGGCCATCACTGAGCGGCCAGCCGCCAGATCGAGGCGCACGGCGAGACTGCGCTGCTCGACTTCCGCGGCCGCGAGTTCGAACACTTCACGAACCACACCGTCGACCAGGGTGGGAACGAAGCTCGGCTTCGCTTCCTTCGCCAGAGACTGCAACGCCCGGATGATGTCGCCGGCTCGTTTGCCGTCTTTCACGATATCGCGCAAGCCTCCTAGCGCTTCCGGAATGTCGGGCACGGGACGGTTGAGCCAGCGTACCCCCGCGCTCGCATTCGACACGATCGACGCCAGCGGCTGATTGATTTCGTGTGCGATGGAAGCAGCCAGCTCGCCCATCGTGGTCGCCCGCGACGCTTTCGCCAGCTCGATCTTGGCGTTCTGCAACGCCAGTTCGGTCGTGTGCCGATCCGTGAAATCCGTGACGACGCCAACAAAGTTGCTGACACCCGACGGCTCGCCAAGCACCTCGAGATATTTGACGGCGCCGTCTGGCGTCACGATCCGATACTTCTGCCGGAACGGCGTGCGGTTGTGCGCGGCTCGCGTGACAGCCTCCTGGTAGAGGCCGACGTCTTCCGGATGAATCCGTTCGAGGACCGCCTGGGTGCTCGGGCTCCCCGCCTCGATCGGCAGGCCGAACACGTTATAAAGCTCTTTCGACCAGTAGCGCTCGCCCGTCAACGTGTTCCAGATATAGCTTCCCGAACGACTGATCCGTTGCCCAAGAGCGAGCGCCTCCTCACTCATGCGCAACGCCATTTCCGTTTCCTGGCGCCGCTTGTTTTCCTCCACGAGTTCGGCGTACAGACGGGCTGTTTCAAGTGAAATAGCGGCTTGCGAGGCCAGCATTTCCAGGACCGACGTGCGGCTCGCCGTGAACACGCCCGCGGTCAGGTTGTTCTCCAGATAGAGCACGCCAACGACGTTACCCTGTTTGACCAGCGGCAAACAGCACACGGAACGAACGGAACGGTTCGACAAGGAAACGTCGAATGAGAACCGCGGATCGCCTTGCGCGTCTTCCACAACGACCGGCTTGCGGGTGCGCAATGCCGTGTGCAACACCGAAGCCGGCACCTCCTCACGCGTCAACGTGTATTCACCCAGCTTCACCTGAACGCCACCTGGCTCGTCCCGCCCAATCGCCTCGACGACCGGCACGTTACCCTTCAACAGGATCAGCATCCCGCTTTGCGCACCGGCGTGAACGATGGCGAGCGAGACGAGTGTGTGGATGAGCTTGTCCAGTACGATTTCCTCGGACAGCGCCTGCGACGACTTCAATGCGGACACGAGGTCGAACTGCTGCTGCGCATCGGGGATTTCGACCGAAGGCCGCGATGTCACCAGCCGTTCGAGCGAAAGCTCGGCAGGAGGCTGGGCGCGTTCGAGCTGCCTGACTTTGGCCAGCGCGCCCCAACGCGTATAACTATCGATCGCGCGACGGCTGTGATGGCGTGCCGCGCTGAACAGACCGTTCGCCTCGGAGCATCCCGACGCGAGTTCGTGAGCCAGCGCGTTGCCGTGGTTGAAGCCGTTTTCCGAGGCCGCCTCGGCAGCCTGCTCGTACAACGACAGCGCCACGAGCGGCGAGCCGCCGAGCCGCGCCACTTCAGCCTCGACTAACAGGAGCTTGTCCCTGAACGTGGACGGATTGAGCTGAGCCCAATTGCGCAGCTTCGCCAGATGCGGCTCGATTGCAGCCACTGCGGCGCCCGCTTCCTCGCCACCGGACAGCTTCGCTAGAGTCAGCGCCGTGTAGAAGTGATAGTCCAGCAGATGAATGTGCGCGGGGGTCGCCCACTTCAGTTCGCCGGCTTCGGTGAGGCAATACCGCGCGTTCTGATAGTCGCCGTGAAAATAACAGGAGACACCCTTCAGCAGCCAGATCCAGAAGCGCAGCGTCGCCATCTGGGTATTGAGCACGCCGGCATCGAAGCTCATTTTGCCGTCCACCACGACGCCGAAATTGCCCGGCAGCCCAGGACCGCCCGTCAAACTGTGGACGAAGCGCTTCTGCAGTTCGAGGATCCCTTCAACGTCCTTGAAACGCACACGTCTTGCGAATGACAGCCCAAGGTCGATTTCCTTGTCGACCTGCTCAAGTGGCGCCCCAAGAATCAGCAGGTCCGACACGATGTGATTGCACGCGTAGCAGCTCATCGTCAGATCGCCGCTCGGGCCAGCCGACTCGAATGCGGCGCGTGCGCATTCCAGCACATACGAAAGGGGTTGGGTCCAGACCGCGACCTGATCGAGCGCAACCAGCGTGCTGGTGGCCACCGCGTGATAGCCGCGCTCCTCAACCAGCGTTCTTGCCAGGCGGGAGAATTCGAACCCTTGTGCGTACTCGCCGAAAAATTCCGCGACGTACACACCGAACCACGCGAGGCAATGCGTCGAGGCCGCGGTGATACCGTGGTCAATGGTCAGCTGCACCATATGGCACAGGTTGAGAAAGCCAAGCCTTTCGTTCACGAACGATGAAGGCGCGTAGATACTCACCAGCAGATTCAATTCTGATTCGATTGCCGCGTTGCGCAAAGGCGGCAGATCGGCGATCGAGGCGAGGGTTCGCCCTCCAAGCGATTGATTGAGCCGGCGGTAAGCCGCCTCGACATCCGCGGCTTCCGGATAACGCGGCAGATACGTACCGAACAGCTTGATCCCTTCGAGGGCGGTATCGACAGCCGCTTCATAGTCCGACAGATGCTGCTGCATGTCGGCTTTCAGCTTGTACACCGACGCGCGCGCAATGACCGACAGGTTCTGGTCCAGCAGTTTTTCGATCTGGGTGCCGGCGGCCTCGAAATTCGCCTCCAGAATGTGGCATTGCACCCGCAGAATACCGATCTCGTAGCCGAGCGATTGCGAATAGTCTTCTCCACTGGCGTCGAGCAGCGTCTGCCCGACGTCCAGATAGTTCAGCGCGGACTGGATAGCAATCGCTTCTTTGGCGTGACGGGCAGCCTGCAGACAGATTCTGCTGAAGACCGTCGTCTCGTGCGCGTCCAGTTCGCACAAAGCCCCGGCTGCCTGAGCGCGTTCGATATGGTGAGCAATGTCGAACGCCGGCCTCTGCAAGTCGCCGATGTCGAAATCTTCCAGCAGGATGCGCGCGATCCGGGCATGTTCGGCACCGCGCTCCTCCTCGGCAATCAGCGCGTATGCTGCCTCCTGGACCCGGTCGTGCGCAAAGGCGAATCCCGTCCGGTCCGACACCGTCAGACCCGCCTCTACCGCGGGATGCAGGCGGCGCTCCAATTCCACGCCGCCGTCAGGATCGATCCGCGCCAGGGTCGCCCTGTCGAGGCGCCGCCCCATTGACGCCAGCAGCCTGAGGACGGTCTGCGCCTCTGCTGGCAGCCTCGTCAAACGCGCAACCATCAGGTCAACGACGTTATCGGAGGACTCGTATTCGCCAATCCGATCGATATCCCATGTCCAGCGGCCGGCCATGCCGTCGTAACAGATCAACTGGTTGTCGGCCAGAGCGAGCAGCAGTTGTTTAATGAAAAAAGGATTGCCGCCCGTCTTCTCCTGAACGACCGACGCCAACGGATAAACGTGCGCGGAGCCGCAATGCAGCGCGTCTGCCAGCAAGGCCGCGACATTCGCGGTATCGAGCGGCGTCACGTCGATCGTGGAGATGCGTGCGCTTGCACTCGGCAACGAATTCAGGAAAGCCTTGAACCTGGGCGACCGGTCGACTTCATTGACGCGATATGCGCAGATCAGCAGCACATGCCGGTCCTCGACCGTCGTCAGGAAACACGCGATGAAATTCAAGGTTGCATCGTCGAACCAGTGAACGTCGTCGAAAAAAAGGATCAGCGGGTGCGCCTCGGTCGCGAAGACGGACAGCAGCCGAGTGATCAGCGCCTGGAAACGGAGCTGCGCTTCCACGGGCGGCAAGTCCGGCACCTCCGGCTGCACGCCGAGCACCAGTTCCAGTTCGGGGATGTAACTGACGAGAAGTTTGCCTTGCGTGCCGACAGCTTCGCGCAGCACGTCCCGCCAGTTGTCCAGCTCGCCATCGCTCTCGCCCAGAATACGCTGGAACAGCGAGCGTATCGCCTGCATCAGTGGCGCGTACGGCGCGTTCTGGCCGTACTGCTCGAACTTTCCCGAGGCGAACAGCGTGGCTGTCTGCGCGGTCGCGCGGTGCACGCTGCGCACGAGTTCGGATTTGCCCGCACCCGAGTATCCGGACACGAAAATCAGTTCCGCCATCGCCTGCCGCGCGTTGCGCCCGAACGCATCGAGCAGCGTATTGTATTCATACGCGCGGCCAAACAGACGATGCGTGACGGCGAGGTTTCTGACGTTGTCCTCCGCGGCGGGTTCGAACGGAACGATATGCTGCATCTCGTTCCAGTCAGCGAGACAACGGCGCAAATCGGCCTCGAGACTCGAGGCGCTTTGATAGCGTTCCGCTGGGTTTTTGGCCAGCAGTTTCAGGACGATCGAGCCCAGCACAGCGGGAAAGGATCGACGGTGTTGCCGCGGGTTGGCGGGCTTACGCGCCACGTGGTTATAGACCCATTCGACCGCATCCGCCGCCTCGAAGGGCAATTGCCCGGTGAGCAGCTCATATAACGTTACGCCGAGCGAGTACAGATCGCTTCGCTCGTCGGCATGCCCTTCCGCCCGCCGCGCCTGCTCCGGCGACATATAGGCCAGCGTGCCGTACAAGGTGTCTGGTGATTCGGTCAGCGGATCGCCGACAAGGCTGAAAGCGTCGCGAAAACCCAATAACCGGATCGTGCCATCACTGCATTCCAGCAGATTGGACGGCTTGAGGTCGCGATGCAGGACACCGCGTGCGTGCGCGAGACGCAGCGCGCGCGCGGCGCCGACCGCAATGCGCAGGAAACGGCCGACCGCAATCAGCCCGTTGGCGGGTGGCAGAACCAGCGTGCCGCCGTTGTCTTCGTACACCAACACCGGCCCCCGCGACAGCCGCACGAGTGCGACCGGCCGCACGGCCCATGTCGACTCGAGCTTGTCGGCCGGTGCGAATTCCTGCTGCAAGCGCCGCGATACCGCGTCCGAGGGCAGATCGGTCGGCACCGCGATCAGCCACGACCGCGCGCCTTCCTGCCACCCCGCGCGATAACGCACGATGTTTCCGTCGACCATTAGTGCCTCGAGCGCAAGCCGGTCAAACCACGCCTGGTCAAAATGCACGCTTACACCAGAGTCCGGCGACGATCCACGAACGCCCTCGACGATTGCCGCTGTACTCAATTCTTCTCTCCCGTCCATCCGATCGCCAGCAGTATCCCATCCAGCAGCGCCTTCCGGCGAGAAGGACGTCCCTACGCGGCGGCGGCCGTCAACTGGCTCAGGTACGCATGGATCTGACTGACCACGGCCGCGCCGTCGCCTACGGCCGCGGCCACCCGTTTCGCTGACTCCGAACGGACGTCGCCGACTGCAAACATGCCCGGTATGCTGGTTTCGAGCGGATACCGCTTGCCTGCTTCAGACAGCCCATGCTCACTGCGGGCGAAACCCGTGACGACAAACCCTCTGTTGTCGAGTTCCACGCCGCTCGATTCGAGCCAATCGGTTTTCGGGTCCGCGCCGACAAAGAGAAACAGATGACGCGTCTCGATCACTTCGTCCGCATCCTCGTCTTCACGCCGGATATGAAGGTGAGTGAGTCCGGCTTCGTCGCCATCGAGCGAACGCAGCGTGCAGTGCGTGCACAGCGTGACGTTAGACAAGGAGCCGATCCGGTCGATCAGGTATTTCGACATGCTGGCCTCGAGGTCCTTGCCACGAATCAGCACGCGAACGCTACGCGCGAAATTGGCGAGAAACACGATCGCCTGGCCGGCGGAGTTGCCCCCGCCTATCAACACGATGTCTTGCCCTTTCACCAGCTTGGCTTCGATTGTCGACGCCCAGTAGTACGTGCCGCGTCCGTCGAAACGATCAAAGCCGTTCACCGTCGGCTTCCGATAGGCGGCGCCGCTCGCGACCACGACCGTGCGGGCGCTGATGCGCTGCCCGTCGAGCAGCGAGAGCAGAAAGACGCCTTCATGGCGGCTCACATCTGTGACCTTGCCCGGGATCGCCAGATGCGCGCCGAACTTCAACGCCTGCTGGAATGCCCGCGCGGCGAGTGCCTGGCCCGAAATACCGGTGGGAAAACCCAGATAGTTCTCGATCCGCGAGCTGGCGCCGGCCTGGCCGCCAGGCGCGCGCTGATCGAATACGGCAACCGACAAGCCTTCCGTGGCGGCATACACGGACGCCGCCAGTCCGGCAGGCCCGGCACCGACGATCGCGACGTCATAGACGTGCGATTGCTCGAAGGTCGGCACGAGTCCAAGGCACGATGCGAGCTGGACTTCGTCGGGCGCGCGCAGCACGTTGCCGTTCGGGCAGAAGACGAGCGGAAAGTCGTCGGGGCCGGTAGTCATGCCGCCCAGCAGCGTGATCGCCTCGGGATCGCTACGCGCGTCGATCACCATCGCAGGGTACGCATTGCGACGCAGAAAACTTTGCAGCCCCATCAGCTTCGAGCAATCGCCATCACCCACGATGATCGGCCCGAGCCCCTGCTCGATCAGTCCGAGCCGCCGCAGGATCAGGGCGCGCATGATGTGTTCGCCAAGTTGTGCATCGGCCACGATCAACGCGCGCAACCTCTCCGGCTCGATCACGAGCGTCTCGACATCGGTCAGTGCGACGCCGTCGATCAATGCCGGTTTGCCGGAGAGCTGCGCCATCTCGGCCATGAAGTGTCCATCTTCATGTTCCGTCACGAGCGTCGAGCGGCCGAAACTGTCACGCGAATAGATTCTCACGCGCCCACGCAGCAACACGAACAGGCCGAGTGCAACGTGCCCCGTTTCGAAGATCAGTGCGCCGGCCTTGAACGACATCGGCCGGGCGAAACGCCGCAAACTTTGAATCTCTGCGGCTGACAGGCGGGGAAACATCTGGTGCCGACGGTACTCCAGCGAGGAGTTCGGTGTATCGAGTTCCGACAGTGTCGTCGCGTCGGCGGATAAATCGGGAGTGCTCATAACATGACCTCATCTGGCACGGTTGGCAAATAGCGCTTCTACCAGCCGAATTTGAGTTCCGCGCCTACGTAGTCGGAATTGCGGGCGCCCAGTTCGCGCAGCGACGGTCCGACCTGAAAATGCACGGCCTCGAGCGCCGCGGCGAGATTCGCGGCGACGGCCCAGTCAGCGCGAACCTGCGTATAGAACCCCGTCCAGCTACTGCCGTGTCCCGCCGTGCCCGGCACGACTGCCGAGCCTTGCTGGTAGACCGCGTCAGCGGTGGTCTCGCGCCATTGCAACCCCACGCCGGCCAGCAGTGTCAGCTTGCTGTTCGGTTTAAGGACGAGCGACGGCTTGACGTGAACCAGGTTCGAGTAGCCGGTATAGCCGGCCAGCGAGAAGTAGTAACCGTTCGGGAACAGCGGATTGAACGTACCGAGGCGGCCGTCCCCGGGATGGCTGTCGCCCGATGCGGCGTCGACCTGGATGCCGACCCGGGGTGTCCATGGCACGGCCGTCAGCGTGTAGCCGGCGAGCGAGCCCACCGCCCACGCGCCGATCGTCTTGCTGCCGACATGCCCCGACTGATACATCCCTTCGACGTCCCAGTCGATATGGTTGACGTTGCCGGAATAGCGCGCATCGAATACGTCGCGATGTTCGTCGCCCACAGCGTCGAGAAAGTGCGCGTTGCTGCGGTTGTAGCGGGAATAGTACGCGGACAGGTCGCCCGGTCCGACGTTTTTGTGCTCCACGCGCACGCCGCTGAATGTCAGATCGCGATTCGAGACATCGTCGAAATCCGAATTGTCGCGATACTGAACCGGCTGCGTCGCGTAGGCGATCCAGCGCCACGGACCGGTTTCATAGTCGGCCCAGAGCGCGTCGAATGCCTGACGCACGTTCGGGCCGTCGCGAACCGAGACGAAACGCTGCAAGTCGAACGCCATTTCCTGCCGGCCGACGCGAAACTTGAAGGTGCCGGGCCCAAGCGGTTCGGTAATCGCGACAAACGCCTGGCGCAAATCCAGCGGATTCTTGTCGACCGGCGTGACGTTATCCTTGCCGTAGGGGCGCGCGTCTTCGAACTGTGTGAAGATCTGCACGTGGGGGCCGAGGTGGACATCCGCATGAACGTCCAGACGTTGCAGCAAATACGTGTCGTCATGCCCCGAGCCGAGACCGAACAGCGGCGCGTCGTTCATCTCCAGGCGCTCCCGAAGCACCACGCCGAGCGAGATGTACGCGTCGGGATTGCCGAACAGCGGAATGTACTTCAGCGAATCGAACGGCCGTCTCGGCACACAAGGATTCGCCAATACCCCCCAGTTTTCCTGCCAGCGGTTGAACATGATTGCCGGCCGCGCACACGACGCACTCGCGGGAGCAGCAGTCACGGCGGGATTGGTCGTGGCGGTATCGTCAGCCCCGCCGAGCGCGGTGTCCGCCGCTGAAGCCGGCAGCGCGGCCGCAAGACCCGTGCTGATCAGCAAGGCACGGGCCGCGCGCAATGCGAAAACACGCGGCGCGCGCCTGCGCGCCTTCAGTGCTCTCAACGGCTTCGTGACGTTTGCTTCACTTGCCATCGTGAACTTCAGCAATGTACCGGCCCGGGAACTCGAGCATCGCGGTCGTACCCGTTGCGCTGTGGTACGGCGGGTAAAGCACCTTCGCGCCGGCCGCTTGGGCGCGCTCGATCGTCTGGGCGACATCGTCCACGGTATAACCGGTCGTTTCGGTCCCGAACGGGACCGGCAGCTTGCCGTCCGTGACGAATACGACCATATGGCCGAATCCCGAGCTGATTCGAATCACACGGATCGTCTCACCCGGCCGGCCGATCACCCCGGCGTCCGCACGCGGGTTGTCCGACACCACCTTGCCATGCGAGAAGTGCAGCCACCGGCGAACGAAGTTGTCCGCTTCATAGCGCGACACGTACACACGGTTGTCCGGCACGCTCTGCAACGGCGCATAGTTCGGCGCCTTGGTGTGCCAATAGAGCTGCATCGTGACGCCGCCCGGCCATTGAATGATCGCGTCCTTGCCGATTGGATCGTCGAACGTATCGACGACGACGTCGGCACCGGCCGAACGCGCGGCTTTCACCGCCTTATCGATATCGGTGACCAGATATCCGGTTCGTTCATTGCCGAACGGATACGGAATCGCCGTTTCGAAGCCGAACACCGAGAGCATGCCGACCGGCGTTTGCACATACTGCGACGCGGTCTTGCTCGGCGTGGGCGTTACCGTGAAAACCGCACGTGGGGATGCCTTGCCGCCGAATGTCGCGAGAAAGCTATTGACGAACGCGTCGAGATCGGCCGAAGCCACGTACACGTGAGTCGTGTCGTACTGCGCGCCGACCGATACGTCGGGCTGTCTCGCGGCGACTGCGGCTTTTCCGTTCGATACCTCCGGCGGCCCGGCATCGGCAAACGCGGATACGGATGCAACCGATGTCAATCCAATCAGTATCGCCGCGCAGAGAGACGCGAGTGAACGGGGCTGATGAAACGACTTGAACATAGTGTTATCCAAAAGGTGTTAGCAATGTTTGAATGGTCTGCCTCCGATCGAGGCGCTGTGTGTTGTCCGCCGAGCGTTTGCACAGCCCGCAATCGGCGCCGGGGCGCTGTCTTCGTCGATTCACGAACGATGTTCAGCGAGGCGAAGGACATGTGCCTGTCACGTCAGCCGCCCTGCTTCGTCGCGCCCGGCGCCACCGTCTTTTTCGCGTCGACGTCCTTCACCGGCCCAGTAACCTGAACCGCCGTCGTCTGCACAAAGAACTGCGCTTTGACAACCGGGATGGCGTGCTCGCCCAACACCATGCCGAGCAGCCCGGCCAGCGCAATCAGCGGCGGTGCCGGAGACTGCACCTTGAGTAGCCAATAGAGCAGCCCGATGCCGAAGCCGACTCCCAGAGAAATGATGTAGCCCATGCTATTCGTCCTTTTCGGAAACACCCTTCAATTCAACCAGTCCGATCCCAGCACCAGCCCGCAGAAATTCAAGCGGCGATAGTTCGGATCCCACCGGTCCAGTACATCGGCATTCACCGTTCCGAACGTCGTCTCCGGACGATGCTCCATGCCACGCGCATAGGCTTCGATGATCTTCTTCTTGAAACCTGATTCGCGCGGATAGGCCTGCACGATTTCATCGCGCTGTTGTACGGTGAATTCGTCGTGGCCGGCGCCCCGAACATCCATTTGCACACCGGCGCTGACGAGCGCAACCAGCGGCGACATATGTTCCGGAATGCCCGGTGTCGTGTGCAATGCGATCGCCGCCCATACTTCGTCGATCAGACAGTCGACAACGACGTGCTGCCGCAGAAAATCGCGCGCGGCGTTCGCGCCGTCCACCTCGAACCGGTAGGGCGAACGCTGATACTTCACATTCAGACCGACGTTGTGAAACATCGCAGCGACATAAAGCAGTTCCGCATCGAACGTCAGGTTCTCGCGATATCCTGTCAGCGCACCGAACAGAAATGCTCTTAGCGAGTGATGAAACATCAACTCCGACTCTGTACCCCGGATCTGATCGGTCGCCGCCTGAGCCATTACGCCATCGGGAATCTCAATGCCGGCAATGGTCTTCTTCATCTCAACTCCTCCGTGTCGCCTTTGCCCCTGGTGTGCCTCTATACGCATGCCAGACCGGTACCACAGCCAGGCGACGTTCAGGACGGTCGACGTCCAGGGAGCGCCAGTGCATTGCAGCGTATCGAATTAAATTCATAAAGACTTTGGCAAATCCTTAAAAACACTTAATCGGCGCAGTACGCCTGCGAATCCACTCAAAGCGACAGTTCATGAATGCGCCGCACGCCGTCACGAATCCATTGCAGAAAGCCGCCCGGGCTCTGCTCCGCACTACCCGGCGATGCAAGGACCATTTCCTCGGTTGCATGGTGTTCCGACAACAACCGGCACATTTCCTTCACCACCTCCGGGCGCTGCGCGAGGACCGGCGTCAACGCGCTTTTGTCCAGCCGGAACACGGTGGCGCGGGTCAGCGCACGCACGACAACAGCGGTCCGGACGCCAGCGAGAACGCCGGACTGGCCGATCGAATCACCCGGCGCGAGCCTTCGCAGTTCAACCTCGCCGCCGTCCTTCGGCACGATCACTTTCGCAACGCCCTGCGCCAGAATATGGAGTTCATGGCCGTCCACATCCGCCGCGGCATAGATGATGTCGTCGGCATCGAACTCATGTTTCGTCAATTGCGCTGCCAGATGCGATATCTCGTCACCTTCCAGCGTCTGGAAGATCAACACGTTGCCCAGCAAGCGATGTTTCTCGTCCGCTGCGTCGAGAATGGGCTCGGGGACCGACAGCGGCCGCAATACGACGCCGCGCGAGAGCAGATGTCGATGCGCGAGATCGAACAGCTCATTGCGCACGCCGATCTTTTTGCTCAAGGCGTCGACGTAGCAGACAATCTCGTACTCGATCGCATCGTTCGTGGCGCGGCGCACGCTGACAAGCGGTTTGGGATCGATCAGCACGTCCCCGGAACTGGCGGCAGCATTGGCGAGCGCCTCCAGCACGAGCGCGGGCCGGATCGACGGCTTGACCGGCAGCACGATGCTGATGCCGTGCGTATGCGACGGCTCATTGGCGTTGACGATATTGGTGCGTGCGGCCACGCTGTTCGGGATCACGACGATATTGCCCTGACCGTTCAGCAGGCTCGTCGCACGCCAGTTGCTTTCGACCACTTTGCCTTCCACGTCGCCGATCGTCACCCAATCGCCAATCTGAAACGGCTCCGTTGCGTTCAGGACGACGCCTGAAAACACATCGTTGAGCGTGCTCTGGATCGCGAGGCCGAGCACGACGGCGAGCGCGCCGGACGTGGCGAGCAGCCCTTTTACCGGCAGTTGCAGCACGAACGCGATCGCCCCCACAGCGGCGGCCATAAACACCAGCGCACCGAGCACATCCTGGAACAGACGCTCCCGGTGCCACGTCTCGGGCAACACCACGCGATCGAGCACGATGATCACGAGGCGAGCACCTTGCAGCCACCACACCACCTCCAGCACCTGCGCAAGCAGATGGCGCAGCGGTTCGTCCGGCCAGGGCGCCGCGCGTAGCGGATTCATCCCCGAACGGAACAGCACGTAGGTCGACAGCCCGAACATGAGCGCACGCAAGGCGAGGCGCCCCCGGTCGCTCTTACGGTCCATGAAGCGCCAGGCGAGGAAATCGAGGACCAGAATGCCCAGGCCAAACAACACACCGTCGGTCAGGGTCGGCATCGTGGTCCTCGCTCGCGTGGTGGCACGAACCCGTGGCGATCAGAATGCGAAACAGCTACATCCCAAGGCGCCCCAGAAACCGTTCGAGTCGCTGACCGGCACGTTTTTACGCCACACCCAGCCGTGGGCGTGGGCATGCACGCCGCACAGATTCACGCAGCCATCCACACAAGCCACCGCTGTCGGCTTGTAACGGCTGTAGCCGCCGAATTCCGCCACTGGCGACCACGACGGACTGACCGGAAGATCGGGCGGTCCGAGCGGCGCGAATTCATCGTCGGCGTACACGACCTTGCCACCCACCACCGTCATCGCCGAGGTCAGGAACTTGATGCGGCTTTCGTCGACAGTGAAGTAGTCTTCGCTAAGTACCGCGAAGTCCGCGAACTGACCGGGCACAAGCGCGCCTTTGCGGTCGTCCTCGTTCGAGAACCAGGCACTGCCTACCGTGTAGCGGCGCAACGCTTCCATCCGGTCCAGACGGTTCTCGCTGGAATACATGGCCGTGCCGCCGACCGTTTTACCCGACACCATCCAGTAAAGCGATACGAACGGGTTGAAGCTCGCGACGCGCGTGGCGTCCGTACCCGCACCAACGGGCAATCCGGCATCGAGCATATGGCGAATCGGCGGGGTGCGCTTGACGGCTTCTTCACCATATCGCTGGATGAAGTACTCGCCTTGAAAGGCCATCCGATGCTGGATCGCGATGCCGCCGCCGAGTGCTCGCACCCGCTCGATGTTCTTCTGCGTGATGGTCTCGCAATGGTCGAAGAACCAGCGCAGCCCGTTGAACGGGATCTCGGCGTTCACTCGCTCGAATACATTCAGGAAGCGCTCGATCGATTCGTTGTACGTGGCGTGAAGGCGGAACGGCCAGCGGTTCGCCACCAGCAGTTTGACGACCGCTTCCAGTTCGTCTTCCAGTGTATCCGGCAGATCCGGGCGTGGCTCGAGAAAATCTTCGAAGTCCGCTGCCGAGAACACCAGCATTTCACCGGCGCCATTGACGCGCAGGAAATCGTCGCCGTCGCCGGGTTTAGTCATCTTCACCCACTTCGCGAAATCTTCGATTTCCTTCTTGGCATTCTGCGTGAAGAGGTTGTATGCGATCCGCACACTCAGTTCGTTGCGCTTCGCAAGATCCATGATGACCGCGTAATCATCCGGATAGGCCTGGTAGCCGCCACCCGCGTCGATCGCGCTCGTCACGCCGAGGCGATTCAGTTCGCGCATGAAATGCAGCGTGGAATTGCGCTGGTCTTCCGGAGCGAGCTTCGGCCCTTTGGCGAGCGTCGCGTACAGGAGGCCGGCGTTCGGCCGTGCGATCAGCATGCCGGTCGGGTTGCCGCGCTTATCGCGCTGGATCTCGCCGCCGGGGGGATTAGGTGTGTCTTTGGTGTAACCGACCGCGCGCAGCGCCGCTGCATTCAGGAGCGCGCTGTCGTACAGATGCAGAATAAATACCGGCGTGTCCGGCGCGATCGCATTGACTTCTTCGAGTGTCGGCCCGCGGCCCTCGGCGAACTGGAATTCATTCCAGCCGCCCACCACGCGCACCCATTGCGGTGCCGGCGTGCGCGCCACCTGCTTCTTCAGCATGTCGAGCGCGTCCGCGAGCGACGGCACGCCGTCCCACCGCAACTCCATGTTGAAGTTCAATCCGCCTCGAATGATGTGCAGGTGGGAATCGTTCAGACCGGGGATGACCGTGCGCCCCTTGAGGTCAACCTGCCGCGTCGCGTCGTTCACGTGACGCATCACGACATCACGAGACCCCGCAGCGATGATACGGCTGTTCGCGACGGCAAGCGCATCGGCGAATGAACGCTTGTCGTCCTGCGTAGCGATCTTGCCGTTAAAGAAGACAACTTCGGCCGGCGTCGGCACGGAAGTATTGGAAGTCATGGCGATCCTCATAGGGAGCGCTCCGCTTCTCACGCGCGGAGCTATTCATGGGAAGCGGGCGCTCGGCGACTGCTTACTTCTTTGCAGGCACAGGTGCCAGAACCTCGTGCGACCCCGCCGCGCGCTGGGGAGCCTTGTGCACCATGGTGTAGGCATAGTCAACGCCCATCCCGTACGCACCCGAATGCTCTTTGGCAATCGCCATGACGTCGTTGTAAGTCTCTTTGTGCGCCCAATCGCGTTGCCATTCGAGCAGCACCTGTTGCCAGGTCATCGGAACCACGCCGGCCTGGATCATGCGCTGCATCGCGTAGTCATGCGCGTCCTTCGACGTGCCGCCCGATGCGTCGGCGACCATATAGATTTCGTAGTCGCCTTCGGCCATGGCGCATAGCGCAAACGTGTTGTTGCAAACCTCGGTCCACAAACCTGCCACCACTACCTTTTTCCGGCCATTGGCAGCCAGCGAGTCACGAACCTTCTGGTCGTCCCACGAATTCATGGATGAACGTTCGAGCACTTTGTGGCCCGGAAACACGTCCAGCAGCTCGGGGTACGTGTATCCCGAGAAACTTTCGGATTCCACTGTCGTAATAGTGGTAGGAATGTTGAACACCCGCGCTGCCTTCGCGAGTCCTACTACGTTGTTCTTAAGTACCTGACGGTCAATGGACTGAACCCCAAAGGCCATTTGCGGCTGTTGGTCGATGAAGATGATCTGCGAATTTGCAGGCGTCAGAACTTCGAGTTTCGGATTTGCCATGGCTTTGTACGTCCTAAAGAATTTGTGAACACGGGAAGACATGTCGCACTCGCTTCAAGTGCGAGAAAAACTGAAATCCATTCTATCGACGGCTTTCTAAAGAATCCTTCCCGAGAACCTTAATAGTTCTTAAAAAAGACTTTCAACAAGGGAAGCCCGGCTAATCCCGCCCCGGCCCTCGCCGCCGCCCGCTCAGAACATTTCACATTTTCTGCAGGACTTTATGTGCGCGGCATTCCTACACTTCAATCACCCGTAGTCGTGAACGCACGTTGCACCTATCGACACAATCAAATGGGTTCTCCATGAAAGAAGCACTTACCGCAGCAGCGCATCGCGCGGCGCCGTTCAGCCTTCGGGTGAGGTATGAAGCCGGGCTTCCAGAAACTGAAGAAGCGAGCGCACTTTGCTGGAGTGACGGCGATTGGGCAGATAGGCGGCATAGACGACTGCATCACCTTGATGAGGGCTCGCATCGAAAGTCTCGAGGAGGCGCATCAGGCGCCCCGCGCGAATCTCGGCGCCGACCAGCCATTCGGGCAGCAAGGCGACGCCGCGCCCCGCCATCACCGCCTCAAGCAGGAGGTCGAGACTGTTCGACAACAGATGGCCGCGCACCTCGACGCGCTGTTCGACGCTGTCCCGCCGGAAGGTCCAGACCTGGCGGGTGCGGTAGCCGCCGCCGTACGCGACACGAAGGCACTCGTGAGCTTCGAGCGCTTGCGGTGTCTGAGGCGTGCCGCTGCGCTCCAGGTAGTCGTGGCTTGCCACGACGTAGCGCAGATTGTTCGCCAGCCTTCTGACGATCACGTTGGCGTCACGATCGGGCAGCCCGATCCGGATCGCGACGTCGATCCGGTCGAGCGCGAGATCGACAAAGTGATCGGCCACGACGACGTCGAGAAACACGCGCGGATTCTCGGAAAGGAATGCCGCCAGATGCGGCGCAAGCCGCAAGCGGCTGTAAGTGGACGGTACCGAAATTCTGAGCGAACCGACCGGCGACGCGCCACTGTCGAAGACGCTCTCGTCCGCTTCGGCCAGATCGTCGAGCACCTTGCCGACCTGCTCGACGTACGCAATGCCGGCGTCCGTGAGGCTGACCTTTCTGGGTGTGCGGGTCAGCAGCGCGGTGCCCAGGGAGACCTCCAGCGAGTCCATCAGACGCGTAACAGACGACGTGGCCACCCCGAGACGTTGTGCGGCCTTTGAAAAACCGCCGGCGTCGGCCACTTCCAGCAACGTATTCAGGGCGAGGAGTTTGTCCATGCTTGGCCTTATCGACGGTTTGGTTGCGAATAACGCAACGCCAGGTTGCATTTTAGACACATTCTACAAATTCAACGCAACGCATAAGCTGCATTCATTACCTAGTGAGGGGTGCAACATGCGAGCCATTCAGGTCGAGTTCAACTACGACGTCACTTGTCCGTGGCGTTCCGCAGAGCAAAGGAACGCAGCATGAGATCGCTTGAGAAACCCCGCGCGGTCGTGATCGGCGGTTCGCTCGGTGGGCTGCTCGCGGCCACCACCTTGCGGGCGGCCGGCTGGCAGGTCGACGTGTTCGAAACATCGCCAAACGAGCTGGAAAGCCGCGGCGGCGGCGTCGTGCTTCAGCCGGATGTGCTGGATGCGCTCCATTTTGCCCGCGTTCCATTGCCGAACCCGCCTGGCGTGGCGTCGGGCGAGCGCATCTATCTGGACCGCGAAGACAACATCGTCGAACGACTGCACATGCCGCAGATGCAGACGTCATGGAGCCTGCTGTATCGCGCCATGAAAAATGCGCTACCTGCGGCGGCCGTGCACGCAGGCGAGACCTTTGTCGACTTCCGCATGGAAGGCGAGCAGATCGTCGCGCAGTTCGAGAGCGGCCGCAGCGAGCAGGCGGATTTGCTGATCGGCGCCGACGGCATACGTTCCACCCTCAGGCAGCGCCTGCTGCCCGATATCCTGCCAGCCTACGCGGGCTACGTGGCATGGCGCGGACTCGTCGACGAACCCGATCTGCCGCGGCGCGCAGCGGACATGCTGCGTGACCGGTTCACGTTTCAGGACGGCGGTGGGCACTCCGCTCTCGCCTATCTGATTCCGGGCGAGGGCGATTCGACCGCAGTCGGAGCGCGCCGCTGGAACTGGGTGTGGTACCGCAAATACAGCCGCGAAAAACTCGACGAGCTACTGGTCGACCGCCACGGCGTTGCGCGCGCGTTCTCCTTGCCGCCGGGCACGACCAAAAGCGCGGACATCGCACAACTGCGCGACGACGCACGCGCGCTGCTCGCGCCGACCTTTCGCGCCCTCGCCGACGCGACCGATGATCCGTTCATGCAACCCATCGTCGACCTGCGCTCGCCGAAGATGGTGTTCGGCCGGGCGATCCTGCTCGGCGACGCCGCATCCGTTCCGCGTCCACACACGGCGGGCAGCACCGCGAAGGCCGCGGCCAATGCCCATTCTTTGGCGCTTGCGTTGTCATCGACATGGCACAGCGGCGCAACGATCGACACCGCCCTCAAACGTTGGGAGAACCAACAGTTGCAACGCGGCAGGCTGATGACCGATCTGGGTATTTCGCTGGGCAACCGGTTAATGAACATCGCCCGCTGATATCCGGATTTTCCAGTTCTTCTACTTCAAGGAGTTGTCATGTCAACCCAGGCATCCACCACGGCGGGCGGCACAGGCCACGTCAAAATGACGCGTAGTCTGATCGCGTTGTTCGCGTTCTGTTGCGGCGCTATCGTCGCGAACCTGTACTACGCACAACCGATCACCGAACTGATCGCACCGGACATTCACATGTCCGGCAATACAGCCAGCATGATCGTTTCACTCACGCAGATCGGCTACGCATTCGGCCTGTTCTTTCTGGTGCCGCTCGGCGACCTGCTGGAGAACCGCAAGCTGATGATCACCACCGCGCTAGTCTCGATCGTGAGTCTCGGTGCCGCGGCTTTCGCTCATCAACCCGGCTGGTTCCTCGCGATCTCGCTGCTGGTTGGATTCAGCTCAGTGGCCGTACAGATTCTGATCCCGCTCGCCGCGCATCTCGCGCCGGACGAGTCGCGCGGCAAGGTGGTCGGCACCATCATGAGCGGCCTCTTGCTCGGCATTCTGCTGTCTCGTCCGATCTCGAGCCTGGTGGCCGGGCACTTCGGCTGGCGCGCGGTGTTCGGTTCCGCGGCGGTGCTGATGGCGATCGTCACCACCGTGCTGGCGCTGACTATTCCGCCGCGCCAACCGGACCACAAGGCCACCTACTTCGAACTGATCGGCTCGCTCGACCACCTGGTCCGCACGATGCCGGTTCTGCGTCACCGCTCGTTCTACCAGGGGCTGATGTTCGCTTCGTTCAGTCTCTTCTGGACCGCGATCCCGGTGGAGTTGACGCGGCATTACGGACTCTCGCAAACCGCGATCGCCGTCTTCGCGCTGGTCGGTGCGATCGGCGCAACCTCGGCGCCGGTGGCCGGACATCTGGCCGATGCGGGTCACACAGTGCGCGCGACGCTGATAGCACTCGTGGTGGGCGCCCTTGCTTACATGCCCGCACTGATCCATCCGGCGTGGGGTGTGTTCGGACTCGTCGCGACCGGCATCATCCTCGATTTCGCCGTGCAGATGAACATGGTGCTCGGCCAACGCGAAATCTATGCGTTGCATGCGGCGAGCAGAAACCGCTTGAACGCGCTGTATATGACCAGCATCTTCGTCGGCGGTGCTTTCGGTTCGGCGCTCGCCAGCCCGCTCTACGAACACGGTGGCTGGCCGCTGGTCGCCGGCGCAGCCACGGCCTTCCCGCTCATCGCACTGGCGCACTACCTCGCGATCGGCCGTCCGCACGCCGCCAGCATCGCTTGACTGCCTCTTTCCGCAGACAACCGGACGGCGCGCGGTGCGCGCGTGGTCCGGTTAACAAGATTTCAGCCTAGCTTCAGGAAATTCCGCGACGTTGGCGATACGCTGATCAACATCAGTCACGCTATCTGAGTGACGCACAGCTTAACGCTTGTGCATTCTTTGAATCAGAATTTCTCCGACAGGTGCATGAATGACTCGCAAGTCTAGATTGCTGACGTTAGGCGGCGTGGTCATCGTGGCCGCGCTGATCGTCGTCGCATTGCTGGTTTGGAAACCCGCCATCGCACCGATCAGCCCGCCGGCGGCATCGTCGTTCGACGCGCAGACAAAGCTCGCCGGCGCGCGCGTCGTGGCGCTCGGCGACTGTATCGTGTGTCACACCGCGAAGGGCGGCAAACCGTTCGCGGGGGGCCTGCCGCTCGCCACCCCGTTCGGCACCATCTACGCGACCAATCTCACGCCCGATGTCGAAACCGGCATCGGCAGCTGGTCGCTCGAAGCATTCACGCGAGCAGTGCGCCACGGCGTCTCGCGCGACGGTCACCTGCTCTATCCCGCGTTTCCTTATATTCACTTCACGCGCATGTCCGATGGCGACATTTCAGCCGCCTACGCGTACCTGATGACGCGCGAGCCGGTCAACGCGAGTGCGCCTGCCAACGACCTGATCTTCCCGTTGAACTTCCGGCCTTTGCTGGCCTTCTGGAACATCTTGTTCCTGCACCCCGGCGAACGGGCCGCGGATGTTTCGAAAGATGCCGAGTGGAATCGCGGCAAGCTGCTGGTGGACGGCCTCGGTCACTGTGCCTCGTGCCATTCGCCGCTCAACGCGATTGGCGGTGAAAAGCTGGGACATGCATTCGACGGCGGCATCGTCGACGGCTGGGAAGCTCCCCCGCTGAATGCACTCAGCGCGGCGCCGAAGCCCTGGACCCAGGAACAGCTCGTCACGTATCTGCGCAGCGGCCGCGCCAGCGAACACGGCGCCGCGGCCGGCCCGATGCTGCCCGTCACGCGTGACCTCGCTACGGTACCCGAAGAGGACGTGCAGGCGATTGCCACTTACATCCTGTCGATTCAGAAAGCGCGCCCGGCCGTCATGGATGCCGCTGCCGAGGGCGTCGATCACGCCGATGCGTCGCCTGCGGCGCAACGCGGCGCGACCCTGTTCGGCGCATCGTGCGCGCAGTGCCACGGCCCCGCCGCGCCGATGCAATCGATCGGCGAGCGCCCCACGCTGGCGTTCAGCACCGCCGTCAACGCAACAACACCCCGCAACGCCGCCCAGATGATTCTCAGCGGCAATGGCTGGCACGGCGAGGACAGCATGAACTACATGCCGTCCTTTAGCGAAATCTACAGTGACCAGCAGATCGCCGACCTGGTGTCCTATATCCGCGCGACCTATTCGCAGCGCGGAGAGTGGAAGGACGTCGAGGACACGGTGGTCAAAGTCAGAAAGGAGAATAACGCGCGATGATCAACCTTACCGTCAATGGCGTGCAGCACGCGCTGGATATCGATCCGTCGACGCCACTGCTTTACGCACTGCGCAACGACCTGCACCTGCACGGCGCCAAGTTCGGCTGCGGTCTCGGACAATGCGGCGCGTGCACGGTGATTGTGGGCGACAAGGCCGCATTTTCCTGCCTGATTCCCGTGTCGTCGATCGGCAGCCGCCCCGTGCGCACGATCGAGAGTCTCGGCACCGCCGAGCATCCCGGTCCGCTGCAGAAGTCGTTCATCGAACATCAAGCCGCGCAGTGCGGCTATTGCATCGCCGGCATGATCATGCGCGCTCAGGCGCTGCTCGAGCGCAATCCGCGGCCGACCGAGAATGAGCTGCGCGAACACATGGAGCCGAATCTTTGCCGTTGCGGTACCCACATGCGCATCCTCGCCGCGATCCGCGAAGTCGCGCACCTGCCCGCACCCGACGCTACGCCCGCCCCGCCTCAAGGCGCGGTGACCCATGGAGGCACGCAATGAGCGTCAAAGAAGACGATATCAACGAGGGACGCCGCCGCTTCATGATGTCCGGCGCGCTCGTGGTGAGCTTCAGTCTGTTCCCCGGCATCAAGGCCATGGCGCAGGAGGTGATCGCGGACGAAGGTGCTGCGGTACACGTGGCCAAAGCGACCGAAACGCTCGCGGGCAGCCTGAAGACCAATCCGTTTCTCGATGCATGGATCAAGATCGATCCCGCAGGCAAGGTGACTGTCTACACCGGCAAGGTGGAATTAGGCACCGGCGTGCGCACTGCGCTGCTGCAAATCGCAGCCGAAGAGCTGAACATGGCACCCTCGCTGATCACGTTCTTGACCGCCGATACGGGCGCCTCGCCGGACGAGGGACTCACGGCGGGCAGCCACACCATCGTCGACAGCGGCAGCGCCTTGCTGAACGCCTCCGCCCAGGTGCGCGGCCTGCTCGTCGATGCGGCGGCCAAACACTTCGGCGTCGAGAGCGGCGTGCTGCAAGTTCAGGACGCGGTCATCAAGGCACCCGACGGCCGCACGATGACGTACGGTCAGGCGGTCGGCGCGGTGGATCTCCATCGCATGGCAACGCCGGTGTCGCCGTTGAAAGACCCAGCCAGGTTCGTGACGATCGGCACATCATTGCCGCGCCTGGATATCCCGGGCAAGGTGACGGGCGGCCCGAGCTATGTGCAGGACATGTCGATGCCGGGCATGCTGCATGCGCGGGTGGTGCTGCCGCCGGTTTATGCTGCGAAGCTGCTGCAAACCAATACGCCCGAGATTCTGAAAATGCCGGGCGTCGTCAAGGTGATCAGGGACGGCAGCATGCTGGCCGTGGTCGCCAAAGGCGAATGGCAGGCGGTGCAGGCGCAACGCGCGCTGGCCGCGGGAAGTCAGTGGAGCGCCGGACGCACGTTGCCCGACCCGGCTACCGTACACCGCGATCTGAAAACGATTTCCACGCAACACATCGAGATCGCGAACACGCACAATGCAGCCGGCGCGCCCGTCAAAACGCTGAGCGCGAAGTACACCAAGCACTACATGCTGCACGGTTCGATCGGGCCATCCTGCTCGGTCGCGCATTTCAAGGACGGCACCATGACGGTCTGGACGCACTCGCAAGGCGTCTATCCGCTGCGCGATGCGCTCGCGGAAATGCTGTCGCTGCCGAAAGAGAATGTGCGCTGCGTTCACGTCGAAGGATCGGGCTGCTATGGGCACAACGGCGCGGACGACGTAGCCACGCACGCCGCCTTGATCGCCCGCGAGATGGCAGGCCAGCCGGTTCGCGTGCAATGGATGCGCGAACAGGAGCATACCTGGGATCACTTCACACCCGCCATGGTCACCGAAGTGAGCGCATCGCTCGACGCGAGTGGCAGCATCGTCAACTGGGATTACGCGCTGTGGAGCAGCTCGCACAACGAGCGGATCGTGAACGCGGGGCGGCTTCTTCCCGCGCAAATGCTGGAAAAACCCTTCGTGCCGGCGCCGTCGGTGCCGATGGTGCAACCCGAAGGCGGCGGCGACCGCAACGCGATTCCGCTGTACGCGTTCCCCAACATGCACGTGATGAACAACTTCTCGCCGACCATGCCGTTGCAAACGTCGGCGATGCGCTCGCTCGGCGCACATATGAACGTCTTCACGATTGAGACGTTCATGGACGAGTTGGCCGCCGCGGCCGGCGCCGACCCCGTCGCGTTCCGGCTCAAGCATATGCAGGATCCGCGCGCGCGCGACGTGATCCGGCTCGCGGCCGAAAAATTCGGCTGGCCGCGCGCGCCGCGCAAGGCCAATCACGGCGTCGGCTTTGCGTTCGGCAAGTACAAGAACCTGATGTCGTATGTGGCGATGGCCGTGGAGATATCCGTGGTGCCCGAGACGGGCCAGGTGATTCTCGAACACGCCGAAGTAGCGGTGGACGCGGGGCAGATCGTCAGCCCCGACGGCATCCGCAACCAGATCGAAGGCGGCCTGATTCAATCCACCAGTTGGACACTTTATGAACAATTGCAATTCGACACAGCGAGAATCCGCAGCTTCGACTGGAGCAGCTACCCGATCCTGCGGTATTCCGCCGTGCCGCGCGGTTTGAACGTGCATCTGATCAATCGGCCGGGCTTGCCGTTTCTCGGGGCTGCAGAAGCGTCGATGGGTCCGACCGCCGGCGCGCTCGGCAACGCGTTGTTCGATGCAACCGGAAAGCGCTTGCGCGACATGCCCCTGGGTGGCGATAACCTGCGCCGTCTGATTGACGTATAAAGAATCCGCACGGCGCAGCTTGCACAAGGTGGAGCTGCGTCGCGGATATCAGTAACGTTTCTACAAGGAACACGCCAGTGATCATCGATCTATCGGGCAAAACCGCCATTGTCAGCGCATCCGCGGCCGGCATCGGCCTCGCGATCGCCACAGGGATCGCGGCGGCAGGCGCGACCACCATTGTCAATGGACGCAAACAGGAAGCGGTGGACCGCGCCATCGACACGATTCTTAAGACTGTTCCCACGCCAAAGCTACGCGGGTTCGCCGGCGACCTCAGTACGCCCGAGGGCTGCGACGCGCTGGCGAAAGCCGTCCCGCAAGCGGACATCCTCGTGAACAATCTGGGCGTGTATGGCCCCGGCGACGTTTTCACCACCACCGACGACGACTGGGCGCGCTATTTCCAGGTCAACGTGATGTCAGGCGTAAGGCTGACGCGTGGCTACCTCAAGGGCATGATGGAACGCAAGTGGGGGCGCGTGGTGTTCATCTCGTCGGAGTCGGCACTGAACATTCCCCCCGACATGCTCGCGTACGGTTTCTCGAAGACCGCGCAATTGAGCATCGCGCGTGGCATCGCCAAACAGGCCGCCGGCACGGGCGTGACGGTGAACGCCGTGCTGCCGGGTCCCACTTTGTCGGACGGCTTTCGGGCGATGGTGGAAGAGACGGCGAAGGCGCAAGGCAAAACGGCCGAACAGGTCGGCATCGATTTCGTGCGCGCGCATCGCCGCAGTTCGATCATCCAGCGGCCGGCAAGCACGGAAGAAATCGCGAACATGGTCGTGTATGTGTGCTCGCAGCAGGCTTCGGCAACCACAGGCGCGGCCTTGCGGGTGGACGGCGGCGTGGTGGATACGATTGCGTGAGCGGATGACGGGCACACACTATCGGGCGCATCTGCCCCGCGATGCAGGAGAATGTCCGTCCGTCAGTTTTCGCCACGGTCGGACCGGGCAACACAGAAGGGACTCAATCGAAACACGATGAATAGCAAGAAAAATATGGCCACGGTACTCGCGGCGGTCCTGTTCACGGGTCAAGGTTTTGCACAGGGACTCGCTAACAACGCCACACAGAATGCCTCCGATGCGGGTAAGGGGCCGCCCGTCGCACAGCAAGGCAGTGGCCCCTCGGCGACGCGCACCAGCAGGCATCACATGTTGCATGACAATGCAAAGAAAAGCAGCAGTCCCACAGCAAAACCCAAGCCACAACTTAAGCCGGACTATGCGTGTCAAGATCTGCACGTCAAACCGATGAATTGCCCAACCCGATAGCGAGACGCGCCATCTTCCTGTTCGAACGGCCTGGCTTGCCGTCAGCCGGATTGGCAGAAGTCGTTAGTAGAAGCCCTTCTCCCCTTCCGGCCTGGTCTTGAAACGCTTGTGCACCCAGTAGTACTGCTCTGGAATATGCGGAATTTCTGCCTCGATCCACTCGTTCATGCGGCGCGCGTCCGTATAGTCATCGCCGCTCGCAAAAATACGTGAATCACGCAACCGATTGGAAATTTGCCAAACACGATCTCGTCTTGTGAATGCGCGCTATCTTTTTCTGAAGACCTTCGAAAGGCGCATCTGTGCCACCACCGCCCTCCCACTCAGTGCGACAATTGAGCCTATCAAACCGTGCGCAGTCCAGGACAGGCGCAATCAGGCAACTACCGCGGGAATCTTCGATGAAGCTGTCATTTGAGGTATTGGAAGCACTCGACGCAATCGATCGCACCGGCACGTTCGCGGAGGCGGCCGAACTTCTGCATCGTGTGCCGTCGTCGCTGAGCTATCTGGTGCAGAAGCTCGAAAGCGACCTCGAAGTCAACCTGTTCGATCGGAGCGGCCGGCGTGCGAAATTCACACACGCTGGACGCGTGGTGGTCGAGGAAGGCAGGCGTCTGCTGCAGGGCGCCGAAGAACTCGAGCTCAAGGCCAAACGCGTGCAACACGGCTGGGAAGCGGACCTGCGCATCTGCATCGACGAAATCCTGCCTTTCGACGCAATCTGGCCGCACGTCCATGCGTTTTACGACATGAACATGGAGACTCGCCTGCGCCTGTCCCGGGAAGTGTTGGGCGGCACGTGGGATGCATTGATTACGCGGCGTGCCGACCTCGTGGTTGGCGCCGCGGGCGATCCACCCAACTTGCCCAATCTCGTCACCCGCCCGATCGGCTCGATGCGCCATATTTTCGTGGTAGCGCCCACTCATCCGCTCGCGGAGCTTCCCGAACCGCTGACCATGGAAACCGTCGCACGCCATCGCGGCGCGGTCATCGGCGATACCTCGCGCGAATTGATGCCGCGCACCGTCGGTGCTGCCGCTACGCAAAATTGTCTGACGCTGCCCACGCTCGCCGGCAAACTCGCCGCGCAACTCGAAGGGCTCGCAGTCGGCACCATTCCCGAGTGCCTCGCGACAGCGCCTATTGCACGCGGCGAGCTCGTCGCCAAGCAGGTCTTCGGCATGCGGGATGTGACGCACTTTTATATGGCTTGGCGCGAAGATGAAACCGGGCAGGCGATGCGCTGGTGGATCGATCGACTCGACGCACCCGATCTCGTGGAGCGGTTCGTCAGCAACCAGTACGTATGACGGCGGCCGGTGCGTGTCAGGCGCCGATACAGGCCGGCCGGCAATCCTTGTTGTCGACGGCGGCGATTTTTACCTCCAGTTCGGCCAGCAAGGCGCGGCCGTCCTGAACATCCGGATCAGCCGGGTACTTGCTCAGGCGAGCCAGCGCTCGCGCCAGCAAGTCGCGCGCCTCGCCCAAACGGTCCTGCTCGATCCAGAGCCGCGCGAGACTACTCGCGGCACGCACCGCGAGAACAGCCGCGCTCTGCTGGCGTGCCGACTCCAGCGCGGTCGTGAACCACGCTGCGGCATCCGCGTCCCTTTGCAAGGCGCGCATCACGTCACCTTTCGCACGGCACAGCTCGGCGTAATACCACCGCTCCCCTGTCTCCTTGCAATGCTGCAAAGCTTCGTCGATCGCGGCCAGCGCTTCTGTGTACTGTTCCGCACGCATCAGCGCGCGGGCGAACTGACATAGCAGCATCGTCAGTTGCGCCAGAAAGTCGATGTCACGAAGTTCGTCCAGCGCGCCGCGAAATTGCGCCAGCCTGTGCGGATGCTCGCCGGACAGCGAAAACAGATACTCGTCATAGCACGCACAGCAGGTGTGCCAGATCGACAGCGACACGCGCGACGCAATGCCCTTCAGCATCGCAAGTCCGCGTTCTGCCGCCGCGCGCTCGCCCACGAGCAGCGCAAGCGGCACAAAAACGTCGCCGAGCACATAGCAGGTCACGAGTTCGAAATCGTGTTGAACGGCAGCCTCCAGCGCCTCTCCGGCAAGCCGCATGGCCCCTGCCGTGTCCCCCAGCGCCCACGTCACGCGCGCGAACAGCGCCCGCGCGACAATGGCCTGGTTGAACCTGAAGCCGATCGTGTTCCACCGATGATCCGAGGGTACCCAGGCGCTCAACATCTCTTCGAGCTTCTGGCGAGCCATGCGCTGCTCGCCGACGTAATGCAGCGCGGCGCCTTCCATGCGGCGGCCGATCAGACTGTGTGTCGCGTCTGTGAACTGACCGGCCAGCGCTTCGAAGCGCCGCGCCACGACCAGCGCCTGACGCGCCTCCCCGCCCGCCTGATACGAGTGCCGTAGTCCGCACAACGCGCGCGATTCAAAGCCGGCATGGTCCACAGCAACAGCAAGCGTCAACACTTCGGACCATGCTTCCATCGTCTCCATAGTCGGACCCTGCGTATAGACAAGCGCAGCCGCCCAGCTCGTCGTCAGCCTCAAGCGCGCTTCGGGCGGAAAGTTTGAAGGGTCTGTATCACGCGCGGCATCGAGCGCGGCGCGCGCGCGGCTACGGCATTCGTCGACCAGCGAAAGATCGAACAGATACGGCACGACAATCGAGGCAAGCTCGATGCCGACCACGTGATCGCCCGTGGCCGAAAAAGCCCAGTCGAGCGCGGCTCGCACATTGCCGATTTCACGCGTGAAATCCGCCAGACCGTCTTGCAGCGACGTCACCGCCAGATCGTCGCGCACGCGTTTGAAGCGCTCGCAGAATGACTTTGCGTGAGCGAGCGCGGCGGCGCCACGCTCGCCGTTGTCGTCGAGTCGCTGCAGCGCATAGGCGCGTGTCGTTTCCAGCAGACGATACCTCGGTGAAGCGCTGCCGTCGGCTCGAATCACCAGCGACTTCGACACGAGGCCGCTCAGCGCATTCAGAACTTCCGTCTGCGTGAAGCCAAGTTGCGCACCGACGTAGTTGGCCGAATCGAACGTGAACGCATCGACGAACATGCCGAGCCAGCGCAAGATGACACGTTCGCTATTGTCGAGCAGACGGTAGCTCCAGTCGAGTGTCGCCTTCAACGTCTGATGGCGCGGCAACGCCGTCCTGTAACCTCCCGACAGTATCCGCAAGCAGTCGTCGAGCCGCGCCGCCAGCACTTCAATGCCGAGGACCGCAGCACGCGCCGCCGCCAGTTCGATGGCGAGCGGAATGCCGTCCAGATGCCGGCAGACCTCTCCAATCAGAAAAATGCTGCGTTCGTCGGACGAAAATTGCGGATCGGCAGCGCGGGCGCGCGCGAGAAACAGCTGAACCGCACTCGTCTGCAACACATCATCGCTTGGGTTTTCAGGGCTGGGCACGTCGAGCGACAGAACCGGATAGACGACTTCGTCACGCGAGCGCAGCGCTTCGCGACTCGTCGCCAACACCCGCATACCTTCGCCGGCTGCCGCCAGCGCCTCCGCCATGGTGGCAGCGGCTTCGATTACGTGCTCGCAATTGTCCAGCACGATCAACAGGCGCTTGCCCCTCATCTCATGCGCGATCTGCGCAAGCGAAAGGCCGGACGAAGAAATCTTCATGCCGAGCGCCATTGCAAGTGCGTCCAGCGCAAAACGTGAGTCCGACACCGGCGCAAGCGACACGAACGCCACACCGTCGGGAAAGCGCGGCAACATCTGTCTCGCCGCTTCGATAACGAGGCGCGTCTTACCGATGCCGCCCGATCCGACGAGCGTCACGATTTGCGCAGGTTCGATGGCGGCCAGCACCTCCGCGACGGCGCATTGCCGCCCCACCAGCGCCGACACATGGAGAGGAAGATTGTGCGTGTTTAAGCGGTGCGCATCTGGCCGGTGTATCGCGAGGGCGTCCGCGCTCACCTTCGCGATCTCAGCGCCCGCCGCCATCTTCACGCCGGTCATACGGTAACCGCGGCCTGGCACCGTCACAATACGGTCGCGATCAGCGCCCAGCGCCTTGCGTATCGCCGTAATATGCACCTGGAGGTTGTTTTCTTCTACGATCGTGTCGGGCCAGACGTGCCGCATGATCTCATCCTTGGAGACCAGCGCCCCGTTGGCGGCAATCAGCAATTCAAGGACGTCGAAGGCGCGGCTGCCGAGACGCACTGATTCGCCATGCGAGCGTATTTCACGATGCTCGAGCGAAATGTGAAGTTGTCCAATTTGAATCATCGCAAGCTCGCGAATCCAGAAAAGTGAATCGATTGAGCGACAGCGTTGCGTATGTCTCGATAGTCTGTTCCTGGGTAGTCAGGTCCGGACGGACGCGTGGGCAACCGGAACCCGAAAAGTTTCGTGAGGAAGTCTATCTCGATAATCAGATTAGGGAAATACTACGGCAGTTCGAGTCCGCAAATAGCACAAATTTTTGATCGATCAAATCAAATTTCTTGACCCTTCGGTCATACAGGACGACCTGCGTGTTTCACTGACCGAAACTGGCTTGCATGCCGGCGTGCGGTGGGCTTCGCGATCGCCTACTGCGCCTTGTTCAATACCCTCTGCTTGCTGCTAGCCGCGGATCGCCCGCTAGTCTTTCCATTGCGCGCCCAGAATCAGTCCGCAGAAATTCACGCGGCAGTATTCAGGATCGATCCGCTCGAGCACGTCCGCGCTGACCGTCCCGAACGTCGATGCCGGCCGATGCGCGATGCCGCGCCCGATTGCGTCGATGATCCCTTCCTTGAACCCGCTGTCCCGCGGATACGCCTGCAGTATTTCGTCACGCTGTGTTTGCGTGCAGGCATTCAGGTTCTCCGCAAGCAGGTCCGTACGCACCGCCTCGGAAAGTCCCCGTGCAAGCGGCGACATATGCACCGGAATACCGGGCGTCATGTGCAGCGCAATCGCGTGCCAAACATCGTTCATCTCAGCAGCCGAGGCGCCGTAACGCCGCAGAAATTCCCGCGCTGCATTGGCGCTATCCACTTCATAGCGCAGTTGCGAATGACCGAATGCCGAACTCAGACCGACGCCGGCGAACATCGCGGCGACGTATAGCGTACCCGGATCGCACGCGAGCCCTTCGCGTTCGAGCGTCAGCGACGCAAACACGAACACACGCGCCGCATGACCGACCAGCACGTCCGGCAGGCACGCCAGCGCAGCGTCCGCAGCCGCCACAGCCATTGGACTTCGCGGGATCGGGACGCCCGCGACGATGTCAGGCGAAGTTGCACAACTAGGCGTCATGGCGCGGGCTCAGCGGAGTAGACCTGAATTGTTATTGGAACGGCTTATGCACGCCGGCTCGCCGGCGTTCGCGTAAACCATGAAACACGGTAGCGTCCCGCGCCGCCGATTACGATCGTGCCGAACAGGATCAACAGCATCCATGTTGAGACCGATGCCGTATCACGACTTGGGAAGCAGATTAGAGTGAGGGCGCACTAAAAGTCCTGACGACCACCTTAAATATTCTTAAACGTAGCCGCGGAGACTGCGTGAGAGAGCGCAAGACTGCGACGCTGGTTGTCAATGCTTGAGGGAACGACGCCTTTAGCAGGATTTATGACGCGCTCAGGACTTTTAAGGTATCCGTGCGCGATCATCGCCTCACCGATGTCCGCAATCTTGAGGGAACCTGCTATGTCTTACGATCCGTTTTCGCCCAACGCCTATGGGGTCGCGGCCGCAGGATCGAGAAGCCGAGGCACCCAGCCATGAAGACCACGTCCACATGGCGCCTGTTAGGGGCGATCTGCGCAACCCTCGTGGGCGTGGCGTTCTTCTTCACCATCATCGGTGTCTTCGGACTGCCAGCGTCGATCATCGCGCTCGCACTCTTCGTCGCGCTAGCCGTAGCGATCTCCCTGCGCCCCCAAACCGAACGGAAACAACCGTGAACCTCGATCCCGCCATCCTCGCGCGCGTCCAGTTCGCGTTCACCGTCAGCTTTCACATCATCTTTCCGACGATTTCCATCGGACTCGCTGCGTTTCTGGCCATCATGGAAGGCCTGTGGCTGAAGACCAAAGACCCGCTCTATCTGCAGATCTATCGTTTCTGGCTCGGCATCTTCGCGATGGGCTTCGGGGTCGGCGTGGTCACCGGGATCGTCCTCTCGTTCGAATTCGGCCTCAGCTTCGCCAGATTCGGACAGATGGCGGGCCCAGCCATCGGCCCGATGATCGGGCTGGAAGTGCTGACCTCTTTTTTCCTGGAAGCCGGGTTCCTTGGCATCATGCTGTTCGGCTTCAACCGGGTCGGACCGAAGCTTCACTTCCTCGCCACCTGCATGGTTGCGCTCGGCACGTTGCTGTCGGCATCGTGGATCCTCTCGGCCAACAGCTGGATGCAAACTCCTGACGGCGTGGTGGTCGAACACGGCCGGGTCGTGGTGACCGACTGGCTGAAGGTGATCGTCAACCCCTCCTGGCCGTATCGCCTGCCGCACATGCTGGTAGCGGCCTACATCACGGGCTCGTTCCTCGTTGCCGGCGTCGGCGCCTGGTATCTCCTGCGCGGCGAACATGAAGCGTTCGGACGCCGGACGGTCTCGATCGGGCTCACCTTCGCCACCATCCTGATCGGCTGCCAGGTCTTCGTCGGCGACATGCTGTACGGGAAAATGCTCGAGCATCAGCCGGCCAAGATGCAGGCTGCTGAAGGGTTCTGGGAAAAACAGTCGCAATCGCCCGCACCCTATTACTGGTTCATCGTCCCGGATCAGCAGAACCAACGCAATCGCTTCGCGCTCGGCACCCCTTACCTCGGAAGCATCTGGCTCACCCATAGCCTGAGCGGCCGGGTCGAAGGATTGAAGAACACGCCACGCGACCGCCAGCCGGTCATGGGTTGGGTCTTCTACGGCTTCCGCACGATGTACGGCCTTGCCATCATCATGTTCGGCGTATGTATTGCATCGCTGTGGCTGCGCTGGCAAGGCCGGCTCTTCACCACACGCTGGTTCCTGCGAACGCTCGTCGTGATGACGCCATCCGGCGTGATCGCGACGCTCGGCGGATGGTATCTCGCCGAGACGGGTCGCCAGCCTTGGGTGATCTACAACATCCTGCGCACGGCCGACGCCGTCTCGCCTGTCCCGGCAGGCGTACTGCTTTCGACGCTGATCGCGTTTGTCTGCATCTACGCGCTTTTCATGACGGCGTTCCTGATCTTCAGCTTGCGCATGATTCGGCGCGGTCCACAGGCGGCACAGTCCGAACCGGTGGCCACCGGCTCGCTCAAGCATGCGCTGAAGCCCGCGGTGATGAATGATCCTGCCGGCCGCAACCCGGCTCCAGTGGAGTAGCCCGTCATGATTCTGCCGCTGCTCTCCGCGCTGTTCACCGCCTTCGCGTTGTCGCTTTACGTCCTGCTGGACGGTTTCGATCTGGGTGTGGGCGCCTTGCTGCTCCTGCAATCCGATGAACGGCTGCGCGACCGCATGGTCGATTCGATCATGCCCACCTGGGACGGCAACGAAACCTGGCTAATCATGGCCGGTGTCGCGCTGCTCGCTGCCTTCCCCATTGCCTACGGTGTGTTGCTTCCGGCGTTCTATATTCCGCTGATCGTCATGTTGCTGGCGCTGGGACTACGCGGCGTCTCATTCGAGTTCCGCTACCAGATCGAGAAGGGGCGACGCTTCTGGGACGCGGCGTTCGGTGTCGGCTCGATCGTGGCCGCGCTCATGCAGGGGCTGATCGTCGGTGGGCTCATCCAGGGGGTGAGCGTCGTTGGTGACAGCTTCGGCGGCAGCGTCTTCGACGTTTTCCGGCCGTTCCCCGCGCTGACCGCGATCGCCGTGCTCGCCGGCTATATCGTCCTCGGCGCCGGCTGGCTCCATCTGAAAGCGACAGCGGCGCTGCGTGAATTCGCGGAGCGCTGCCTGCGTCTGGCGGTGCCGGGCTTCGTCTGTCTCGCCGCAGCAGCCTGTGCCGCCGCGGCGTGGGTTCAACCTGGCATTCGCGCGGCATGGGCCGCGCATACGATCGCCCTCGTGCTGATCACGGTGCTGTTTCTCGGTGTGACTGCCGCCCTCCTGCGGGCGATCGGCGGCCGTGCTGACGGACGCCCGTTCTTTCTGGCGCTGGCGCTGTTCGTACTGGGCGTAGCGGGCCTTGGTTTCGGTATTTTTCCGGACATCGTGCCCTTCCGTCTCACGCTCTGGGCCGCGGCATCGGCGACCCTCAGCCATGTCTTCCTCCTGATCGGTGCGGTGATTGTCACGCCGGTCGTACTCGCGTATTCTGCCTTCGCCTACCGCACGTTTCACGGCAAGACGCCCGAGGCGGGATGGGAAGCATGAGCCCGCGCATCCGGCGTCTGAGCTGGTTCGGCGGTCTCTATCTGGCGGCCGTCGCCACCCTGGTTCTCGTCACCGTGGTGATGCATGCCTTCTTGCGGCTCATTACGTGATCATCACCTGCAAATACAGATCGATCGGCTCCTGCCATGAGTGACACTGCACGGCCGACAGCGACGCCCGCTTCACCTCCGCCTGCACCGGCGCTCATGATGTCGCCGGTGCACACGCGCCTGCTGCTGATGGGCCTTGGCCTCGCCACCGGGATGGAGTTTTATACGTTCGACAGCATGAACCTGGTGCTGGCGGATCTGACCGGCACGTTGGGCGTGTCCGCGGACGAAGCGAGCTGGCTGCTGACCGTCTATAGCTGCGCGCTGTTTCTCGGCGTACCTGTCTCGATCTGGATGGCCGGGCACTACGGCTACAAGCGCTTCCTGCTCTCGACCATCGTCGTATTCGCGATCGCCTCGATGGGTTGCGCGATCTCTCCCGATCTCAGTTCGATGCTGATCTGGCGCGCCGTCCAGGGGCTGGCCGGGGCGGGCCTGGTCGTATGGTGGCGCGCGAGCATCTATGTGCTGATGCCCAAACCGCAGCGCAGCCCGTCGCTGATGAAGGCTTCCACGTTGCTCTATCTGTCGAGTGCGGCAGGGCTTCTGGTCAGCGGCTATATCACGGACCATTTCAACTGGCGCCTGATCTTCCTGCCCAATCTGCTCTATGCAGCCGCCGCGATATGGCTCCTGGCCCGCTACTTTCCGACACTCCCGCCGCCCGCCTCAGAGCGCGTGGTCAGCAGCGACTGGCTCGGCATTGTGCTGCTCGCGACGGCGCTGATCTCGCTTCAGATCATTCTCAATCGCGGCGAAATCGACGATTGGTTCGGATCGCTACATATTCGCGTGCTCGCCTTGACCGGCGGCGCGGCCCTGCTTCTGTTCGTCGTCTGGCAGGCAAGCCCTGCGAATCGAACGCCGCTTCTCTGGCTCGGTCTGCTGCGTGACCGTTACGTGTTGTCGTCCGCGTTGATCGGTGTCTTCACCGGCATGATCCTGTCAGGCAGCCTGTTCGTTCTACCCGAGTTTCTGCGCAATCTCTCGACCCATACCCATAGCGCGACGCAGACCGGGCAGATCATCTGCATCTATGCGTTGACCGCAGCCGCCATCCGGCCGCTTATGGTCGGTCTCATCGCGCGAATCGGCCAACGCAAGACGATCGTGCTTGCTCTCGTCATGCTGATCGCGTCGATGGTGCTGTTCAATCGTCTGCTGACGACGGACACGCCGGGCTATTACTATGTGGCTCCGCTGATTCTTTACGCCTGCTGCCTGTCCCCGTTGTTGCCGGCGGTGGGCAGCGGCACGGTGGCAAGAATCGAGCAGAACAAGCTGCTCGATGGCGTCTCCCTGTACATGACCTTCAGGCAGTTCGGCGCGTCGCTCGGGGTCGCGCTGCTGACCATTCTCATCGGGCATCGCGAGACGCTCCATTCATCGCGCCTGTTCGAGCACCTGCGCCACGACAATCCGGTGACGCGAGACTGGCTCTCGTCGGTGAGCGCAACGCTGGTCGCGCGCGGTGGCTATACCCCGTTCGAGAGCCAGCGCGCGGCGCTACACGTTCTCGCCGAAGCAGGCGCACGCCAGGCTGCCACGCTCGCGTACGCGGACGCGTTCGCCTTCATGGCGGTCGTCGGCGTGATCGCACTGTGCCTCGTCCCCATTATTCCGCCGACCCCGGTGGCCAAAAAATAAGCAACGCGGCCATGAAAACAGCGTCCCTTCCAACCCCAATCCATCCCCGCAGCCGGAGGCAGCGATGAGCGAAGCACCGCCGGTTCAAAAACCCGCCACCACACCGCCTGTCACCGCACCTGTTGCGCCTCCGCTGCCTGACAATCGACGCTGGCTGATCCTCGGTGTTCTCGCGCTGATCGTGCTGCTGGCGATCGCCGCGTATTTCCTCGTGCCGGACCTCTACGAGAAGCAGACGGACGACGCCTATATCGACGCGCATCTTGTCTCGGTCATCCCCAAGGTGCCGGCCTATGTGCAGACACTGCATGTCAACGACAACAGCAAGGTGACGGTCGGCGATCTCCTCGTCGAACTCGATCCGCGCGACTACGTCGTTCAGGTGGATCAGGCGCGCGCCAATGTCGCGGCAGCAGTTGGCAAGCTCGAAGAGGCGCGCAATCAGGTTGCGGTGGCCGACGCCAATATCGGCCAGCAAAAGGCCGAACTTGACGCTGCCCGCGCCAATGCCAAACTGGCCGTCGCCAATCTGGCGCGGCTGCAATCCGTCTCAGATGTGCGCGCCGTGTCATCGGAGCGCGTCGATGAGGGGAAGGCGGCCGCTGACGGGACGCGGGCTTCCGTGACGGCGGCCCAGGTCAAGGTCAACGCGTCTCAAGCGCAGGCGACGCTGGCGCGCTCTCAGGTCAAAACGGCCGAGGCCGCCGTCGCCCAGGCTCACGCCATGCTGGAGCAGGCAACGCTCAACCTCTCGTACACGAAAATCTACGCAACCGAGTCCGGCAGCGTGGCGAACAAGAGCGTCGAGCAGGGCAACTTTGTACAGCCCGGGCAAACGCTGTTGTCCGTCGTCCCGGACAAGCTCTATGTGACCGCGAACTACAAGGAGACGCAGTTGACTCACGTCCGACCGGGCCAGCAAGTCACTGTCCTCGTCGATGCATTTCCGGACCTGCGGCTTCGCGGTCACGTCGACAGCATTCAACGCGGAACCGGCTCGCACTTCGCGCTCCTGCCTCCGGAGAATGCAACGGGCAATTTCGTGAAAGTGGTGCAGCGGGTGCCGGTGAAAATCGAACTCGACAACCCTGGGGAAGCCCTTAAATTGATCTCGCCGGGCATGTCGGTCGAGACGGAAATTTTTGTCAGGGAGCGCCCGGCATGGCTTGGCTTCTGGAACTAGCGACAGCGCGGCCGGCGGGGCTTCCTCCTTACCGGCGGCGGCATGTCGCCGCCATCGTCGCGGCATGGGCGGCGCTCCTCGCGGGGTGCACCGTGGGTCCGGACTATGTGCCGCCGAAACTGGTCGTGCCGGCGAGTTTTACGGAACATACGGGCCCGGCGGCGAGCACCTCGCAAGGGTCGCCCACATCGAACGATGCGTGGTGGCAAGGCTTTGATGACGCGACGCTCAACTCGCTCATGGCCGACGCGTTGCACTCCGCTCCCGACCTGGCTGTTGCCGAAGCACGCATACGCGAAGCGCGTGCCTTGCGCGGTATCGCCGGAGCAGATCTATACCCAACCGCTGACGTCGGCGCCCAATACGATCGGACCCATGGCAGCGCCAATGTGCCGGTCGGCGTGCCGCCTGGCGGTCTCGGTCCGGGCGCCAACGGCAATCTATGGCAGACCGGCTTCGACGCATCGTGGGAAATCGACGTGTTCGGCGGCAAGCGGCGCGGCGTCGAGGCCGCTGACGCGTCGTATCAGGCGATCGTGGCGGACCGCGGGGATGTCGAGTTGACGTTGCTCGCCGAGGTCGCGCGCAACTACATCGAATTGCGTGGCGTGCAACGGCAACTCGCCGTCGCCCGCAGCAATCTGTCGATCCAGCAGGATTCGCTAGCGCTGACCCGCTCGCAATTCGATGCAGGGCTGGCCTCGCGTCTCGATGTGCTGCGTGCACAGGCGCAAGTCTCGGATACCGAAGCCGCCATTCCAACATTCGAGGCGAATGAACGCGCGTCCATTTATCGAATCGGTGCGCTGATCGGTCAACCGCCGGAACAACTGCTGGCCCAGTTGGATACCCCACAAGCGATTCCTTCGGCGATCGCGGACGTGCCGGTGGGTCTGCCCTCCGACCTTCTGCGCCGCCGTCCGGATATCCGCGCAGCCGAACGCAGAATTGCCGCCGCGAACGCCCGCATTGGCGTCGCTCAAGCCGATCTTTATCCGCACTTTTCGCTAACCGGGGTTGCGGGTCTGGAGAGCCTGAATGCGTCGACTTTTCTGACCGCGCCGAGCCGCTATTTCTCGATCGGACCGAGCATCAACTGGCTGATCTTCGATGCCGGCAAGGTTCGCTTTGAAATGCACGCTGAAGAAGCGCAAACCGATCAGGCCGCCGCCGCATACCAGCGGACGGTTCTCGGTGCGCTGCGGGATGTCGAGACCGCGCTCGTGTCTTATGCGCAATCACAAGTGCGGCATGAGAGGCTTACGGCCGAGGTCACCGCCGACCGGGAAGCCGTGACCATCGCAACGCGTCTTTATCGCCAAGGCCTCAATGACTTTCTCTCCGTGCTCGATGCCGAACGCTCGCTATACGCTGCCGACGACAAACTGGCGCAGAGCGAGCGTGACACGGCACTCGAACTCGTTACGCTTTACAAAGCGCTGGGCGGTGGTTGGCAGGCAGAAGGCGATGCTGCAAACAAGCAGGGAATATAGCAATGCTGCCGGATCAGAACGCCGGCAGCATCACTCTGTGCTTAGCCTTGATCGGCTTCGCCAAGCGTCAAGCTTACGACTGGAGGAATGCAAGAAGATCGGCGTTGACGCGATCCGCTTCCGTCGTGCACATGCCGTGAGGTGCGCCCGGATAGACCTTGAGCGTGGCGTTCCTGATGATCTCCGCGGACTTACGCCCGGAGTCATCCAACGGCACGATCTGATCGTCATCGCCATGCAGGATCAGCGTCGGAACATCGATCTTCTTGAGATCCGGCGTGTAGTCGACCTCGGAGAACTGCTTGATGCACTCGTATTGACCAAGTACCGACCCCATCATCCCTTCGCGCCAGAACTCGTCGATCACACCTTGCTGGACTTTTGCATTGGGCCGGTTATAGCCGTAGAAAGGCACTGCAAGGTCTTTGAAGAACTGCGACCGATTGCTCGCGGTATTGGCGCGAATACCGTCGAAGACCGACATGGGCAGCCCCGTCGGATTTGCTTCGGTCTTCAGCATAATAGGCGGCACTGCACCGATCAGGACCATTTTGGCAACACGTTTTGTTCCATGCCGACCAACGTAGTGAGAGATCTCTCCACCACCCGTGGAATGGCCGACGAGCGTGACGCCCTTCAGATCGAGCGCATCGATGACAGCAGCAAGATCGTCCGCGTAGGTGTCCATGTCGTTGCCGTGCGCGGTTTGACTCGAGCGGCCGTGCCCCCGGCGATCGTGAGCGATCACTCGATAGCCTTTCTGCACCAGAAACAACATTTGCGAGTCCCAGGCATCGGCATCGAGTGGCCAGCCATGGGAGAACACGACTGGGTGGCCCGAGCCCCAATCCTTGTAGAAAATCTGTGTGCCGTCCCTGGTAGTAACGAAGTTCATGGATCGTGCTCCTGTATGTGCAAGATGATTGCCGGTTTTGCTGCCCGATGCAGTGCCTGCGGCGTTGGCAACAGCAGGGATGACCGCCGCCGCAACCGCGCCGGCTCCGGCCATTAACATGTTGCGACGTGACGCGGAAGGGATTTCTTTATCGGTTCCAGTGGTCATTTTGACTTCCTTATCGTTTACGACGCCATTGGCGAGTTATTTTTCGCGTACACGACGTGGCGCGCCGGCCTCATACCGACGCGGCATCACGACTGATCAACAGATTAGGAGACTGAAGAGCTAAAAGTCCTGACGGCGGTCTTAAACATTCTTAAATGTATTATCACGCCGATTCACGTCCCGGATGATGTACCGCTGGCCCGGCCTGGTGCCACGTAACGGCTTTGCGCCTTCCCAGGCGGGCGCCTGTCCTCTTTCATACCTGGATATAACCAGGTCAGACGAACGGCAAATGCACACGGTGGCACGAATGGCGCGCCAGCGTGCATTTCATGTCATCGTGCAACGGGAGCCGGTATCGAGCCTGATTTCCCCGCATCACGGGCCAGCATGAAGAGTATGTCGAAACACAACTCCATGCATGGAAGAGCGGAACGCGTGGAGGCAAGGGGAAGTTGATGAGTCTGATCGTTCCGCTGTTGAGCGACGACGAGATTGCGTCTGTTTCCGCTTATGTGGCAGCGCTGAAGCAATGAAACCCCGGACGGCCGGTCACGCCGGCACTCCATTCGGCCAGGTCCTCTGATGGCATCATGATGCGGCGGTCGATTGACTCAGAACTCATGTTCCGCATGTTAATGCGTGGGGTTCTTCTGCCGAACGCAACGCCATTGCCGCATCACTATCGCACGGATCAGCGTGCCCTTGCCCGGTCAGGTCATCGGTGACGACCTCGGCACGCTCCGTGCGCTCTCCTTATGAGCATTGCACGACCGTCATGTCAGCCTCGCCCCGATTTTTGGGGATTCTCCGGAGGGCAGCCGTAGCAACGATTTCTGCCTCGTTTCGTTCTCTGGCGGTCAACGCTTGCTGGTCGTTTGAAAGCGATGGTATTGATGCCGGTTCATTGACGGAGCATGTCACGCGCCTGCCGTCGTGCAGTTGAACGGTCGTTACGTAACCGGGCTGCGGCGCCGCTGCCGACGCGGTACCGACTGAGGTAACGATCAAAGTAAAGACAGTAGCAATCTGATAAAACCTACGCATGGAAATCCTCCAATATCGAATTTTGACGCCGAAACGTTGCACCGATTCTGAACGAATCAGCCTTAACGTAACCTTAACGTTGCGCTCGAACGCATGAACGCACTTTCGAGTTCGATCAAGCCGCACCATACCTAAGTATGGTGCAGTCAAACTACCATTCATATCTCCTGTACACCTGCACGATTCACCCGACATCTGCCATTCGCTATATTCAATGAAATACACCTAAATGCAGAAAATCTGGACGCAACCCGCGTTCAACTGAAACCGCAAAAGGAGTTCAATCATGGTTACTGTAGCTGAACGACTAGTCGAGACACTCGAGGCAGCAGGCGTCAGAAGAATTTATGGACTGGTCGGTGATTCTCTTAACGGCATCACCGAATCGCTACGCACGCGCGAGAAAATCGAGTGGATGGCAGTGCGCCACGAAGAGGTGGCGGCATTCGCCGCTGGTGCGGATGCCCAACTCACAGACGAACTGGCGGTTTGCGCGGGTAGTTGCGGACCCGGCAATCTACACCTGATCAACGGGCTGTTCGACTGCCATCGCAACCGGGTGCCGGTCGTCGCGATCGCCGCGCACATCCCGAGCACGGAGACAGGCTCGGGGTATTTTCAGGAGACCCACCCGCAAATCCTGTTCAAGGAATGCAGCCACTATGTGGAACTGGTCACGGATGCTGCGCACGTGCCGCGTATTGTCGAAACAGCGATCCGTGAGGCGGTGACAAAGCGGGGTGTCGCGGTCATCGTCATTTCCGGGGACATTGCACTGCGCGAAGCGGGCGCACAACAACCCTCAGCGAATCTGATTCCTCGCACGCCGAAGTGTGTGGCTCAAGATGGCGACATCAAGGCACTGGCCGATCTGCTCAACGACAGCAACAATGTGACGCTATTCTGCGGAGCGGGCTGCGCCGGCGCGCACGACGAGGTCGTCGCGCTGGCCGCCAGGCTTAAGGCACCCGTTGTCCATGCGCTTCGAGGCAAGGAACACGTTGAATGGGATAACCCCTATGACGTCGGGATGACCGGTCTGATCGGTTTCTCATCTGGCTACCATGCCATGGGCGCATGCGACACGCTGCTGATGCTCGGCACCGACTTCCCTTATCGGCAATTCTATCCGGAGCACGCACGGATCGCTCAGGTGGACATCCGGGGCGAGAATCTCGGCAAGCGCTGCCGTCTTGAACTCGGCGTGATCGGAGAGGTCAAGGACACCGTAACCCGGTTGCTCGAGCAGCTAGACGAGAAAACGGATGACTCGCACCTGCAGGTTGCGCTCGATCACTACAAGGAGGCGCGTGCGGGTCTTGATGCGCTTGCACTCGGCACCTCCAGGCATCGTCGCATCCATCCTCAACTGGTCGCGAAGATCATCAGCGACACGGCCGCCGAGGACGCGATTGTGACCTGCGACGTCGGCGAGCCTACGGTCTGGGCGGCGCGCTATCTCCGCGTCAACGGCAAGCGCAGGCTGCTTGGTTCGTTCCTTCACGGTTCGATGGCTAATGCAATGCCTCAAGCGATTGGCGCGCAGACCGCATTCCCTGATCGCCAGGTGATATCGATGTCGGGCGACGGTGGTTTCACGATGCTCATGGGCGACCTGCTGACGCTGCGCCAGTCGAAACTGCCCATCAAGATCGTCGTTTTCAATAATGGTCTGCTCGGATTTGTCGATATTGAAATGAAGGCCGGAGGTTTCCTGCCGGTCGGCACGCATCTGGACAATCCGGACTTCGCCAAAGTTGCGCAGGCGATGGGCATCCATGGCGTTCGCGTTGAGGACCCGGCCCTGCTTGGCGATGCGATCAAGGAGGCGTTTGCACACGACGGCCCCGCTCTGATCGACGTCGTCACTGATCCGCTTGAACTGGTCATGCCACCGAAGATCACGGTGGACCAGGCCAAGGGATTCAGCGTCTGGATGATGAAGGCTGTGTTGAATGCTCAGGCCAGTGAAATCGTGGAACTCGCACGAACAGCATTCGATCGCTGATCCCTATCGCCACCCCGCCGGCCTCCTGAATTGAAGGAATTGCTATGTCCATTTCGCTATCGTCAGTCGATGCCGCAAAAAGAACGTCCCGGGCCTTCGCGGTTGCCTGGGCCTGCGCCACGATTTTTTATTTCCTGGAGTACGCCGGACGCTCCGCACCAGCGGTCATGATCCCGGAGCTCTCGCACGCATTTGGCGTCAGCGCGCTTGGTTTGAGTTCCATTCTCGGCGTTTACTACTACACGTACTCCAGTGCCAGCCTGGTCGCGGGCGTGTTGCTCGACCGCTTTGGCGCGAAACATGTCGTACCCGCTGGCATGATCGCTCTGGGGCTGGGGTGTTTGTTGTTTGCGGTACCCAATGAGCTCGCGGGGACGGTCGGTAGACTGTGTCAGGGCGCAGGCTCAGCGTTTGCATTTACTGGGGCGGTCTACCTGGCCGCACACGGTTTTTCGGCGCAGCGGCTGGCAACCGCAATCGGTGTGACGCAATGCGTCGGAATGCTGGGTGGCTCGCTCGGCCAACTGACCGTGGGTCCGATGATCCATAGTGTGTTATCGGTTAGCGGATTCTGGGTCCTGTTGGGTGCTCTCGTGATCGCAACCGGCGCGGCACTTGTGGTGCTTGCTCCTCGAGAGCAAGGACATGCTCCCGAAACGAGCGGCATCAGCGGCGTGCTCGCCCCCTATAAAGTCGTGTTCTCCAACCCACAATCGTATTTGTGCGGTCTGGCGACGGGGTTGTTGTTTGCGCCGACGACCATTGGTGACATGGTGTGGGGTGTCCGTCTCTTCCAGGAGGACCGGGGGTTCGGCTATCAAAGCGCAGTGTTTGCGGCCTCGATGGTGCCCTTGGGCTGGGTGATCGGCTGCCCGCTTCTCGGCTGGATTGCGGATGCAATGAAGCGTCGCAAGCCCGCATTGATCGGTGGCGCGGCCCTGATGCTTGTGTGTGGCATCCAGCTTTCGTTCGCGTCGGCACTTGTACCCGCCTGGCTCACCCTGCTGGTTCTGGGCATTGCGTCGGGGGCCGCGATGATCCCTTACACGATCATCAAGGAGGTCAATCCCGATCACGTCAAGGGGAGCGCCACCGGTGGCATCAATTTCATCACGTTCCTCGTGACGGCGGTGCTTGGATCGGTGTTTGCCTTCAGCATCGGCAAGTCACTCGGTTTGACGGGAACCGACGTGGTCGCGCATTTCCGTGACTCCGGGTTGTTCTGGGTGGGGACCATTGCTCTGGCACTGCTTGTGTCGCTGATGCTCCCTGAGACGGGCCACGCCTTCAAACAGGCCAGTGCTAGTGCAGGCAACGCCTGATTGCAGCGCCTGGCTTTGTCAAATAGTGGAGTCCGCGGCGCTGGCATGTGTGCCATCTAGCGCAGACAGCAACCGTCTCTGCGGTGTTCCGTGGGCGGGGCCCCCCATATTTCAGATCCTTTAACCTATGAAAATCGTCATCGCTGGTGGATCAATTGCGGGTCTTTCGAGCGCGCTCACGCTCAGTTGCATCGGACACGACGTGCACGTGTACGAACGTTCCGACGTCCCGCTGCGCGGGAGAGGCGGTGGTGTTGCTGTGCTGCGTCACATGATGAAGTTCCTTGAACAGCATGGCCACTACACTCAGCAAATGATCAGCGTGCCAACGATCATGCGACGGCGTATCGACATAAATGGGAATGTCCTAACCGAGGAGCCTGAGAAACTTCCGTTCTCCTCCTGGGACACCGTATATCGGTCGCTCTGCGCCATGCTGTCGAAAGACAGGATTTCGTACGGACGAGAAGTCGCAGGATTTACTGAGTATGACGAAACGATTGAGATTAATTTCGACCATGGAGAAAGCGTACGCGCCGATATTCTCGTCGCAGCAGACGGAATCGGCTCTCGCACGCGGGCGCAGCTTTTCCCAAACTACGAGTCAAGCTTCGCAGGATACGTCGCCTGGCGAGGCATTGTTGATGAATCAGCCTTTTCACCGCTGGAAGTCGAGGCGCTCACGAATAACTTCACCATGTTCCGAGATCCCGGACATATGTTCATGGCATTCCTGATTCCCGGCCTCGACGGATCACTGAAGCCAGGTAGACGGCGTTTCAACTGGCTCTGGTATCGAAATGAACCCGATGTTGCGGCGATGCACCGACATCTAACGGATGATCACGGACACCAGCATCATGCCTCTATTAGTCCCGGCCATCTGTCTGCCGAATCATTCGAGGAGCTGTGCGAACTGGCATCCCGACATCTCCCCGCTATATTCCAGCAACTTGTCCGCGAGACGCGGGCACCTTTCTTCCAATCGATACGCGATGCATTAAGCCCTAGCTTCTCTGTCGGACGAATCGCGTTGATTGGGGATGCCGCCTGCACAGTCCGCCCCCACACCGCTTCTGGCACGTCGAAAGCAGCAGATGACGCCGTTGCACTGGCCGAAGCCTTATCGACTGACACCGAATTGCACGTGAAGGAAGTACTCGCACTATGGGCCGCAGCCCGACGTGACGCAGTCGGCCGCCTACTCACGAAAGGGCCGAAACTAGCCGCGTCCTTCGGGTTGGGAGGCGCCGGTATAGTCAATGCCTCCTCTCCGTGGACAGATGAGCCGCAATGAGACAGGTTTGAATGGTTGCTGGGCACCGCCGGACCTCCTCTTCCCACCGACGCAGATTTGGGAGGGCGGACAGCCCTTCCTTGCATCTTCCTTTTCGAGAAAGTAACCCACGGAAATATAGCCATATCGGCAATTGTGTACGTGTCGCCCACGACGAAGCGATTAGCGCCAAGCCGCCGGTCGAGCACCTCGAAAAGGCGCCCCACTTGCCAACCCTCTTTATCCACTGTACGAACACGCATTGGGCATCACGTCGGGTGGCGTCACCATCGTCTACTCAAGCTACATGGGCGGTGCGTTGATCGCCCTTCTTCTGCTGGGACATCTGAGCGACCACGTCGGGTTCGTCCATGCGCTGAGAATCGCCGTGGTGTTATTACTGGCCGGTCTCCTCACTTCGGCCGTTGCCCACTCTCTCGCTGTTCTCGCGATCGGCCGCTTCGCTATCGGCATAGCCGCCGGCATTGCTTCAAGTGCCGCAACCGCGGGACGGGTCGCGCTTGAACCGGCATGGGAAGTCAAACGCGCCGCGCTGGTTGGCTCGATCATGAACATTGTAGGACTGGGGCTTGGACCGTTCGCGGGCGGCGTGGTCGCGCCTGGTGCATGAGCGCGCTTTGCGCGAGGCAGGTTTCAACACGATTCGGTGGATTCATCCCAGCTTGTCTGAAACCGGGGCCAGCGTGGGCGATGAAGACTTCTGGCGCAACTACCTGAGCTGCCCCCATGCCTTGTTGATAGAGGCAAAGACCTAGTGCTTAACTGCACGCCTCAGGGCACCCGACTCGACTACCACACGAATGGTACAAGACGATGCCGGACTCGTTTCTGGTATGCGGTATAGTCGGACAGATTCCTGGCAAGGAAGCGTTCCTCGTCAATAAGCCGCCATATTAGAAATGGCATCATCGCGGCGATTGACACAAACCCCCAATACGAGGCTAGCGCTAGCGGTGTGCCGAGAAGGTACAGGGATGCACTCGCGTACATCGGGTGGCGAACGACTGCATAGGGCCCGGTCGAAATAACCGTCTGATTCTCAGCGACCTCGATGATTGCTGAAGTGAACGTGTTTTCTCGATACACGAGGAAAATCAGAAAAAAACCAATCGCTACGAGCACGTCCCCCGCCATCACACCTTCGAGTGGCATGGTGGACCAACCAAAGCGATGGTCAAACGCGGGCACGACAAGAAGGGCTATGAAGGCGATTGACGTACACAGCATGATGAACTTCTGAGCGGGTTGCTTCTCCGCCGTCGGACCGCCGCTCATCCGACGCGCAAGAAGCGCCGGATCCTTTCGCGTGAGATAGAGCGTAATGAGGATCGATGCGCCTGTGAAGATCAATAAGTACACCCATGCCTCCCAATAGTGAACGGTCCCCGCGGGGACGAACAGTAGAAGGCCCATTACAACGGCGAGGACGGCAAGTGCGAGCCATGTCCTTACGTTAAGATTTTTCATAGCACAATTTTCCCGTACTCGAGAATCATCACCATAGCGTCGACAATCTTCAACTTTTCGTCCTCAGTGATTTTAGCGTTCGTACGTGTCCCAAACTGGAAGCCAGAGGGAGGCAAAACGATATCTTGTAGATCCCATCTAACAGGATCAAGATTGTGCTGACCGATGATGCTCACGCGTCGGTTCAGGATTCAGGCGTTTGACCGGTTCGACGTGAATAAATCAGGGAGAACCCCTATGAAAACTCCGGGTCATATCCGCGCCGTTAGTCGCCGCACGGTGCTCAAGGGGGCCGCTGCTGCAGCGGCGTTGCAGCTCGCCTCGCCCTTCATCATCAAGGCACGCGGCGAGACACCGCTGCGCATCGGCATGGTCGATCCATTGACCGGTGTTTATGCTGCAGTTGCACAGAATGAAGTGATGGGTGCGAGGCTCGCCGTGCAACAGATCAATGCCAACGGCGGCATTCTCGGGCGCCCCATCGAGCTGCTCGTGGAAGACTCGGCGAACGACGTCGGTACCGGCGTGCAGAAGGCGCGCAAGCTAATCGAACGTGATCAGGTCACGTTTCTGATCGGGGACGTGAATTCCGGCATCGCTCAGGCAATCGCCCAGGTCTCCAACGAGAAGAAGGTGTTGCACATCGTCTCGGGCGGCCACACCGACACGATCACCGGCAGCGACTGCAAGTGGAACGTATTTCGCGTTTGCAATACGACAAGCATGGAGGCCAACGCGGTCGCCGACCTCCTCTTCACCAAATACGGCAAGAAGTGGCATTTCATTACGCCGGACTACGCCTTCGGCCATACGCTGCAGAAGGCCGCGCTGGCGGATTTGCAAAAGCTCGGCGGCACGATGACCGGCAACGAGCTCACGCCGCTCGGCACGACCGATTTCTCTGCGTACCTGATCAAGGCGCGCGCCGCCAACCCCGATGTTCTGCTGGTGCTGCCGCAAGGTTCCGACATGGTCAACTGCCTGAAGCAGATCGCGCAGTTCGGCATCGGCAAGCAGATCCACGTTGCCGGGCTTCAGCAGGAGCTTGAATCGCTCGAGGCGATGCCGCCGGAGGCGCGCGTCGGATTCTGGATGTTCGAGTGGTACTGGAAGCAGCCGGGTGTCCCGGGCGTCGAGAAGTTCGTCGCCGACATCCGCAAGATGAACGGCGGCAAAGTCCCCACTGCACGCCACTGGTTCGGCTACACGTCGGTTCATACGCTCGCCGCGGTCGCCAACAAGGAAAAGAGCCTCGATGCGAAGAAACTCGCCGAGGCGCTCGGCGGGTTTGAACTCGCGGACGACGTTAAGCTGCAGCCCAACAAATGCTATTACCGCAAGGGAGACCACCAGCTGATGACCTCGGCGTTTGTCGGCGAAGCTCTGTCTCAGCCGGCGGGCGACCCGGAGGATCTGTTCCGTGTCGAACGCGTGGTCGCCGGCGACAAGACTGCGCCGCCCGAGGCTGCGACCGGCTGCAATCTGCAGTGGCCGGCCTGATCCCGAAGACAATGTCCGCGCGGTAGTGCCGGCAGCCGTCGCCATGAACCTGACACGCATGCGTGGCAACACAGCGACCCAGGCTGCCCGACGCGGCTCATGCACGGGTTGCGTCTGGACATGAGCGGCCGATGACTCAACTACTCCTTTTCAACATCACCAACGGGCTGATCATCGGTGCGTTTTACGTGCTGATGGCGCTTGGCCTGTCGCTCATTCTCAACTTGAGCAACGTGATCAACTTCGCCCATGGCGGCTTTCTCGTGATCGGCGGTTACATTGCCTATACGATCACGCCATATGTCGGGTTCTGGGGCGCATTGTTGATCGCGCCGCTATGCACGGCCGTCATCGGTCTCGCAGTCGAGCGCGTGCTGATCCGGCGAGTCTATGGGCGCGATCCGCTCTACAGCCTGCTGCTGACGTTCGGCCTTGCCTTCATGATCGAGGACGGCACCCGCTTCATTTGGGGTGCGCAGGGCAAGCCCGTGAGCATTCCGCCCGCGCTGGCTCAGCCCTTGAGCAACGAACTCTTCTTTATTACCGGCTACCGCCTGTTCATGGTCGGCACTGTAACCATCGCGGTTGCACTGCTCTTCATGCTGTTACGCTACAGCCGGCTCGGCATACGCATCCGCGCCGGCACGCTCGACCTCGAGACCGTCGCGGCGCTCGGCATCAACGTGGGCAGGCTGCGCGCGCTCAATTTCGCCGTCGGCATCTATCTCGCCGGTCTGAGCGGCGTGCTGGCCGCGGGCCAACTCGGGCTGGAGCCGACAATGGGAACCGGCCTCCTGATGCCGAGCTTCATCGCCATCATCGTCGGCGGGGTTGGCAGCCTCACCGGTACACTGCTCGGCGGCTTGCTGATCGGCGTGGCCTCGGGCATCACCGCGGTGTTCCTCCCTGCGGCAAGCGAGGCCATCATGTACGTGCTGATGGCTGTGGTTTTGCTGATCCGGCCGCGCGGCCTGCTCGGCGAAGAAGGCATGATGACGTGAGCGACTACCTCCACCCTCCCCGGCTCGTCGTCATCGCAGCACTCTGGGCTGTGCTCTTGCTGGCGCCCTACTGGATGCCGCTGCTCGGCGGCTACACCGCGCTCGGCACCCGCGTGCTCGTGCTCGGACTGGCGGCCATGTCAGTCAACTTCCTGCTCGGCTTCACCGGCGTGCTGTCCTTTGGACACGCGGCGTATTTCGGGCTCGGCGCTTACGGCGCAGGACTCGCGCTGAAGTTTCTCGCGCCGAGCACACCACTCGCGCTGCTGTGCGGCACGCTGCTCGGCGGCATTGCCGGCACACTGCTGGGCGCGCTCATCGCACGGCGACGCGGCGTCTACTTCGCGATGGTCACCATCGCGTTCGGGCAGGTCTTCTACTACATCGCCTTCCAATGGAGTTCCGTCACCGGCGGCGACGACGGCTTGCGCGGCTTTTCGCGCCAGCCGCTCGATCTCGGCTTCGCCCGGATCGACATCCTGTCGAACGCCAACGCGTTCTACTACTTCGTGCTGTTTTGCCTTGCGCTGGCAATCGGCGTGATGGGTTTCATCCTGCGCTCCCCGTTCGGGCGCACCATGATCGCGATCCGCGAAAATGAGCGGCGTGCTCGCTTTCTCGGCATTCCCGTCGATCGGCATATCTGGATCGCCTTTACGCTGTCTTGCTTCTTTATGGGGTTCGCCGGTGCGCTCTACGCTCTCCTGAACAACTTCGCCGATCCGCGCGGGCTGCATTACAGCCAGTCGGGCGATTTCGTGATGATGGCGGTCATGGGCGGCATGCGCAGCTTGTGGGGGCCGCTGCTCGGCGCCGCGGTATTTGTCGTGCTGCAGGACTATCTTTCGAGCATCACGGTCAACTGGATGTCGTTCGTCGGCATGCTGTTCGTCGCGATCGTGTTGTTTTTCCCGCGCGGGCTGCTCGGCTTCATTCAGCGCAGGAGCGACTCATGAGCGTGCTCGAAGTCAAGCGCGTCAGCAAGCGCTTCGGCAGCCTCGCCGCGGTGCGCGACGTATCGCTCGCCGTCGAGAAGGGCGAGCTGCGCGCTGTGATTGGGCCGAACGGCGCCGGCAAGACCACCTTCTTCAATCTCATCAGCGGCTTTTTCCCGCCGAGCATGGGTACGATCGTGTTCGACGGAGTCGACATCACAGCGCTTCCTGCGTATCGGCGCGTGGCGGCCGGCATCGCCCGCACGTTCCAGATCACCGAGATTTTTCCCGAGCTGACGGTATTCGAGAACGTGCGCATCAGTGCGGAGGTGACGGAGGGTTTTCGCCTGCGCCCGTGGATCAGCAGCACCGAGCGGGCGCGAGTTCGTCGTCACGTCGAGGAGGCGCTCGAGCTCACGGGTCTTGCCGGCAAATCGCACCGGCTGGTCGGAGAGCTGCCGCACGGCGACCAGCGGGTTGCCGAGATCGCGATGGCGCTGGCGTTGCGGCCGCACCTGCTGCTGCTCGACGAGCCCACCGCCGGCATGGGCGATCAGGAGACTCACGAGATTACGCAGCTCGTGCGCCGTCTGCACAGCGAGGGCAACTTCACCATCGTGCTGATCGAGCATGACATGCGCGTGGTCTTTCATCTGGCCGATCGCATCACGGTGCTCGACCAGGGAAGCCTCCTCGCCGAAGGCTCGCCAGATGAGATCGCTTCCAGCGAGGCCGTACAGGCCGCCTATCTGGGTAACACAGCATGAGCGCCGCGCCGAACCGCTCCAAGCAAGCTCGCACTCCCTCGGGGGGCAACGAGGACACGAAGTGCCGAACGTGGGGGCTCAAATGAACGCCGCCCTCACCGCCGCAGGGCTGCATACCTACTATGGCAAGAGCCATATCCTGAATGGCGTGAGTCTGGAGGTTGCGGAAGGCCGGATCACGGCATTGCTCGGTCGCAATGGAGCCGGCAAGACCACGACCCTGCGTACCCTCGTGGGTTTGACGCCCGCGCGCCAGGGGCGCGTGACGATCTTCGGGGCGGATACCACGCGCTGGCCGACCTTCCAGATCGCCGCGAGCGGCGTCGGCTACGTGCCCGAGGGGCGAAGAATCTTCGCTAATCTCAGTGTTGAGGAAAATCTGAAGGTCCCGCTGGAGCGCGGCGGACCATGGACGATCGCGCGGATCTACGAGCTGTTTCCACGCCTCGCCGAGCGCAAGTTCAGCCGCGGAAGGCTACTATCCGGCGGCGAACAGGAGATGCTATCGATTGCCCGCGCACTCCTGCTCAATCCCCGGCTGCTCGTTCTCGATGAACCATCGCAAGGCTTGGCCCCGCTGATCGTTCGGGAGGTGTTTCGAGTCGTGTCGCAGATGCGCGATGAGGGGATTTCGGTACTGCTGGTGGAGCAGAACGCACGCATGAGTCTCGAGATCGCCGATTATGCTTACGTACTGGACGATGGCAGCATCGTCTATTCGGGAGACGCGAGCGCGCTCGCCGCCGATGAAAGCCGGGTACGAGCGCTAACCGGTGCCAGCGTGGAGCAGTAAACGCCCTATACGCACAAAGCATCGTTAAATCGGCGGATTGTGGAAGCTTAAGAGATGCCCCGAAAAGCTCCGGGAGCGTTGTGGCGGAAGGCAGCCGGAGTCGAACCGACCTGAGAGCGTCTGACGCCCTCAACTGGATTTGAAGTCCAGCCGCACCACCGGATGCGAATGCCTTCCTACGGTGATTGAACTACTTGAACTACCTGAACCACGCCCTGCAACTCAAACACTGAATCAAATCAGATCGAGCCAACGACTATCCGTGCGCATCAGATGCAGGCCACGGTGGAAGCGAGTATATCCAACCCGGTCGAAGAATTCCAAAAGCTGGATCGCGCGTTTTCGCCCGAGCCCAGTGACATCGCGAAACGGTGCGGCCGCAACCGTCCCCCCATTCTTTTGTGCTTCGGAACCTGCAATCAAAGCGAGTTCGCGAATCACCTCATGGTGATAAAAGAGGTCGCGCACAACCTGAAAAAGCTCGCCCTGTCGCGCGAGTTTGCGCAGTAACTGCCGCACGCGGTCTTCGGATACGCCGTGTGCGTTTGCCAGATCACGCACCCAGGGCGGATCGAAACGTCCCTCTTTCAGCACCGGCAGCAGCGCCGCCGCGAGTGCACGATCGGCATCGTCGAGCGTCACCGCGTGGTCCGGCAGATGCAACCACGGCCCGCGTCTGACGATCTCGCCGCGCGCCGCCGCATCGTCGACTAGCGCGCGCCACAATGCATCGACGACGAGAGGCGCTGCGATCCGCCGTAAGCGCGATACATCCGGACCGAGTTCATCCGGCGAGCGCTCGTGGTACTGCCTTAGCGTCGTGGTCAGCCGCTCATTCAAGGCACGCCACGACGCATCGGCGATCAACAACGCGTCATTACCGCCGGGCAGTTCCACAACGCGCGAGTCAGATGGCAACGCGAGCACGGCCGCCTGCATACCCATCAGTCGTTCCAGCAACGAACGAGACAATCCATGCGGCGCCCTTGCCAGAACCGAATCCAGCGCGCCGGTGTCGAGCATGACCTGAATCGCATCGAGCCACGCCAGCCGCTCAGCCGAGCGACGCTTGCGCGAAGGCGCAAACGGATCGAGCACATGACCGCCGCCAACAGTGCGATTAGCCTGGGCATTGCGCACGACAAAGCGATCGCCAGGAAGGGCGCACACCGGCCGTTCGAACACGAGCTGCACGTGCGCCCGCTGACCTGCGCCGAGCGTCTCGCCATCGAGCAACGCGACATGCGCCACCTGATGCTGCGTGCCCAGATGCACATGCAGCGGCGTCCAATGCTCCAGCGTCAACGATGCATCGGTGAGCAGCGTAAGCATAACGTCGATGCGTTCCGAGGCTTCCGACAAACGTGGATCAACAATCCAGTCGCCGCGATCGATTGCGCTCTTCTCGATGCCCGCCAGATTCAACGCACAGCGCTCACCTGCCCTTCCAGTCTCGGCAGGACGATTCTGCGCATGAATGCTACGTACGCGCATCGGCTGATTTTTCGGCGCGAGCAGCATCGTGTCACCGACCGCTACGCGTCCCGACACAACGGTCCCGGTCACGATCGTGCCCTGGCCCGCGAGCGTGAAGACCCGGTCGACCGCGAGACGGAACAGACCGTCGTCGCGCCTCATGCGCCACGCTGCTGCCGCTGCGTGCAAATGCGCTTTCAATGCGGCCACGCCAGGATCATCGTCACGCGTCGCACAAGTGTCAAACACGGGCGCGTCCTGCAGCACGCTGCCACTCAGAAACGCTGTCACCTCGTCACGCACTGCCTGCAGCCGCTCAGCATCAACGCGATCTATCTTGGTCAGCGCTATCGCGCCGCGCTTGATGCCGAGCAGTTCCACAATCGCCAGATGTTCGCGCGTTTGCGGCATGACGCCATCATCGGCGGCGATCACGAGCAACGCGAAATCAATCCCGCTTGCTCCCGCGGTCATCGTATGGACGAGCTTTTCGTGGCCCGGCACATCGATCAGACCGAGCACGTCGCCGTTGTCGAGCGGCACGTACGCATAGCCCAGTTCGATCGAAATGCCGCGCGCCTTTTCTTCCTTGAGTCGATCCGTGTCGACGCCCGACAGCGCTCTCACCAGACTCGTCTTGCCGTGATCGATATGCCCGGCCGTACCTACGATCATGCCTGCATGTCCTTCAGTTGCTCGATCAACTGCGCTTCATCGGCGGCTTCGAGACAGCGCAGATCGAGACGCAATGCATCGTCCGCGATACGGCCGATAACCGGCCGCGCCATCTCGCGCAAGCGCTTCTCGAGCGCGAGCAATTGACGGCCGCCGCGCTTGCCGTCGGCGGTCCTGATCACGAGGCCGTAGCTCGGCAGCACATCGACAGGCAATGCACCGCTGCCGATCTGACTGAACATGGGCTCGGTCTCCACGACATAGCGCTCTCCGGCCACACGCTGCAACACAGGCTGCACCCGCTGCGCGGTAAGCCGGATGTCGTCGCTCGGTCGCGTGAGCAAACGCAGTGTAGTCAGCCGCTCAGCGAGTTTTTCCGGCGCACGATACATCTGCAGCACAGGCTCCAATGCCGCGAGCGTCAGTTTGCCGACCCGCAGCGCGCGTTTGAGGGGATGCTTCTTGATCTTTGCGATCAGATCACGCCGGCCGACGATCAACCCCGCCTGCGGGCCGCCAAGCAGTTTGTCGCCGCTGAACGTGACAAGATCGGCGCCGGCTTCGATGGTTTCGCGCACGGTCGTCTCACGCGGCAAACCCCATTGAGTCAGATCGACCAGCGTGCCGCTGCCGAGGTCCACCGCAACGGCAAGACCGCGTGCGTGGGCGAGCGGCGCGATGGCGTCGACCCCGACCTCTTTGGTGAATCCGCTGATCGCGTAATTGCTCGTGTGGACTTTCATCAGCAGCGCGGTTTGCGGACCGATGGCTTCGTCGTAGTCCTTCAGATGCGTGCGGTTGGTGGTACCGACTTCGCGCAGCCTGGCGCCCGCGCGGCTCATGATGTCGGGAATGCGAAACGCGCCGCCGATTTCAACCAGCTCGCCACGCGACACGATCACTTCTTTCTTCGACGCCAGCGCGGACAACGTGAGCAACACAGCCGCGGCATTGTTGTTGACCACGGTCGCCGCTTCGGCTCCTGTCAGTTCGCAGATGAGTTCGTCGATCAGATCGTCGCGATCACCGCGCTTGCCGGTGCCGAGATCGAACTCGAGGTTGGCCGGTTGCGTGAGCGCTTTCATGACGGCTTGCACCGCTTCGTCGGGCAGCAATGCGCGGCCGAGATTGGTATGCAGCACGGTGCCGGTCAGATTGAAGACGCTGCGCAAGCGGGCCGCGTTGCGCCGGCGCAGCGTGGCTTCGACGGAGGCCCGCAGTTGCGCGATATCGAGCGCGCTCACCGACGCATCGCCGGATTGCGCGCTGACGCGCCAGGCGTCGAGTGCGTCACGCAGAGCACCCAACACCTGCGTACGGCCGAACTCCGTCAGCAACACCGCAAACTCGGCAGACGCCATCACCTTTTCCACCGACGGCACGCGCGCCATCAGCGCCCGCAATTCAGAGCCGGTTACATCGCTCACGAAGCAATCCTCTTTCTCAGTCGGATTCGCCGGAAGAATCATCAGCCGCAGGATCGGCCTGTTCCGGCCAGAGCCACGGATGCGGCGACGCGCGCCGATAACCTTCCGCTCCCATCAGCAGGTCCAGCGTGAGACTGGCGAGATCATCCGCGAACGGTTCGAAATCGTAGTCCTTCGACTGAATGCCGATCTTCCGGTAAGTATGGCATTCGTCGCACGACTCCGCCTTCAAGGATGCATTCTTCGAATCGGCTTCTCGTGTGGCCTCATCGGCGTCCTGCGAGCCGACTGCGTGATAGGCAATGCCTTTGGTCGAATCGCAGTTAGAGCATTTCGCGCGGACCATGTGCCACTCCGTCGCACACAGGCCGCATTGCAGGTAACGGTAATTGTCATACGCACCGCCCACGCGCACCATGCTCGCCACCGGATGCGATCCGCACACCGGACACAGGCCTAACGTCTCGATGTACGGCACGTCGCGCTTGTCGATGTCGGCGGCGAGGTCGGTCCATACGACTTGCAGCGCGGCCATGATGAACGGCGCGCTCGCCGGATCGACTTCCTCGAAGCGCTGCGCGAAAATCGCGTCGGCCTGGGCTTCGAGAGTGACTTTATCGAGTATTCGCAGTCTGGCGAGGAGCGCTTCGAGCGGCGGTGTGAGTGAACCGGCAGCTTGCACCTTGTCGAGCAATTGAAGCAAAACGTCGTGCCACGCCGGATCGCGCACGCCGGAAAGCGCCGGAATCAGCGGCATGGAATGCTGCTGCGCACTCGCGATCAACTCGGCGCTGGGCGGCTTCGCCTTGAAGCCGGTGATCACGGCTTGCTGCGCGTCCGCCAGCACGGCCATCAGACGCAAATAGCCGGCGATCGGATTGCTGAGCGCCGCCAATTGACGCAGCCGCGCGGCGCGCGCCGAAAAGACCGCCAGCCGTTCCGGCGTACGGATGCGGGGAATCGCCGTGTGATCGAGCGATTCGATATCGCCGGCCTCAAGAATGCGTTGAACCAAAGTATCGACCTCTGAAAACTGCGCTGAAAACTGAAGAGCCGCCGCAGTTCGTCGAACAGGAGCGGCGGCTCGGGGTGCGTGGCAAATTGCGCCACGCTTGTTGCCGATCCTACTTGCCGATGATTTCCTTGAACCAGTTCGGATGATGCTTTCTCGCCCAGCCATAGGTCACGGTCCCGCGCGTCATCGCGCCGATCGAGCCCTTGATCCACAACGCCGCATAAATATGCACGACGATGCCGACGATCAACACGAACGCAGCCGCAGCATGAACCAGCGCCGCGAGGCGGATAATCTCGATCGGAAAATAGAACGAGAAATAGCGCCGCCAGATCACAACGCCGCTCGCCAGCAACAGCAGCAGGCAAATCACCATAGTGAAAAATAGCAGCTTTTGACCGGCGTTGTACTTTCCGATCGCGGGGAGCTTTTCCTCACGATTGTTGAGCACGTCGTCGATCTGCCTCATCCACTGGATGTCGGCTTTGTCCAGATAATTGTGATGCCAGAAGCGCAACGCAAGAATCAGGAACGACAGGAACATCACGCAACCGACAAACGGATGCAAAATCCGCGTCCATTGGCCGCCGCCGAAGATCGCGTACAGCCACGACATCGCCGGATGGAACATGGCGAGGCCGGACAGCGCCAGCAGAACGAACGTGATGGCGGTGATCCAGTGATTCGTCCGTTCATTCGGCGTGTAGCGCTGGATCAGGCTGTTGCCCTTCACGTCTTTCAGCACAACGTGCTCCTGATTGTCAGCGTGCTTCATCGGATGCCTCCCGCGAACGGCGTGCTTCATCAGCTTCGTGCTGTGCTTCGGCTTCTTCCGCCTCCGTCACCTCGTTCGGACCGACACGGGTGTAGTGGAAGAACCCTGCCACTGCAGCAAACGCGATCCCTGCCAGCGCCAGCGGTTTCGCCAGACCTTTCCATAGGTAAACCATCGCGCTGATCTTCGGATTCTGCGGCAAACCGTGATACAGGTTGGCTTTGTCGGCGTGGTGCAGCACATACATCACATGCGTGCCGCCCACGCCGGCAGGATCGTACAAACCGGCGTTCTGGAAACCGCGCTCCTTCAGATCGACAATCCGATCCGCCGCCTGCTGCTTCATGTCCTCCTTGGTGCCGAACATGATCGCGCCGGTCGGGCAGGTCTTCACGCACGCGGGCTCCTGACCGACAGCCACGCGATCCGAACACAGCGTGCACTTGTACGCACGGTTGTCCTTCTTCGAAATGCGCGGCACGTTGAACGGGCAACCGGTGATGCAATAGCCGCAGCCAATGCAGTTTTCCTCGTGAAAATCCACGATACCGTTCGTGTACTGCACGATCGCGCCCGGCGAAGGGCAGGCCTTCAGACAGCCTGGATCCTCGCAGTGCATGCAGCCGTCCTTGCGGATCAGCCACTCGAGATCGCCTTCGGTGTTCTCGTACTCCGAGAACCGCATGACGGTCCACGAATGCTCAGACAGATCGCGCGGGTTGTCATAGATGCCGGTTGTCGTGCCGATCTCGTCGCGCAGATCGTTCCACTCCATGCAGGCCGTCTGACACGCCTTGCAGCCAATGCACTTCGATACGTCGATGAGCTTGGCGACCGTGCCCGTCACCGGCTCACGCACTTGCGGTTCAGGCAAGGTCGTGGCCGAGAGGCGTTTGATATCCAGTGATTGCAGTGCCATCTCTTTTCCTTATGCCTTTTCGACCTTGACGAGGAACGACTTGAATTCCGGTGTTTGCGAATTCCCGTCGCCCACGGAAGGCGTCAGCGTATTGACGAGATAGCCCGGCTTCGCGAGCCCCTTGAAGCCCCAATGCAAGGGCAAGCCGACTGTCTGGACCTTTTTCCCTTCGATCATCAGCGGCTTGATCCGCTTGGTGACGAGCGCCACGGCGATGATGTGCCCGCGATTGGACGACACCTTCACGCGATCCCCCGCGACCACGCCCACCTCCTTCGCCAGATCCTCGCCGATCTCCACAAACTGTTGCGGCTGCACAATCGCGTTCAAACGCGCGTGCTTGGTCCAGTAGTGGAAATGTTCGGTCAGACGATACGTGGTGGCCGTATGCGGGAAGTTCTCATGCGTGCCGAAAGCGGCCCGATCGTCCGGGAACACGCGCGCCGCCGGACTGCTGACGACCGCCTTGTTATCCGGATGCAGCGGGTTGTAGCCGAGCGGTGTTTCGAACGGTTCGTAGTGCTCGGGGAATGGACCTTCCACCAGACCGTCGCGCGAGAAGAAGCGCGCCACGCCCTCCGCATTCATGATGAACGGATTCATGCCGTTTTCAGGCGGCTCGTCCACCTTGAAGTCGGGAATGTCCGCACCGCTCCACGTCTTGCCGTTCCACGTGATCAGCTTGCGCGTGGAGTCGAACGGTTTGCCGCTGACGTCGCACGAAGCACGGTTGTACAGAATCCGCCGGTTCGCAGGCCACGCCCATGCCCAGTTCAACGTATTGCCGATGCCGGTCGGGTCCGAATTGTCGCGGCGGCCCATCTGGTTGCCCGCCTGAGTCCACGAACCGCAGAAGATCCAGCAACCGCTCGCGGTGCTGCCGTCGTCGCGAAGCTGCGCGAAGCCCGCCAACTGCTCGCCCTTCTTGGCGAGCACCTTGGTTTTGTCGGTGGCGTCGGTCACGTCGGCGAGGGCCTTGCCGTTGAACTCCATGGCGATTTCTTCCGGCGTCGGGCTTTCCGGATCGGAGTACGGCCAGCTCATGTTGAGAATCGGATCGGGATAGTTGCCGCCGTTCTCCTTATAAGCCTTACGAATGCGCAGCCACAGCCCCGACATGATCTCGAGGTCGCTCTTCGCCTCGCCCGGCCCGTCGGCGCCCTGCCAGTGCCACTGCAGCACGCGGCTGGAACTGACCAGCGAGCCGCGTTCCTCAGCGAAACAGGTGGTAGGCAGACGGAAAACTTCGGTTTGAATCTTCGACGGATCGACGTCGTTGAACTCGCCGAAGTTCTTCCAGAACTCCGACGTTTCTGTGGCGAGCGGATCCATGATGACGAGCCACTTCAGTTTGGCCAGACTCGCGCCGATCTTCGCCTTGTTCGGCGCCGCGGCAAGCGGGTTGAAGCCCTGCGCGATGTAGCCGGTCATCTTGCCTTGATTCATCAGCTCGAAGACCTGCAGCATGTCGTATGACTTATCGAGCTTCGGCAGATAGTCGTAGCCGAAGTTGTTCTCGGCGGTCGCGTTATCGCCCCACCACGACTTCATGAAGCTGACATGAAACGCGCGGTAGTTGCGCCAGTAGCTCAACTGGTTCGGCCGCAACGGCTGGCTCGCGCGCTTCGTGATGAAGGCGTCGAAGTCCTGCTCGGCTTCCATCGGCAGCGTCATGTAGCCCGGCAACAGGTTCGACATCAAACCCAGGTCGGTCAAACCCTGAATGTTCGAGTGACCGCGCAGCGCGTTCATGCCGCCGCCCGCAATGCCGATGTTGCCCAGCAGCAATTGCACCATCGCGCCGGTGCGGATGATCTGCGCGCCGATCGAATGATGCGTCCAGCCGAGCGCGTACAGGATCGTGCCGGCGCGCCCGGGGACGGCCGTCGATGCCAGCATCTCGCACACCTTGAGGAATTTGTCCTTCGGCGTGCCGCAGGTCCGCTCGACCTGCTCGGGCGTATAGCGCGAGTAGTGCTGCTTCATCAACTGATAGACGCAGCGCGGATGCTGCAGCGTCGGATCGATTTTGGCGTAACCATCGTCGCCGCGCTCGTAGTCCCACGTGCTCTTGTCGTAGCTGCGTTTATCCGCGTCGTAGCCGGAATACAGGCCGTCCGTGAACGAGAAATCCTCGCGCACGATGAACGGCATATCCGTGTAATTCTTGACGTACTCGTGCTGAATCTTGTCGTTGGTGAGCAAATAGTTGATCACCCCGCCCAGGAACACGATGTCCGAGCCGGTCCGAATCTGCGCGTAGTAGTCCGCGACCGAGGCCGTACGCGTAAAGCGCGGATCGACCACGATCAACCTTGCCTTGCGATGCGCCTTCGCTTCCGTGACCCACTTGAAACCGCACGGGTGCGCCTCGGCTGCATTGCCGCCCATCACGAGAATCACATCCGCGTTCTTGATGTCGACCCAATGGTTCGTCATCGCTCCACGGCCAAACGTCGGGGCAAGACCTGCCACCGTCGGGCCGTGTCAAACACGTGCCTGATTATCGAACGCGAGCATGCCAAGACTGCGGACAGTCTTGTGCGTCAAATATCCCACTTCATTGCTACCGGCCGATGCCGCGAGCATGCCGGTGGTCAGCCAGCGGTTGACCTTCTTGCCGTCTTCCGTCGTCTCGACGAAATTGGCATCGCGGTCCTCCTTCATCAGCCTGGCGATACGATCGAGCGCGTCTTCCCAGGAAATCCGCTTCCATTCATTCGATCCAGCCGCGCGGTACTCCGGATACTTCAGACGGCTCGGACTGTGAATGAAATCGATCAGGCTCGCGCCCTTCGGGCACAACGTGCCGCGGTTCACCGGATGGTCGGGATCGCCTTCGATGTGGATGATGCTGGACTTTGCATTCTTGGCGTTGTCGCCAAGTCCATACATCAGGATGCCGCAGCCCACCGAGCAGTACGGGCAGGTGTTGCGGGTTTCAGTTGTGCGCGACAGTTTGTACTGACGAACCTCGGCTAGCGCAGGTGCCGGAGAGAAGCCCATGAGGGCCAAACTTGATCCGGCGAGCGTGGTGGCGGAGACCTTCAGAAACTGTCGCCGGGACATGTGGGTCATGTAATGGCCTCGGCTCTTTTCGGGATACTAATAACGATTATAGAGGCCGATATGAAGTCCTGCAGCGAGACTGGCACGTCATCAACGTCGTTAAATATGAAGCGCCGCAGCCGGTTTCAATGAAACCGGGCACTATTCCTCTTGCAGCAGTTGATTGCGTCCGCAACGACCAAGACCGTGGGCGCCCGCTGTCCTGCGCCGCGCGCGAACAACCGCCATAATGTGGTTATTCGAAGCCTGAAATCCGCGCCGCACATGACCGACACCCGCCCCGCCGCAAACCCTTCGCCCCGCCTGACCAGCCTGTCGCACGGCGGAGGCTGCGGCTGCAAGATCGCCCCCGGCCTGCTTGCCGATCTGCTCAAGCGCAGCGCGCCGCTGCCGTTCTTTCCCGACCTGCTGGTCGGCAACGATACCGCCGACGACGCCGCCGTCTACCGGCTCAACGACGAGCAGGCGATCGTCGCCACCACCGATTTCTTCATGCCGATCGTCGACGACCCGTTCGACTTCGGCCGCATCGCCGCAACCAATGCGCTGTCCGACGTCTACGCCATGGGCGGCAAGCCGATCATGGCGCTGGCGATCGTCGGCATGCCGATCAATGTGCTGCCGCACGACGTGATCGCGGCGGTGCTGAAGGGTGGCGAGTCCGTCTGCGCCGAAGCCGGCATTCCCCTCGCCGGCGGTCACTCGATCGATTCGGTGGAACCTATTTACGGCCTGGTAGCGATCGGTGTGGTCGATCCGCGGCGTGTCAAACGCAACGCCGGTGCGCGGGCAGGCGACGTGCTGATCCTCGGCAAGCCGCTGGGCGTGGGTGTGTTGTCGGCGGCGTTGAAAAAGGACCGGCTCGATTCAAACGGCTATGCCGCGATGATCGCGGCCACGACCAAGCTCAACCGGCCGGGCGCGGCGCTGTCCACGCTCGATGGCGTGCATGCCCTCACGGACATCACCGGTTTCGGCTTGCTGGGCCATACGCTGGAATTAGCCCGCGGGTCGAATCTGACCGCCCGCGTGCGCTATGCGGATCTGCCGTGGCTGCCGGACGTGGTCAGCTTCGCCCAGGCCGGCATTTTTACCGGCGCTTCGGGGCGCAACTGGGACGCTTACGGTCAGGACATTGTTTTGCCTTCCTCATTGCCGTCGACGGCTCGCACCCTGCTCACCGATCCGCAAACCTCGGGCGGCCTGCTGGTGTCGTGCGCGCCAGAAGCCGTCGACGAAGTGCTCGCCCTGTTCCGCGCCGACGGTTTCGACGAGGCGTGCGTAATCGGGGAAATGGTCAGCGGAGAACGGCGAGTCGAGGTGATCTGAGGCACGGACGGACCGACGGACAAAGCGAGGCACGGGCCTGGCAGATGGCTTCGTATTTCGCCTGATGCATGGCCTGGCATATGGCTTGAAGGCGAAACGGAACGGCTCGCCAGCCGGCATTGACGGCGCATGCGATAATTTCGCTTCTCCCGCCGGTCCGTTTCGTCCGTAACCCCTTGAAAAACCTACTTGTCAGCCTAGATCAAGCCGGTGATTTCGATGAAATCATCGACGTGCGCACGCCTCTAGAATTCGCCGAAGACCACATCCCCGGCGCGCTCAACGCGCCTGTGCTGAGCAACGAAGAGCGTGTTCTGGTCGGCACGACTTACAAGCAGGTCTCGCCATTCGAAGGCACCCGGATCGGCGCGGCGCTGGTTGCGCGCAACATCGCGCACCACCTGGAAACCACCTTCGCCGACCGGCCGCGCAACTGGCGGCCGCTGATCTATTGCTGGCGCGGCGGGAAACGTTCGGGTTCGGTCACGACGCTCTTCAATATGATCGGCTGGCAGGCACGTCAGCTAGACGGCGGCTATAAAGGCTACCGGCGCGCAACGCTGGACACCCTTGAGACGTTGCCGAAGAAATTCAATTACATCGCACTAGTGGGCCCGACCGGCAGCGGCAAGACACGCCTGTTGGAAGCGCTGCGCCAGGCGGGTGCGCAAACGCTGGACCTCGAAGCACTGGCCGCCCATCGCGGCTCGCTGCTCGGCGCATGGGCAGGCATTGAGCAGCCGTCGCAAAAGCGCTTCGACACGCTGCTGGTGAGCGCCCTGCGCACGTTCGATCCCAAACGGCCGGTGTTCGTCGAAGCGGAGAGCCGGCGGATCGGTTCGATTGCGCTGCCGCTCGCGCTCCTCGACACGTTTCATCAGGGCGCCTGCGTCGAAGTGTTATCGAGCCACGAAGACCGCGCGGCGTTCCTGCTGCATGACTATGCGCATCTGTTCGACGATCCTGAATCGTTGAAAGCGCAGTTGCAGAAGATGATCGGTTTGCATAGCCGCGAACGTGTTACGGGCTGGCAACACCTCGTCGATGAAAATAGCCGGGCCGAGCTCGCTCGCGAGCTGATCGAGCAGCACTATGATCCAGCGTATGCGCGTAGCAGCCATCAGCATTTCGTGCAGTTGCCGCGGGCGTTGCAAATGAATTTTCGGCCCAACGACGCCGATGTCGTTGAACAGGCAAAAGCCCTGCTTGCCCAACTCGATAACAGCGCGCTCGCTGTCATCTGACTAAAAACTAACGTTTAAGACCATCCAATATGCAATCAACCCTTCGGCAGCCCCGCGTCGCCCTTGGCTGGATCGTGTTCCTGCTGATCGCCGTCGTCGGACTCTTCTATGTGAAGTGGTTTCCGTACTACAACCGCGCGTTCGTCGCCGCGAGTCAGCATTCCATCGGCAAGTCGATCCTGATGGGCACGGCGTCGAGCGCACCGGCGGCCTCGTGGCAGGCGGCCATCGATTACGCGCTGGCCTACGGCAAGGCGATCTGGCAAGCCATGGTGCTCGGCCTTCTGCTGGGCTCGGCGGTACAGGCGCTGATTCCGCCGCAGTGGGTCGCACGCGCGCTCGGCCGGACCGATTTCAGCAGCGTGGTGAAGGGCGGCCTGATGTCGTTGCCGGGCATGATGTGCACGTGCTGCGCGGCGCCGGTCGTGGCCGGCTTGCGCGCCCGTCAGGCCGCACCGGGAGCGGCGATCGCGTTCTGGCTGGGCAATACCGCTTTGAACCCGGCCACGTTGATCTTCATGGGCTTCGTGCTCGGCTGGCAATGGATGGGTTTGCGGCTCGCCCTCGGCCTCGTGATGGTGTTCGGCCTCGGCTATCTGGTGAACCGCATGGTCACGCCGAAGGAAGCCGAAGCGTCGCGCGAAGCCATGGCGCAACTCGTCACCACCGACGATCCGGGCACCGCGTTCACACGCTGGGTGAAAATCCTCGGAACAATGACGCTGCGGCTGATTCCTGAGTACATCGTCCTGGTGCTGATTCTCGGCGCAGCGCGAGCATGGCTGTTCCCGCACATCGGACCCAGCATCGATAACAGCCTGCTGTGGATCGTCGCTTTGGCGATCGCCGGAACGTTGTTCGTGATTCCGACCGCGGGCGAAGTACCGATCATTCAGGCCATGCTCTCCTTCGGCATGGCCGCAGGCCCGGCCGGCGCGTTGCTGATGACGCTGCCGCTGATCAGCGTGCCGTCGATGGCCATGCTTGGGCGCTCGTTCCCCAGGCGCGTGCTGACGGTGGTGGCGCTGGCCGTGGTGGTTTGCGGGGTGGTCAGCGGGTTATTGGCTATTGCATTGGGGTTTTAAAGCATGAAACGTATTGCAGCATTCGCAGCTACTAGCTGGTCAGCCGCGGCCCTTCTTTACTTCGGACAGCATTCGGTAGCGCTGATCGTGGTAAGCGGGGTTGTCGTGCTGGCCGGCTTCGACCTGCTCCGTCCTTGACGGGATCTACGTCGGACGAATCGTCGCCGACTCGAGCGCCATCCTGCGACGCGCGCCGATCAGCGCGGCCAAAGCCGTGCCAATCCCTAACGCGAACAGGCACGCTGTCGGCACCAGCATCGGCGCGACATGGCTGTGTGCCACCTTGCCGACATAAGGCATCAGGTTCTGCCCGGCAAAGCCGCCGAGATTGCCGATCGCGTTGATCGCCGCCACGCTCGCTGCGGCTCTTGCGCCGGAGAAGAACCGCGGGGGCAGCGACCAGAAGCAGGGATAGAGCAACGGGATACACGCCCCGCCGAGACACAGCGCGGCGAAACGCAACGACGCGGTCGGCAAAACGAGGCTCGACGCAAAGCAAACGACGCCGATGCCGGCCACCACGCTCATTGCCTTCAACACGACGCGCTCACGCTTGAGCTTGCCGGGCAGCCACAGCAGAAGCAGTGTCGCGAGCGCCCACGGAATCATGTTCAGCAGACCGTTCAGCGACGACGACACGCCATCGCTTTTCAGCAGCGTCGGCATCCAGTAGGTCACCCCGTACAACGACGTCGACATCAGCATGTATGTCAACGCGAACATGAGAACCTTCGGATCGAGCAAGGCACCCCATGGCCGCGTCGCCTTGGCGTCATCGGACGCTTCCCGCTTGAGCGCGGCGATGACGACGTCCTTCTCCTGCTGCGAAAGGAACGGCGCTTCCTTCACCGAATTCGGCAAGAATTTGAGCGCGACGAACGCAATCAGAATGGCGGGAATGCCGGTGGCGATAAACACCCACTGCCAACCCGCGAAGCCCCATGTGCCGCCCAACGTCAGCAGAAGACCACCGACCAGCGAACCCAGCATGTTGGCAAGCGAACTGCCCAGCGTGAAGAACCCCAGCACTTTCGTGCGATAGCTTTGCGGGAACCACTGCGTGAGGTAGTAGATGACGCCGGGATAAAAACCGGCTTCGGCAACGCCCAGTGCGAAGCGAAATGAATAGAAGACGGGCAGCGAGCGCGCGAACGCCATCAGGACCGTGACCACGCCCCAAGTCATCATGATGCGGGCGAGCCAGGTCCGCGCGCCGAAGCGATGCAGCGCCAGTGTGCTGGGCACCTCGAAGATGAGGTAGCCGATGAAGAACAGCGAGGCGCCCAGCCCGTATGAAGCCTCCGTCATGCCGAGGGCGTGCACCATCTCGAGCTTGGCGAAACCGACGTTCTGGCGGTCGATAAACGAAATCAGAAACATGACGATCAGAAGCGGCATCAGCCGCCACGCCATCTTCTTCATTACCTGCTGCTCAAATCCTGCCTGCGTAGACATGTCCGCTCCGGTTTTCTCGCCGGCCGCCATCGACACTCGCCTCGCGGCATGGCAGCCGCTACGTCGAGGGAAACGGCCAGATTGATGTAGTCATATATATGTTTATATGAACTGGCATCGGACACCATGAGGTGATACCCGAATAGGCGCATGCGGCCCCAGCGGTCCTGGCGGCGCTGCGTTCAAAAAGCGGGGTGAGGTTGAGGCGGATCAGCTCCGCTGTATTCCAGCGGGCCGCCGACTCAGCGGATTTCCACCTGGTACTGAAACGTCGCGGCGGCGCCGCGCGTGCTACGCCATTCGAACGGTGTGCCCGCGAAGTCCGACGCGACACGGTGGACCTGAATGACAGGGCTGCCGACCGCTACATCGAGAAGCGAGGCATCGTCGGATGTGGCTTGTTCTACTCTTAAGATTTCCGTAGCGGACGCCACGATCTGCCGGCAAAGACGCTCATACAACGGATACAGCAAGTCCTCGAAATCGCCGAGCGGCAACGTGGCCAAGGGTTCGAAACGCGCACGCGGCAACCAGATTTCTTCAGACAGAACCGCTTGGCCTTCGATCAGCCGCACACGCGAAAGGTGGATCGCTTTCTCGGAGGCTTTCATCTGCAACGTAGAGCGAATTTCTTCGCCAGGTTTCACGATCTCGCGCTTGAGCACGCGCGCGGTCGGCCGCACCGGCTCGCCGTCGCGCGACTTGAAACGGAAGAAGCGAAACAGCGACGAATCGAAACGGGGCCGGCGAATAAATGTGCCCTTGCCCTGGCTGCGCGTGAGCACGCCGTCGACAACGAGCAGATCAACCGCTTTACGAACCGTGCCAGTGGAGACGTTATAAAACTGCCCCAACTCAGCCTCGGTGGCGATGGGTTCCTCCAGGGCCCACTCACCTGCAGCAATCCGGCCAACCAGGTCGTCACGCAATTGCTGATAACGGGGCAACCGACCATCCGGCTTGGTCACGAAAGAGGTTGCGTCCATAGCATTCATATAGTTGTTCAGAGGAGTAACTACTGTACAACATCCCACAACAGCAACGGGAGCAAGGGTTAATACTCAATGACTTTTGGCGGCTTTGCGACCACCATTCATGTAGTCATATATATGACTACATGATAAGCACGACGGAGACGGCTATGTTCACGTGGTACAAACAAGGCACGCCCCTTGAACGCAACACCTTCTGGGGGTGCTTTGCGGGTTGGGGGCTCGACGCGCTCGATGTGCAGATGTTCACCCTGGCCATCCCCGCGATCATTGCCGCGTACGGCATCGACCACACGCAGGCCGGCGCGATCAGCAGCGTGACGTTGATATCTTCGGCGCTCGGCGGCTGGATCGCAGGCGCGTTGTCGGACCGCATCGGACGCGTTCGGACGTTGCAAATAACGATCCTCTGGTTCGCCGGCTTCACCTTTCTCTGCGCGTTCGCCCAGAACTTCCCGCAACTCCTGGTTCTCAAGGCGCTTCAAGGATTTGGATTCGGCGGCGAGTGGGCGGCAGGTGCGGTACTGATGGCGGAAACCATTCGCACCGAACACCGCGGCAAGGCGATGGGTGCCGTGCAAAGCGCCTGGGCGGTCGGTTGGGGCGCGGCCGTGCTCGTGTATGCCGCGGCGTTCTCCTGGTTACCCTCGGACACCGCATGGCGCGTGATGTTCGCCGTCGGCCTCGTGCCGGCCGGCCTGGTTCTATTCGTGCGGCGCAATCTGAAGGAACCGGCACGCGTGGCGCCGGCAAGCGCTGCTCCCAAGGTCTCGGTGCTCGGGCAGATAACCCAGGTCTTCCAGCCGCGCGTGCTCCGGACCACCGTGATCGGCGCCGTGCTGGGCACCGGCGCTCACGGTGGGTACTACGCGATCATGACATGGCTGCCCACCTTCCTCGCCAAAGAACGGCACCTGTCGGTTCTGAACACCGGTGGCTATCTGGCGGTCGTCATCGTGGCCTTCTGGTGCGGCTGCATGGCGAGTGCTTATCTGCTCGACCGCATTGGCCGCCGGCGCAACGTCGCCCTCTTCGCGTTCTGCTGCATCGTGACGGTTCTCGCTTACGTGATGCTGCCGCTGACCAACACGCAAATGCTCGTGCTGGGCTTCCCACTCGGCTTGTTCGCCGCGGGCATCCCAGCGAGCCTCGGCCCGCTTTTCAACGAACTGTATCCGGCTGACATGCGCGGCACAGGCGTCGGATTCTGCTACAACTTCGGACGGATCGCCTCGGCGGGTTTCCCTGTGCTCGTCGGCTACATGAGTCATTCGATGTCGCTCGGTATGGCAATCGGAATCGACGCGGCCATTGCTTACGGCCTCGCGATGATCGCTGTGTTGCTGCTTCCCGAGACGCGCGGTAAACGTCTGCGTGGCGTGGTGCCTGAATCGGCGCCCGATGCCGTCGACAACGCGCGATTGACCCTGGACCCGCCGCGGGGCTGACCATGAGTGCTCCCGTATCCCTCGCTCAGTCCCACTCCTGCCGCGTGGACACTCACGCGCACGTCTTCGAGAGAGGCTTGCCGCTCACGGATAGCCGGCGTTACGCGCCTGGCTACGACGCCACGCTCGACACCTATTTGCAACTGCTGAACGCGCAAGACATCGGGCGCGCGGTTCTCGTGCAACCGAGCTTTCTCGGGACGGACAATCGCTACCTGCTGCAAGCACTATCGCAAGACACGCATCGCTTAAGGGGCGTAGCGGTAGTTGCGCCCGATGCTTCAGAGGAAGCGCTGGCCGAGCTGCACGGTCGAGGCATAACCGGCATACGGCTCAATCTTATCGAGCAGGCATTGCCGGATCTGGGAGCGAAACCATGGACGCCGTTCCTCGAACGATTGTCGAGGCTAGGTTGGCACATCGAACTACACCGGAATGCGCAGGACCTGGCACCGATGCTCGACCGGTTGCTGGAAGCAGGCGTACCCGTGGTCGTCGACCATTTCGGACGCCCCGATCCTGAGAAAGGAATTCACGATCCCGGCTTCAAGACCTTGCTCGGTTATGGCGGAACCGGCCGCGTGTGGGTCAAGGTCTCGGGCGCCTACCGATGTGCGGTTCCCGGTTCTGGCTTTGTGCATGAGGCGACGAGCCAGCTTGTCGAACACTTCGGTGCTGAGCGGCTGATGTGGGGAAGCGACTGGCCCCATACGCAGTACGAGCAGGTGATGAACTACGGCCAGTCGTTATCGACGCTATTGGAACTCGGCCTGGACGCAGCGGTGGTCGACACGATTCTATGCACGACCCCTGCGTTGTTCTACGGATTCGAACAGCGAACGAATCAGGCTGTGGCGAAATACAGGCAATACGAAGGGGAGAAACTGACAGGACAGCCGCACGATGACGATGTGCGCCGATGTGATGCGAGAACATGACAGTAGACGAAAGCGGAGCCGCTTTCGTCTACGTCACATATGCGTTGGTAGGCTCGATTGGATTCGAACCAACGACCCCCACCATGTCAAGGTGGTGCTCTAACCAACTGAGCTACGAGCCTTTAGAGGCGCGAATTATAGAGACTCCGGACGCGTCGCACAAGCCCTGCAGGGCAAGTATGTTTGCGGACGAGCGTCCGTCGGTTCGTTCGGTAATTCGTACGTGGTTCGTTGTTCAACCCGCTTCAGTTCGTCGACATCCACTCGGTCTGCGCGTCCAGCGGAAAAACCGGCCGCTTCACATGCTCGAACTTGAACAGCCCGTAATCCGAACTCGTCACGCCACGGCTATCGCACTCCACCAGGCCGGCGGCGATCGGCACAAAGACCGGCCGGCAGTACATGCGTGATTTGAGCAACAAGAAACGCGCGCGGCGCGGATCGATGCCGACGCTCTCGAATACGCCGAGGTCCCACGGTTCGTGCGTGCGCTCGGTTATCACGAGCTTGACCGTGCCGGTGTCGAGCACCGCCGCGCGCCCCATGAACGCGCGCTGACCTGTGTAGGTCGGGCCGCTGATCACGTATTCGCCATCGGTCAGCGCACGCACTACACCGGTCACGGCGACCGGCGGCTGCGACGTCACCGCGCTGCTTGCGACCTTGTTGCCGATCGTCACCGTCACCGTGCTGCCGACGCCCGCCGCCATCAGCGCCGCGACGGCCTGCGGATCGCACAACGGCCCGCTCACGACCCCTTCGAGCTTCTGCTTAAGCGCTTCCTCCAGCAGGTCCATCGTGTCGCACGTGCCGCCCGACATGCAGTTGTCGCCGTGATCGAGCAATAGCACGGGTTTGTCCGCGCCCTGCGCGAGCGCTGCGGCCTGTGCGACCGATTCGGCCAGCGGCGCGCTGTGATAAACGAAATCCTCGCGCTCGTTCCAGATCTGTCGCGCGATGCGCTCCGCAATAGCTTCCGCCTGCGCACGCTCGCCGTTCGCCACCACCACGACGCTGATACACGGCGCCTCGATATCAGCGAGCGAGAAGCCGGACAGCACCGACACAGCAAGCATGCCATCGGCCTCTGCCGCGCGCGCGGCGGCTACCGCGCGCTTCATCGCGCCTTCGGCCGTCGCGCTGCGCAGCGTATGCGTGAGCAGCGGCGGCTGGCGCCATGCGATCACTGGCTTCGCCCTGCCGTGGACCAGATCGAACAGCAAACGCGCCGCATGCGCGCCGGTCTCGTACATATCGACGTGCGGATAGGTTTTGAAACTGACGATCACGTCAACGTTGTCGATCATCTTCTGCGTGACGTTGCCATGCAGATCGAGTGCGACAGCAATCGGCGCATCAGGCAGCGCGGCGCGCACGCGTTCGAGCAGATCGCCTTCACCGTCGTTCGCATTCTCGGCGACCATCGCACCGTGCAGGTCGAGCATCACGGCATCGCAGCCCGTTGTGGCCGCAACGATTGCATCGCAGATCGCGTCGTACGCGGCGGCTTCGACGGGTCCGCTCGGATTCGCCGATGCGGAAATGGGCGTCACGATTCCAGCATGCTCGCGCTCGGCTGCATCGATGAACGCGGCCATTGCCGTCTGCATGCCCTTGTTGTCGTTGAGCGCGTCTTCGCCGTAGCTCGGGCCATTGCGGCCGAACGCTGCAAGCGGCGTGGCCACTGGCGAGAACGTGTTGGTCTCGTGGTTCATCCTTGCAATCAGGACTTTCATGCTTCCGTGCCCCCCGCCACTTGCGCGGCGTTCAGCATCGCCTGCAACAGCACGTTGCAGCCGGCTTCCAGATGGTCCGCGCGTGCGTCTTCGATTTCGTTGTGGCTGATGCCGTCCTTGCACGGTACGAAGATCATCGCTGCGGGTGCGACACGTGCGAGATAGACGGCGTCGTGACCAGCGCCGCTGATGACGTCCATCGACGAAAAACCGAGCGTGTCCGCACCTTGCTGAACCGCGGCGACCAGGTCCGCCGCGAACGGTTGGGGCGGAAAATACACCACTTGTTCGACGTCGACCGTGATGCCGGCCCTCTCACCCGCAGTCGAGCAGGCAGCGCGTAGTGCGGCATCCATCTCAGTAAGCGAGGCATCGTCAGCGGCACGCAGATCGACCGTTAAGGTCACGCGGCCTGGGATCACGTTGCGCGAATTCGGATGCACGTCGAGCCAGCCGACCGTGCCGCGTCCGTGCGGCGCGTGATCGAGAGCAATGCGATTCACCGCGTGAATCAGATCCGCTGCGACGAGCAATGCGTCGCGACGCAGTTCCATCGGTGTAGGCCCGGCGTGCGCTTCCATGCCGTGCACAGTCACGTCGTACCAGCGCTGACCTAGCGCACCCTGTACGACGCCGATCGTCGTGTCATGCGCCTCCAGCACCGGCCCTTGTTCGATATGCGCTTCGAAATACGCGCCGACCGCATGAGGCTTCCCGCTTTCGCCTGCGTAACCGATTGATGCAAGTGCGTCGCGCACCGAGATGCCCTCGCGATCGCGTTGTTCGAGTGCATGCTCCAACGTGAACGCACCGGCGAACACGCCTGAACCCATCATCACCGGCACGAAACGCGAGCCCTCCTCATTGGTCCACACCGCGACTTCCAGCGGCGCGAGCGTCCGCACGTTGGCATCGGCCAATGTGCGCAACACTTCAAGACCAGCCAGCACACCGTAATTGCCGTCGAACTTGCCGCCCGTGGGCTGTGTATCGATGTGGCTGCCGGTCATCACCGGTGGCAGGTCGTCACGCAAACCCGCGCGACGCGCGAAGATATTACCGATAGCATCGATCCGCACGCTGCACCCAATCTCTTTCGCCCACGCGATAAAGAGGTCGCGCGCCTTGCGGTCCAGGTCAGTCAACGCGAGCCGGCACACACCGCCCTTATTCGTCGCGCCGATTTGCGCGAGTTGCATGAGACTGTCCCAGAGCCGTGCGCCGTCGACACGCAGATCAGCGAGCGTCGCGACGGTTGTTGATTCATGAACTTGCATCGATGCTTCCTCGTAATGAAGACAGCGTGGGCGTCAGACGACGCCCACGCCCAGATAACGGTCCTTGATCGAATCGTCGGCGGCGAAGGAAGCGTTGTCACCTTCGTAGACGATCACGCCTTGTTCGATGATGTAATGGCGATCCGCGAGTTGTGTGCAGACTTCCAGATTCTGCTCAACCAGCAGAATCGCCACGCCCGCTTCACGGATCAACTTGAGTTGCGCGACGATCTCTTCGACGATCACCGGCGCGAGACCTTCAACCGGTTCGTCGAGCATTAACAATCGCGGATGATTCATCAACGCACGACCGATTGCGAGCATCTGCTGTTCGCCGCCGGAGAGTTGCGCACCACCGTTCGTGCGCCGCTCTTTCAGGCGCGGGAAAATGCGGTAGATGTCGTCGAGTTGCCACGGCGAATCCTTGCGCGCGCCGAGCCGCAGGTTTTCTTCGACGGTCAGCAGACGAAAGACGCCGCGATGTTCGGGCACGAAGCACACGCCGCGCGAAGCGATCTTGTGCGGCGGCATGCCGTTGATGGCAACGCCATTGAATGTCACCGTACCGCGCTGTGGTGCGACGACGCCGGCAATGGCCTTGAGCGTGGTCGACTTACCTGCGCCGTTACGGCCTAACAGCGTGACCGTCTCACCATCATTGATTTGCAGGGACACGCCTTGCAGGATGTGACTCTTGCCGTAGAAGCCGTGAATCTGTTGCACGTCGAGAATCATGCGCGGCCTCCGGTGATCATGTTGCCGAGATAGGCGCTGCGCACGCGCTCGTCGCCGCGAATGTCGTCCGGGCGCCCTTCCACCAGCACGCGCCCTTGCTGCATGACGGTGATCGTGTCGGAGATGTCCATCACGATGCCCATGTTGTGTTCGATCAGCACGACGGTGTAATCGTCGCGCAGGCCGCGGATCAATTGCTTCATGTCGTCGAGGTCGTCGATGCCCATGCCGGAAGTCGGCTCATCCAGAAAGATCGCCTTGGGCCGCGCTGCGAGCGCCATGCCGACTTCAAGCCGTCGCTGCTGACCATGCGATAGCGCGCCCGCAGGCACCTCGCTAAAGCGCTGCAACGCGAGGCGTTCAAGCACACTGTCGACGGTGTCCGCGTGGGTGAGTGCACCGTGCGGCGGCGTCCATGCGTTCAACGCACGCACCGCGTCGACACCTTGCGCGGCGAGCCGCAGATTTTCGCGCACACTCAGATTGGCGAACAGACTCGTCACCTGAAACGAACGCGCGACGCCGCGACGCACGCGTTTATGGTCGGGTTCATGCGTCACGTCATGACCGTCGAAGATGATCTTCCCGTCGGTGATAGGCAACGTGCCCGTCAACACGTGAAACAGCGTCGTCTTGCCTGCGCCGTTCGGACCGATCACCGAGTGCACGGTACGTGGCAAGACGCGCAGATTGACTTCGGAGAGCGCCGTGAATTTGCCATACCGCTTCACCACGCCGCTCGCTTGCAGAATCGCTTCGCTCATACGCGCTCCCTGGTTGCGTGGTTGCCTGCGCTGTTGCCTGTATCGTTGTCAGCGTCTGTGGATGAGTTACGCCGCAGTGCCTGCCAGATTCGTTCGCCCAAACCCCATATCCCACGCTGCATGAAAAGGCTAACGGCGATCAGCACGATACCGAGCAGCAACAGCCAGCGCGGCCATAGCGTGGACAACCAGTCGGCGAACAGCACATAGAACGCCGCGCCCAGCACCGATGCGAACAGATTGCCCGTGCCACCGATCACTGTCATCACGAGAATCATCTCGCTCGTGTGGTAATCGATGTTGGACAGCGGCGCGATGCCGGTCATCAACGCGTGCAACGCTCCAGCGAGGCCCGTCACCGCGCCGGAGATCACGAACGCCATGAGCTTGAAGCGCTTGACGTCATAGCCAACCGCGGCTGCGCGTGCCTCGTTGTCGCGAATCGCCAGCAACGTGCGGCCGAACACCGAGTGCGAGACACGCATCAGCAACCAGAACACCACGAGGAACAGCACGGCGACGAAAGCGTAGTACTGCCACGGCGAAGTCAACGGCACGAGTACTTTGCCGAACAATCCCAGGGCCGGGCGTGGGATGTCGAGCAGACCGTTGTCACCTCCGGTCAGATCGGGCGTGGTGTAGGCGAGGAAGTAGAACAGTTGCCCGAACGCGAGCGTCAACATCACGAAGTACGTACCGCGTTGGCGAATCGAAAACCAGCCGACCAGCGCAGCGGCAGCCGCGCCAATCACGATTGCGGCAAGCAGCGCCACGGGTATCGGCATGCCCGTTTTGGTAAGAACGAGGCCCGCGCAATAACTGCCGAGTCCGAAGAAGATGCCCTGCCCGAAGGAGAGCAAACCCGTATGGCCGAGCAGCAGATTGCAACCGAGTGCGGCGAGCGCGAACACCAGTACTTCCGTGGCTAACGATCCGGAACGCAGCGTCAGCGGCAATACACACACGACCAGCAACGCAAGCAACAGGAAGCGATAGCGGTGCAATGCGTGCTTCAAGCTGCGTTGAGCCGGCCGGGAAGAAGTGTCATGAACACCAGGTTTCGAGGTATCGATCATGCCGCTCTCCCGAGCAAGCCGTTCGGCCGTAGCAGCAGCACTGCGGCCATCGCAACATAGATCATCAGGCGTGCACCTTCCGGCCACAACGTACTCATCACGCTCTGCACGATGCCGACCAGCAACCCGCCAACCAGCGCGCCCAGAAAGTTGCCCATTCCACCGACTACCACCACCACGAACGCGACGCTGAGCGCCTCGATGCCCATGAACGGATCGACACCGCGAATCGGCGCGGCGAGTACACCGGCCAAAGCGGCAGTGGCGGCGCCCAGCGCGAACACCAGGCTGAAAACGCGCATCACGTTGATGCCAAGCAGCGACACCATCTCCGTCGATTCACTGCCGGCGCGCACCGCGCTACCGAGCCGTGTACCCTCCAGCACCCACCACAACAGCGCAGCCAGCACAGCCGTGAAGCCAATCACAAACAGGCGGTATTTCGGGTACACGAAACTGCCCCAGATCACGACGCCGTTCAACATGTCGGGAACCGGCACGTTGTCGCCGAGCGGCCCCCAGATCAGGATCGCGCATTCCTGCACGACGAGGGCGAGACCGACCGTCACGAGAATATGAAACTCATGCTGTTGCGCGTAGACGTGCCGCAGAATCAGCTTCTCGACGATCCACGCAAGCGCGCCGACGACGATCGGCACGACGACGAGCGCGGTCCAGAAATTCATCGACCACTGCATCGCCTGATAGCAAAAGTACGCGCCGAGCAGATAGAACGCGCCGTGCGCGAAATTCACGAAACGCAGCAGGCCGAACACGATCGACAACCCAACCGCGAGCAGGAAATACAACATTCCCACTCCGATACCGTTGACGATCTGCAGGAGATAAACGTTCATGGCGTCCGTCTAAAGGGTGTAGCGATGGAGTGCCGCTAATGAGCGTGCCGCGTTGCTTGCGGCACTGATGCATCAGGCCATCTTGCAGCCGGTCTTGTCGAGCGGGAGGAACGACTGGCCGGAGCTCACGATATCCGCGTAGTCGTCGGCGTTTTTCATCTTGTTCTTTGCCTTGCCCTTCAACAGATAGTAGTTCTTCAGTACCTGATGGTCGCCCTTGCGGACCTCCTCCGGACCGGTCAAACCGTCGTATTTCATCCCCTCGAGCGTTGCGACCACCTTCTTCGGATCGACTGTGCCCGCTTTCACGATGCCATCGAGCAAGATCTTTGTGCAGATGTAAGAACCCGCGAGGCTGTAGTTGGGATTGGCCTTGAATGCAGCATTGCTGCGCTTGACGAGATCGCGATTGAGCGGCGAGTCGATGTCGTGCCAATACTGTGCGCCGAAATAGACGCCTTCGCACAGGTCCGCACCGAGCGATTCGAACTGCTCCAGCCCGGAAGCCCACGCGAGCAGAATCGTGCAATTGTTCTTCATGCCGAAGCTCACGGCCTGGTGCAACGTGTCGGACGATTGCGAACCGAAGTTGAGAATCAGCAGGACGTCGGGCTTCGCGGCGACTGCATTCGTCAGATAGCCGCTGAATTCCTTCTCGTTGAGCGAGTGGTAGCTATTGCCCACGTGCTCAATGCCCTTCTCCTTGAAGATCGCCTTGGCTGCCGATAGCAAACCGTCGCCGAATACGTATTGCGGTGTGATGGTGTACCAGCGTTTTGCTTTTGGCATCATCTGGATCAACGGGCGCACGGTCTGGTCGATCGCACCGTAGGTCGGCACGGACCAGCGGAAAGTCGCGTCGTTGCAGTCTTTTCCAGTGATTTCGTCCGCGCCCGCCGTGGTGATAAAGATGCCGTCGGCCTTCTGCACTTCCTTGCCCATCGCCAAAGCTTCGGAGGACAAAATACCGCCGGCGAAGAAACGTGCATTCTTCTGCTGCGCGATTTCCTGCACGCGGCGCACTGCCGTCGCGGGCTTGCCTTCCGTATCGAGCACCGTGTACGCGAGCGGTTGACCGAGTACCTTGCCGTACTGCTCGATAGCGAGCTTCATGCCGAGGTCGGCATACTTGCCGTTCGCCGCGAACGGGCCCGACATCGGCACCGGACAGGCGAATTGCAAGGTCCCGGCCTGCGCGAACGCGCTACGCGCGACCAGCGAGCCCAACGTCCCCGGAACGGCCGACAACGCGGCCAGCTTCAACATATTTCGGCGATTCAAAATGACGCTCCTTAAGAAAGAGACACGCACTGACCGACTGCGAAACTGAAAGACTGCGCGAACGACGACGAAAGCCTGCTGGTCGCCGAGAAGTTTTCCACCACACCGGCTTTGTTCTATTTATCATGATAAATAGGTTGGACTCGATCGTAGGTACAATAAATTCGAGTGTCAATAAGGCAAAATTCCTGGCGGCAGCGACACGGCTTTCCGTGCCATGACGGGCCCGGCGGCCCGTCGAAAGCGTGCAGGACAAAACTGGGAGTAACGAAGATGACCATCGACCGCGCCAAGGCTGGCGCCGCGATTGAGATCAAGCAGCAAAAGCGTGGCGATCTGGTCGCCGAAGAGATCAAGCGGCTCATCACAGAGAAAGACCTGAAACCGGGTGACCGCCTGCCGCGTGAGGTGGAATTGCAGCAGCTCTTTTCGGTGAGCAAGAGCACGATTCGCGAGGCGCTGAAGTCGCTCGAGGTGCAGGGTCTCATCAAGGTGACCACGGGCCCTAGCGGCGGCGGCATGGTGGTTGAAGTGCCGCTCGATCGCACACTACAGCTCTTGCAGAACTACCTGTTCTTCAAGGATGTATCGATCGACGACATTTACACCGTGCGTAAATTGCTGGAGCCGGAGCTGGCGGCGGGTGCGGTGCCGCATCTGACGGAGCAGGACTTCGAGGCGCTCGAAGCAAGCATTGCGTGCTGCGACCGGCCGGCTTCGTCGCATGGCGGACAGGACATCGTTCGGCAACGTCAGGAAGACGTCAATTTTCACGACATCCTCGCGGCGGCGAATCCCAATCCATTCCTGCGGTTCAGTTGCGAGTTGATCAACGAAATGATCCGGCAATTGATCGAGTTTCGTAACGACACGCCGCAGGTCGAACATGAACGTTTTGGTCTCGCCAACGTGAAGATTCACAAAGCGATCACGAAAGCGGCGCGTGAACGTGACGTGGAAAAGGTGCGCGAGCTGATGGTGGTCCACATGACCGAAGCGCCACGTTATGTGAAACGGATGAAGGGTAAGTTGCGTGGCCGGCTGATTCTCGATTCGGAGATTCGCCGACGTGTGAGGGCGCGTAGTGTGGCGCCGGCTGATGAGCCGGATCAGGAGTGAAGCCGATTTGACAGGTGCCGCGGGCTGGATGGCGCGGCGCTTGCAGCGGAATGTGGGTTGCTTGCCTAGGTCTGAAGTGTACTAACAGTGTGTCCACGGTCGACCAAACCGCCGGGCACAACGACCAGGCAGGGCCTGGTGTATCCGGTCGCCATGATGCGGGACCGGGTGTTCAAGAGACTGTTCGATTCGACACTGCGACAAAACGAGGGGAATCGAAACACCCGTGCAATCGAGATGAAAGTTCGGGTGTACCGGTCAATCTATGCCGATTGGCTTAGGACCGCCATCCCACCGCTTTCGACGGCCAAATTGGGGCGTGTTAGCCGCGTAATAAGGGCTCAACCTTTTACCGCCCGCGCCGTTATTGCATCTGCACAGGCATAACACTGGACCGTCATGGCACAACCTATTCCGTTTTCCCGCAAAACTGGCGCTGCACGTGCTCGGCATGACAAAGCCATGCTGCTGCCAATCGCACGGCAGGTCGCCGACGACCTTGCCCTGCGCGTGCATCTGGCGCTCGACGCCTTGCGCCGCGGTGCCGGCAGCACGAGCGATGCGCAAACGCTCACGCAGGTCATGCTGTTGACGGGTTTTCTGGCTGAATCCGGTTTTGGCTCGACGACGGGCGAACAGATCGGTGCGGCGGAGAGAGCGGTGTCGGCGGCTTTCGATGCCGGCCGTGAGACCGGCGAGTGGAGATTGGACAGCGCAGGGTTCGCGCTTTTCGCCGAAATCGCATCGAACTACGATCGGCAACTGCACAGCGCACCCCTTTGGGCGATCACCGACGCCAGTGAACGACTTGACCGCTTCACCGCAGGCTTGTCGTATCAGACGCCGGTGCGGAAGAGGGCTTAAACGGATGGGATGACGCAGGACGGCGGGGGAACTAGCGTCGGCGATTTTGCGGCGTTACTGATAGGAGTCACGCCGGTAGAACAGGAGCCGCACCGGACAGGGTCTCACGGTGGCGATGTTTTCAGATGGCTGGTTTTTGCCGCGTAAACGCAGAAACCCCACCTTTGCGGGGTGGGGTTTCTGGTCTTGCAGGGGAGCCTGACGATTACCTACTTTCACACGGGAATCCGCACTATCATCGGCGTGGAGTCGTTTCACGGTCCTGTTCGGGATGGGAAGGGGTGGGACCGACTCGCTATGGTCATCAGGCATGACTTGTTGTCGTGCTGGGTGGGTTTGAAACCCGGGGCCAACACAACCAATCTGGAAGAAGTAGCTGAGAGGATGCCTCTCGGTATTACATTGGGCTGTGCTTGTACTGCACAACACTGATCTCAACCTGTGTGTTGCCCCCTGTGGGGGTTGTTTCGGCTAGGCGCTAAAGCGCAACCCGAAACGAAACACACCTGTTATAGGATCAAGCCTTACGGGCAATTAGTATCAGTTAGCTTAACGCATTACTGCGCTTCCACACCTGACCTATCAACGTCCTGGT